>NZ_DASSES010000193.1:0-15347 GCF_035695185.1 Frateuria sp.
GATGCGCTTGCCGCAGCGGTAGTTCTGCTCCAGCTTGATCACGCGCAGGTTCGGCCAGTCGCGGCCGAGCTGGTCGATGTTCTCCGGGTTGGCGCCGCGCCAGGCGTAGATCGACTGGTCGTCGTCGCCCACGCAGGTGATCCCGCCGCGCTCGCCGACCAGGGCCTTGAGCAGCCGGTACTGCGCGTCGTTGGTGTCCTGGTATTCGTCCACCAGCAGGTAGCGCAGTCGCTCGCGCCAGGCGTCGCGGCACTCGGTGTCCGATTCGAGGATGCGCAGCGGCAGCCGGATCAGGTCGTCGAAGTCGACCGCGTTGAAGGCGGCCAGGCGCTGCTGGTACATCTGGTAGATCGTCGCCGCCTCCAGCTCGCGCGGTGCGCGCGCGGCGGCCAGCGCTTCCTCCGGCGAGAGGCCAGCGTTCTTGGCGCGGCTCAAGAGGTTGCGGAGGCCGAACAGCACGTCCGGCTTGACGCCCTTGGGCGCCAGTTCCTTGACGATGCCCTCGCTGTCGTCGGCGTCCAGCACCGAAAAGCCGCGGCGCAGGCCGGCGCGCGCGTGCTCGATCTGCAGGAACTTCAGACCCAGCGCGTGGAAGGTGCACACGGTCAGCGCCGCGGCGTCCTCGCTGCTGACCAGCTTGCCCACGCGCTCGCGCATCTCGCGCGCCGCCTTGTTGGTGAAGGTGATCGCCGCGATGCGGCCGGCCGCGAGCTTCCGCCGCTGGATCAGGTGGGCGATCTTCTGGGTGATCACCGAGGTCTTGCCGGAACCGGCGCCGGCCAGCACGAGCAGCGGGCTGTCGCAGTGTTCGACGGCGGCCAGTTGTTGCGGATTGAGCATGGAGCAGGCGGCGGTGCGGGCGGAGGGGGATGGTAGCAGAGGCCCCCTGGCGCGCTGCCTGGCATCGGCCATAATCGGCGGCGACAAGCGCCAACGTGGCGGGGGGGACGGGAATGGAGCAGCAGCACACGGTCGCGGAACCATGCGATGTCGCGGTGATCGGCGGGGGCCCCGCGGGCAGCACCGCGGCGGCACTGCTGGCCCGGCGCGGCTACAAGGTCATCGCGCTGGAAAAGGAGCACCACCCGCGCTTCCATATCGGCGAATCGCTGCTGCCGATGAACCTGCCGGTGTTCGAACGCCTGGGCGTGCTGGACAAGGTGCGCGCACTGGGCGTCTTCAAGCCCGGCGCCGACTTCGAGGCGGACAACGAGCGCGGCTACAACACCTATGCCTTCGCCCGCGCGATCGGCAACAGTCCGCCGCACGCCTACCAAGTATGGCGGCAGGACTTCGACAGGATGCTCTACGAGCACGCGCGCGAGTGCGGTGCCGATGCGCGCGAGGGCCACGAGGTGCTCAAGGTCGAGCAGGCCGGGTCACGCGACTCGACGCTCGAGGTGCGCACCGACCAGGGCCGCAGTTACCGCATTCAGGCGCGCTACGTGGTCGACGCCAGCGGCCGGGATGCGCTCCTGTCCTCCAGGAAGAAGCTCAAGCGCAAGAACAGCCAGCACCAGAGCGCGGCGATCTTCGGCCACTTCCACGGCGCGCAGCGCCGACCGGGTGAGGATGGCGGCAACATCAGCATCTACAGCTTCGCGCACGGCTGGATGTGGATGATTCCGCTGCCCGAGGGCGTGATGAGCGTGGGCGCGGTCTGCCGCCCCGACTACCTCAAGCAGCGACGCGGCCGCACCGTGGAGTTCCTGCTCGACACGCTGAAGATGAGCCCCGCGCTCTGGCAGCGGCTGGAAGGCGCCCATCTGATCGACAACGAAGTGCGCGTCACCGGCAACTATTCCTACGATTCGGCCGTCATGGGTGGCCCCGGCTGGGTGCTGGTCGGCGATGCGTTCGCCTTCCTCGATCCGGTGTTCTCCTCGGGCGTGTACCTGGCGATGAGCGGTGCCGAACAGGCGGTCGAGGTGGTCGACCAGGCGTTGCGCGAGCCGGCGCGCGAGGCGGCGCTGCTGCGCCGGCTGGAGAAGCGCCAGCGCAAGGGCATGGCGCGGTTCTCGTTCTTCATCTACCGCTTCAATGGCCCGGTGATGCAGCAGATGTTCCGCTCGCCGCGCAACACCTGGCAGCTGGAGCAGGGCGTGATCTCGATGCTGGCCGGCGACCTGTTCGACACGCCGGTCGTGCTGCGCAAGCTGCGCCTGTTCAAGCTGGTCTACGCGATCAGCGCGCTGCGCGACTGGCGGCGCAGCCGCGCCGAGCGCAGATACCGCCTGGCCCAGGCACGCAGCGAATTCAGCGGTGGCACCACGCCGCTGGATCGCGAGCCGGCGGCGCCGGCGAAGGAACGTGTCGCGTGAATCCGAACGGCGGGACATGCCACACTTGAGCGCTTGAGCCGCGCGCGGGCGCGGCAATCACATCCGGTCCCGAAGGCATGGCCAAGTTCTACTTCTATTACTCGGCAATGAATGCCGGCAAGACCACCACGCTGTTGCAGAGCGCCTACAACTATCACGAGCGTGGCATGCGCACGCTGATCCTGACGCCCGCGCTGGACCACCGCTTCGGTGCGGGCGTGGTCGCCTCGCGCATCGGCCTGAAGGCGAACGCACGCCGCTTCGGCGCCGGCGAGGATCTGTTGGCGCTGGTGGAAACGGACATCACCGACCGCGGCGCGCTGCACTGCGTGTTCGTCGACGAGGCGCAGTTCCTGTCCAAGGCGCAGGTGTGGCAGCTGTCCGACGTGGTCGACCGGCTCAACATCCCGGTGCTCGCCTACGGCCTGCGCACCGACTTCCGCGGCGAGCTGTTCGAGGGCAGCCGCTATCTGCTGGCCTGGGCCGACAACCTGGAAGAGATCAAGACGATCTGCCACACCGGCCGCAAGGCGACCATGGTGGTGCGCGTGGACGAGCAGGGCCGCGCCGTGACCGAAGGCCCGCAGGTTGAGATCGGCGGTAACGACCGCTATGTCTCGGTGAGCCGTGCCGAGTTCAAGCACATCACCGAGGGCCGCGGCCGCATCGAACTGCAGCAGAGCGTGCTGCCGCTCGACGACCGGCCCTGACTTCCGGTGCCCGGGCGCGCCCGCCTCAAGGACAACCCGATGACCGCAACCCCGGAAGCCTGGCCCCGCCCTTACTGGCAGCCGAGCGACGAAACCATCGTGCTGCAGTTCTACGTCTTCGGCCGTTTCGCCGAAGACTTGGCGATTCCCGCCGCGCGGTACGCGAGCCACGGCCTGCCCGAGGGCGTGACGGTGCAGCGCCACGGCCACAACGCCCTGCGCAGCTGGGAGGGCTACCCGCTGAAGGGCACGCTGGGCGAGTTGCTCGAGGAGGATGCCCCCGCCGCCTTCGAGCGCGCCCGCGCCGCGCCGGAGGTGCTGGTGGTGCGCGGCGAGCTGGCCGATCGCGACAGCCTGGACTACCTGCGCGACACGCTGGGCGTACTCGCCGGCCTGCTGGACGTGGGCGGCGCGGCAATCCTGGACCCGCAGATCCTCACCCTGTTCGATGCGGACGCCTGGCGCCGGCATTACCTGGTCCCTGGCGGCGCGCCGCCGCGTCACCACGTGCTGATCCTGCGCAATGCAGGGGACGAGGAGGGACGCGCCACCATCCACACGCGCGGCCTGCGCAAGTTCGGCCGCCCGGACCTGAGCATGCGCCACGTGCCGGACGCGCAGGCCGCCCAGGCCGGGATGCTGTGCGAACGACTGGTCGAGCTGCAGGCGCTCGGTGCCCGCTTCGTCGAGGGCCAGCCGCTGGAGGTCGAGGGCCTGCCCGGTGAGCTGGTGGCGCAACCGGACGGCAGCCTCGACGATCCCCGCTTCAACAACACCCACGTCGCCTTCGACTGGCCGGTGTAACCCGTGCGGGATGCCGGTGGCCAGGCAGCGGCGGCCCGGATGACCGGGCCGCCGCACTACACCCGGGTGCCTACTGCCCGCTCTGGTACACGGACAGGTAGCGTCCGGCGGCCACCGCGTAGGCCGCGCGGGTGACGGCCGTGTTGGGGTCGAAGTACGCATGCAGCGTCGGCTGCAGGTCGTACGGGCCCTGGGTCACCTTGAAGCGTGCGTTGATCACCCCGCGATCCAGCGCCAGCTGCACGTAGCCACGCAGGTTGGCCGGAATCAGCCCCGCGTCGTCCAGCGGAATGCGCTGGCCCATGTAGAACGCGGTGAGCTGGCCGCTGAAGGCCCGTGCCTGGTCCTGCAGCGCCAGGCTCTGCACCAGCGAATAGGCCAGGCTGAGCCGGGTCACGCTGTCGTTGGGATGGAACTGCCCGCCCCAGAGGTTCATCACGCCGTCCTGGCTCTGGCTCAGGTCGCGCAGCGCGCCGCCGCGTGCCACCGCCGATTCGGCGAACGGATAGGCAGCCTTGCCGGTGCCCAGGTCGGTGAAGCTCGGCTGGCCCGAGAACGGCAGGTACTGGCGCACGCTCGTGCCCATGACCAGGTACTGCGCCAGCTCGCTGCGCTTGAGCGCCTGGTCCGGATGGAACTGGCCATCCGGATAGCCGTCGACCAGGCGGTTGGCCACCGCGAACTCGATCGCCTGGCGCGCCGGGTGGTTGGCGATGTCGTTCAGGCCCGTGTAGCCGCCGCTGTTGAGGAAGCTCACCTCGCCGGTGACCGTGCCGGGCGCCGCGTAGCCGTTGGTGACGCCGGCCGGGTCCACGTCGGTACCCGAGACCGAGCCGATGCCGCGCACGGTGACCCGCCACACGCCCGGCTTTGCCGGCGCGCCGGCGGTCACGGTGTCGCCCAGCACCGGCAGCGCGATCGCCGAGCCGTACTGCACGCCGTCGGGGTCGATCAGCACAAGTGCGAGCGTGTTGGCGTCGATGGTGGCGCGCGCGCTGACCCACGCCACGTCCGGGCCCACCGTGAAGCTCTGCTCGCCGACCGGCCCGACCGGCGCGAAGTCCACCGAGAACGGGATCGGCGCCGCGCCGGGAGCGAGCAGCGCATTGCTGTTGAAGTCGCGCAGCGTGTTCACCGTGGCGCCGAAGCCACCGCGCACGCCCGCCGCCTCGGCCACCGCGGTATAGGCGTTGATGTGGCCCGCGCCCGCTTCCCACGCCAGCCGCCCGGTCATGTTGGTGGCGGTGCGCTCGATGATGTCGCGCACCTGGGCCGGGGTGAGGCTCGGGTTGGCCTCCAGCATCAGCGCGATGATGCCGGCCACGTGCGGGGTGGCCATCGAGGTACCGCTCATCACCGTGTAGAACGGCAGGTACGCCGGATCGATCGTGGCGGCGTCCTCCTCGGCGGCCAGCGCCGGCAGCGTGCCGGTGCTGTCGCGGGTGGAGATGATCGACACGCCCGGCGCCACGATGGTCGGCTCGTTCCTGTAGGTCCACTGCTTCCCGTCGGGCATGCTGAAGGTGCCGCTCTCGCCGCGCTTGCCGCGCGAGGAGAAGTCGGTCAGCACGCCGTTCTTTTCGCTGGCGCCCACCGAGATCACCCAGGGCGCCTGCGCGTAGGGGTTGTGGGTGTCCTCGCCCGGGCCGTCGTTGCCGGCGGCGAACACGCTGACGATGCCGCGCTTGTAGAGTTCGTAGGAGGCGATGTTGACCGGGTCGGCCGGGTCGAACTTGCCCGAGCTGCCCCAGGAATTGCTCACCACGCGGATCGGGTTGTCGTAGCTGAACTGGTTGGTGGCCGCGTAGTCCAGGCCGCCGACCGCATCTAGCACGAGCAGCACCGCGCCGGAGCCGTAGCCGACCAGGTCGGCGCCCGGCGCCACGCCGCGGTACAGGCCGTTGGAGCGCGCGCCCGTGCCGCCGACGATACCGGCGCAATGCGTGCCGTGGCCGGAACCGGCGTCGGTGTTGGGTATGCCCTCCAGATAGGTCACCGGCAGCATGGTGTCGTAGGCGGCCAGGTTGGTGACCGCCTGGGTGTTCTGCACCACATGCGGGCCGTACTGCAGATCCATGTGGGTCGCGTCGATGCCCGAGTCATTGATCTCGACGGTGACGCCCTTGCCGCTGAAGGGGATCGCACGGTGGAAGTCGGCCGGATTGGCAACCGTGCGTCCGGCCCCGGACAGCCCGTTCGCCTCGGCATCGAGGTAGCGCAATCGCCGGTTGGCGTAGATCGATACCACGTCGTCGCGCTGGGCGAGCGCGCGGATCTCGGTCGGGGTGGCCAGCGCACCGGCGATCGGCAGCGTATGCATGGTCAGGCCCTGGGTGATGCCCAGGCTCTTCAGGACCGCCAACTGGTCGGCGGTGACCGGGCCGGACTGCTTGTAGCTGATCACCACCTCCAGCGGCGCGGTGGGGGAGGCGTTCATCTGGTCGACCAGCTGCGGGTCCAGCCGCGCATCCGCCAAGGCCACGCCGCTGGCAAGCAGCCCGGCGGCGATCGCGCAGAGGCGGAAAGTGGTGCGCTTGACGGTGGATGGATTAATCGAACGCATGGCGCAAACTCCTTGAGTCGCCCCGACAGGGTGGGCGTCGAAGGAGTATTCGCACCGCGGCGCGGGTGCTCCCATCCGGAGTTGCCCCCAGGGCGCACGGGGGAAAACACCCAGAAGCGCGAAAAGCCCGCGCGGGCACTGGAGCTTCACGTTACGCTCACGGATTGGCTGCGCTAGTGTGGAATCCACCAGCCGGGACGGCAGGCCTCGCAAGGGTCTCGCGGTCTCGCGCACACCGGGCGACCTCGCGGTCGCCATCAGGAGACCACCATGTCGCAGCAGTCACTTCTCAGTCCCGTCACCAGGCTGTTGTGCGGCCTGGCGCTCTGCCTGTGCCTGCCTTGGGCCTCGGCACAGGACCTGCCGGTGGCCGTGTCGGTGACCGGCAACGTGGCCACCGTGCGCGTGGGCCTGCCTTCGCAGCCACAGTTCGCCGAGCTCACGCTCGCCTTCGACGACGCCAGCGGCCTGAGCGCGGCCAGCCTCGGTGTCAGCGCGCGGCTGGTCGACGTCTCCGACCCCGCGCTGCTCGCGCGCCTGCCCGACGGCAGCGTGAACCAGCTGCAGGCGGCCTTTCCGCTGATGCTGACGATCGAGCCACCGGCGCAGGGCGGGCTGAGCTTCCGCCGCACGGTCCACGTGGAAGTGCATACGCACGCGCTTTCCTACGTGGCGGGCAGTCCGCTGCGCCTGTTCAAGGCGCCCATCGACGGGAGCTTCCGTGACATCACCGACGACATCGCGCCGGGCAGCATCCGCGCGCGAGGCACCACCGGCGGTTTCTCGCAGTTCCTGGTACTGGCCGACCTGCGCGCGACCAGCGACGTGGTGGCCGCCAAGTTCGCCCGGCTGCAGACGCTCGTGTCGCAGGTACCGCTGGCCGAGCGCGGCCCGCTGCAGATGGATGCCGACAGCGCGCAGGCCGCCTATGCGCAGGGCCGGTATGCCGACGCGCTGAACGCACTGGACCAGTTGCGCGCCCGCGTGCAGGACCGCGCCGGGCTGGCCATCCCCGACGAGTGGCGCGCCACACGCGATGCCGACAACATCGCCGGCGAATTGCTGGCCTCGGCCAATACGCTGGACTTCAGCATCGGCTACCAGCGCGACTACGGGCACTGACCCGGCGGCGGTTTGCGCGCCCGCGGGAGCCGTCTGACGGGCGCGCTCCCCCAGCGCGGGCCCCGGGGAGAAAAGCCGGCGACGTGCAGGTTGCCGCAGGCAAGTTAAGATGGATTCATGCTTGCCCGCCTGACTGCTTTCGTTCCTGACAGCGCCGCCGTCACCCGCACGCTGGAGGCGGGCGGGCGCTTGCGGATCGGCCGTGCCGAGGACTGCGACCTGGTACTGGCACACCCCTCGATCTCCCGCGTGCATGCCGAGCTGCAGGACGACGGCGATGCCTGGCTGCTGCACGACCTCGCCAGCAAGAACGGCAGCTTCGTCGACGGCGCACCGGTCGACCGGGCGCGGTTGCAAGGCGCGTGCTGGCTGCGTTTCGGCGACATCCACTGCGAATTCGCCACGCTCGACCGAGCGGCGCTGCACGCCGACGCGTCGCGCTGGCAGGAGCGCCAACGCATCGCCACTGCCTACACGGTGCGCCTGGACACGCTGGCGAGCGTGGCGCCCACGCAACGCACGCCGGTCCGCCCGCTGCTCGAGGCCAGCCTTGGAGCGATGGTGGAACTGGCCGGTTGCGAGCGCGGCTTCCTGCTGGTCGAGGAGGCCGGCACGTTCCGCGTGGGCGCGGCACTGGCGCTGGATCCGGCGCAGATGGCCGGTGCCCACTTCGCCGGCAGCCTCGGCGCGGTCAGCCGTGCCATCGCGCAGCGCCGGCCGGTGGTCTTCAACGAGCCGGGCCAGGATGCCTGGATGGACGCGCGCGAGTCGGTCGTGCGTGGCGGCCTGCGCACGCTGGTGTGCCTGCCGTTGCTGGATGGCGAGCGTGTGCTGGGTGCCATCTACGCCGACCGCCGCAGCGCCGGTCCGCCGCTGACCACGCTCGACCTGCAGCTGCTGGAGGCGTTCGCCGAGCGCACCGCGCTGTGGCTGAGCGCGCATCTGGCGCGCGATGCGCTGGCCAGCGGGAGCCTGCCCACGGAACTGGACTGGCAGCGCATCCTCGCCGAACCGGCCGGCTAGCGGCGATGAGCGCGCCCACCGACACCGGGATCTACGCGCGCATGGAGCTGGTGCCAGGCACGCTGCTGGCCGGGCGCTTCCGCGTCGAGGCGCTGCTGGGCGTGGGCGGCATGGGGGTGGTCTATCGCGCGCACGACGAGGCGCTGGGCGTGCCGGTGGCGATCAAGCTGCTGCGCCCCGAGGTCGCGATGCGTCCCGACGCGCTCGAGCGCTTCCGCCAGGAACTGCTGCTGGCCAGGCAGGTATCCAGCCCGCACGTGGTGCGCATCCACGACCTGGCGCAACACGACGGCCACTGGCTGATCAGCATGGACTTCGTGCCGGGCGAGGGGCTGGACCACCGCATCGACCGCGGGCCGCTGCCGCTGGAGGAGGCGCTGCGGATCACCCGCCAGATCGCGCTGGGCCTGCAGGCGGCGCACGCGCGCGGCGTCGTGCATCGCGACCTCAAGCCCGCCAACGTGCTGGTCGACGGCGACGGCAACGCCTACATCAGCGACTTCGGCGTGGCCCGCTCGCTGGCCAGCAGCGGGCTGACCCACGCCGGCCTGGGCGGCGCGATGGGCACACCGGACTACCTCTCGCCCGAGCAGGCGCGCGGCGATCCGGTCGACACCCGCAGCGACCTGTACGCACTCGGGCTGATCCTGCGCGAGATGCTCACCGGCCAGCCGGCCTTCCACAGCGCCACCGCGGCCGAGGCGCTCGCGCAACGACTGGTGCGCACACCGCCGCCGGTCACGCAGGACCGGCCCGAAGTGCCGGTGTGGGTTGCGCGGCTGGTCGACCGCCTGCTGCGCACGCAGCCGTCGCACCGCCTGCCCGATGCGGCGGCGGTGGTCAGCGCGATCGACCGCCGCGCGCTGCCCCGCGACTGGCGCCCGCGGTGGCGCCCCTGGCACGTCGCGCTCGCCGTACTGGCAATCGGCACGCTGGCGACGCTGTGGTGGCTTCCGCGCCACCGCCCGCCTGTCGCCGCGGCCCCGCCGCCGTTGCACCGCCTGCTGGTGCTGCCACTGCAGGGAAGCGGCGTGCCGGCGACCCGCCTGGCCGCGCTGGATGCCTACCTGCGCGCGCGTATCGCCAACCTTCCCGGCGTGGCCAGTGTGGATCCGGAGCGCACGGTGCAGGCGCTGCGCCAGCTCGACGCCGCCGGCAACCGGCCCGACCCAGCCACGCTGCGACGCGTGGCGGTGGCCGATCGCAGCCTGGCGGCGACCCTGGAGCAGCGTGCTGGAACCTGGCTCGTGCGCGCACAACTGCAGCCGGCCCAAGGAAACGGCGCCGCCCTCGATGGCCCACCGCGGCCCGATGCCGTGGAGGCCTTCCGCGCCTGGCTGGCGCAACCGGCATTGACGCAAGCGCTCGGCGCCAGTGCCACTGCGCCACCGCCGCCCCTGCCGCCGCCCGTGCAACTGGATGCGTTCGGCACCGCGCTCGAAGCGCGCGCCGCCGGCCACTACCCGGCGGCACTGCGACAGGTGCAGGCGCTCGCCCGGCAGCGCCGCGACGATGCGGTGTTGTGGGATGCCCAGCTGGACCTGGCCCAAATGACCGGCGAGCACGATGCCGCACTGGACGCCATCGAGCAGGGCCAACGCGCCGCCGGCCCGGCCTTCCCGCGCCTCGGGCGCCGCTTCGCGGCCGAGCACGCGCTGGAGCAGGGCGCCGCGCCCGATGCGGTGGCGCTGTGGCGCAAGCAACTGGCGCAGGCGCCGGACGATACCCTCGCCGACCTGCAACTGGCGCGTGCCCAGGGCGCGGGCGGCGACTTCGCCGCCGCCATCGGGCGGCTGTCCGCCCTGGTCGCCCGCGACGGCGACGACCCCCGTGCCTGGTATGAACTGGGCAAGTACTCGATCCTGCAGGGCGAGGCGCGCCGCGCGGTGGACGACTACCTGGTGCGCGCGCTGGTGCTCTACAAGCGCAGCCGCAATCCGTACGGCGTGGCATTGACCACCAACGCGCTCGGTATCGGCTACGGCCGGCTGGGGCAGACCGACGCGGCCGAAGAGCAATACCGCAAGGCGGTCGAGCTCCAGGACGCGATCGGCAACCGCCGCGGCGTCGCGACCGGCCTGCGCAACCTTGCCAACGTGCTCAGCCTGCGTGGCGCCTTCGACGAGGCCGGTGCCGCGTTGACCCGTGCGCGTGCGCTCAACGAGGCGTTGGACGACCGCGCCGGGCTGGCCGCGGTGGACAACGAACTGGGCGTGCTCGCCGAGGAGCGCGGCGACTTCCATGCCGCGCTCGCCGCCTACCAGCGCTCGCTGCAGGGATGGCAACAGGTGGACGACGCGCAGGGCCTGGCGCAGGCGCTCAATGCCATCGGCTTCGCCTACTTCGAGCTGGGCCGCTATGACGACGCGCAGAGTTACTGGCAGCGCGCCGCCGCCAACGCGACCGGCCAGGGCGAGACCGGGCGCGTGCGGGTGCGCCAGAATCTGGGCCAGCTCGCCACGGCGCGCGGCCGCTGGCACGACGCCGCGCAACTGCAGCACGCCGCGCTTGCCGAGGCGCAGCAGCGGCAGATGCCCGAGGAGGCCGCGGTGAGCCACCGCCATCTGAGCGAGCTGGCGCTGCTCCAGGGCGACCTGGCCGGGGCGCTCGACCAGGCCGACAAGGCGATCGCGTTGTTTCGTCAGCGCGACGATCTACGCGGCGAGGCGGACGCGCGGCTGCTGCGCGCGCGCACCCTGCTGGCGGCCGGCGACGCCGACGCGGTGGTGCGCGAACTGGATGCGATGCCGACGGGCGAGGATCGCTCGCGGGAACAGCGCGCGCGCGAGGCGATCGTGCGTGCCGAACTGGCGCTGCGCGCGGGCCAGGCACGCCAGGCGCAGGCGGCGCTGGCGCAGGCGCAACCGCTGGCGCAGGCTTCGGGCGTGCGCGAACTGCAACTGCGCCTGGCCCTGCTGCGCGCGTGGCTGGAGCCGCCCGGCGATACCGGCCTGGACGCGGCCACCGCCGCACTGGGCAACGCCGAACTGCGGCTGGACTGGCTGATCCTGGCGATGCGCCGGTCGCTCGCCGCGCACGATGCCGACGCTGCACTTCGTGCCTACCGCGAAGCGACGACCTGGATGCGTGGCAGCCCGATGCTCGCGGCGGCGTACCTCCACACCCTGGGCGCACGCGCCGAGCGCATGGCCGGCGACGCCGCCGCGGCGGCCGGCGCCGAGCGCGCCGCTACCGCCGCACTGGCCACGCTGCGCGGCCGGCTGCCGGCCAGGCACGGCGCGTTCGACCGGGCCACCGAGCAGCTGATCCCGTGAGCGAGCGCACGCCGTTCTCGCCGCGCGAGGCCGAACACCGCTACCAGCAATTGCTTGCGCGGCTGGAAGCCAACGAGCGCGAGTTCCGCCGCCTTGGCCGCTCGGTCTTGCGCGTGCAGGAAGAGGAGCGCCGGCGGCTGGCGCGCGACCTGCACGATGGCGTCGGGCAGAACCTCACCGCGCTGAAACACCGCCTGGCGCAACTCGCCGAGACCGTGGCGCCCGAAGCGGTGGGGCTGCGGACCGCCCTGGACGAGGCCGTGGCGCTGTGCGCCGACACGCTGGAAGACACCCGCGCGCTGTCGCGGCTGCTGCGCCCGGCGGTGCTGGACGACCTGGGGCTCGAACCGGCGTTGCGCTGGCTGGCCCACAGCGTGGGCGAGGCGGCCGGCATCACCGTCGCGGTGGAGATCGAACCGCTGCCCGCGCTGGATGGTGAATGGCAGACCCTGTTGTTCCGTGTCACCCAGGAGGCGCTCAACAACATCGCCAAGCACGCCCGCGCGCGCAGTGTGCTGGTGCGCCTGGTCGAGCGCGCCGGTGCGCTGCAGCTGCAGGTGGTCGACGACGGCCGCGGCTTCGACCCGGCCGCCCTTCCGGCGGGCCACGGCAGTGGCCTGGGCGGCCTGCGCGAGCGTTTGCAGCTGTTCGACGGGCGGCTGGAAGTGCGCTCCGCACCCGGCCACGGCACCCGCCTGCGCGCGGTCGTGCCGCTGGCGGGCGACCCCCCGCTGACCGCTTGACGCACCCGCGCGCGTGCGGGCAGGGTGTCTCGCATGCCGCCACCGATCCGCGTCCTGCTTGCCGACGACCATACGCTGCTGCGCGATGGCCTCGTGCGCATCCTGCAGAGCGACGGGGACGTGCATGTGATCGCCCAGGCCGGCGATGGCGATGAGGCGCTCGAGCAGGCGCTGGCGCTGCGTCCGGACGTGGTGGTCACCGACGTCTCGATGCCGCGCCTGAGCGGCATCGAGCTGGTGCGCCGCCTGCACCAGGCGCTGCCGCATACGCGCGTGCTGGTGCTGACCATGCACCAGGAAGACCAGTACGTGTTGCAGGCGGTGCGCGCCGGCGCCAGCGGTTACCTGGTCAAGGACAGCCCCGCCGCCGAGCTGCTCGCCGCCGTGCGCAACCTGCACGCGGGGCGGGGCCATTTCGGGCCGCAGGTGGCACGGGCGCTGGCCGAGCAGCTGCAGCATCCGGAGCGCGCCGCGGACGACCCGTATGCCACGCTCACCCGTCGCGAGCGCGAGGTATTCCGGCTGATCGCCGAGGGACTCACCACCAAGGAGATCGCGCGGCAGCTTTCCATCAGCACCAAGACCGGCGAGAACCATCGCGCCCGCGTGCTGGGCAAGATCGGCGTACGCAACACCGCCGAGCTGGTGCGTTACGCCTTGCGCCGCGGGCTGCTGGACTAGCGCGACCGGTCGCTGTGCGAGGATGGAGCGATTCGCCCGGAGCGCCCGCCATGTCCCAGCCGAGCACCGACGCCGACGATTTCATCTGTGTGTATCCCGACGCGCTCGCGCCCGCGCAATGCGCCGCGCTGGTGGAGCGCTTCGGACGCAGCGACCGGCTGCGCCCCGGCCGCGTCGGCGGCGGCCTGTTACCCGAGCTGAAGCACAGCCAGGACCTGCTGATCAGTGCCGACCCGGACTGGGCCGACGCCGAGGCGATGCTCAACGACGCGGTGTTCCACGGCCTGCTCGCCTACCTGCGCCGCTACCCGTACGCACTGGTCGCGCCGCTGATGCTGCAGGTGCCCGGCGCCGACGGCACACCGGAGCGGCTCACCCCCGAACGCCTCCAGGGCATGCCCGATGCGGCGCTGGCGCCGCTGGTCCAGACGGTGTTCCGGCCCGGCGCGATCAACCTCCAGCGCTACCGCGCCGGCCAGGGCGGCTACCCGTACTGGCACTGCGAGTTGTACCCGCGTGATCCGGCGGCCGACACGCTTCATCGGCATTTGCTGTGGACGCTCTACCTCAACGACGGCTTCGGCGAGGGCGAAACCGAGTTCCTCCACCAGGGCCGCAAGATCGTCCCGCGCACCGGCACCCTGCTGCTGGCCCCCGCGGCCTTCACTCACACCCATCGCGGCAACCGGCCCCAGGGCGGCGACAAGCTCATCGCCACCAGCTGGGTGCTGTTCCAGCGCGCCGAGCAACTGTTCGGCGGCGGCTGAGCGGGTGCGCGAACCCTTGCAGCGGTTGTACTCGCTGCTTGCGGCGGACTGGTTCAGCGCTGGCAGCGCGGGCACCAGAACGTCGAGCGCTGTCCCAGCACGGCCTGGCGGATCGGCGTGCCGCACGCCTTGCACGGTTCGCCGGCGCGGCCGTACACGTTGAGCTCGCTGACAAAGTAGCCGGGTGCGCCGTCGGGATTGAGGAAATCGCGCAGCGTGGTGCCGCCGCGCTCGATCGCCCAGCCGAGGATACGCTTGACCTCTGCGGCGAGCCGCGCGTACCGCTCGCGCGAAACCTTGCCGGCCGCGCGCCGCGGGTCGATGCCGGCGGCGAACAGCGCCTCGCTGGCGTAGATGTTGCCCACGCCGACCACTACGGCGTTGTCCATCAGAAACAGCTTCACCGCCGCACTGCGGCCGCGCGAGACGTGCCAGAGCAGGTCGCCGTCGAAGGCGTCGGTGAGCGGTTCCGGGCCGAGCGCCGCAAGCAGTTCGTGGGTCTCGCCGGGCGGCTGCCAGAGCAGGCAGCCGAAGCGGCGCGGATCGGTGAAGCGCAGTACCCGGGCCGGGCGGCCGGGGTTGGCGGCGAGCGCGATGTCGACATGGTCGTGCGCGCCCAGCGGCGCGTCCGGCGGCAGCACGCGCAGCATGCCGCTCATCCCCAGGTGCATCAGCGCGCTGCCGGCCTGCGTGTGCAGCAGCAGGTACTTGGCGCGGCGCTCGACCGCCTCGATGCGCTGACCCGGGAGCAGCTCGCTTACCTCGCGCGGGATCGGCCAGCGCAGGTCCGGGCGCCGCAGCACGACGCCCTCGACGCGGCGACCTTCGACGTGCGGGGCGATGCCGCGGCGGGTGGTTTCGACTTCGGGAAGTTCGGGCATGGCGAAAGATGGCGGGATACGTGATCAGGTCACGGTCGACCGCCGTCCTCGCGGATCGGCGGCCTGGGGTCGATCGGCAGCCTGCCTCAATCCTCCCATTGGACGTGGAAGCTGCCCGGGCGATCGACCCGTTCGAAGGTGTGGGCGCCGAAGAAATCGCGTTGCGCCTGCAGCAGGTTCGCCGGCAGCTGTGCGCTGCGGTAACCGTCGAACCAAGCGATCGCCGACGCCAGGCAGGGCGTGGCCACGCCGCAGGCCACGGCGGTGGTGACCACGTCGCGCAACGCCTGCTGGTAGCGCATGGCCGTGTCGGCGAAGTAGGGATCGAGCATAAGGTTCGGCAGCTCCGGGTCGCGCGTGTAGGCGTCCATGATTCGTTCGAGGAAGCCGGCGCGGATGATGCAGCCGGCGCGGAAGATGCTGGCGATGGTGGCGTAGTCCAGGTCCCAGTCGTGGG
>NZ_DASSES010000194.1:0-2601 GCF_035695185.1 Frateuria sp.
GCCTGGCGCGAACGCTGGCAACGCATAGGCGATCGCCGCGTAGGCGGATGACCAGGTGAGCAGGGCGACGCCGATCAGGGCCAGCGTCCGCCCGTCCAGACGGGGGGTATCCATGGGGAATTCCGGTGCGGGGAAGTGCGCATCCTAGTGACGACCCGGGTGCGCCGGAAGCATGCATCCAAGCCGGCATGGCATGCTTCGCCGACGAACGAACTGCAGAGTCCCCGCCATGGCCTTCGTATCGAAACCCGAGCTGGACACCCGCGACTGGCAGCTGCTCGAAGCCCTGCAGCAGGATGCCCGGCAGGGCTACGCGGAACTGGGGCGGCAGGTCGGCCTGTCGGCGCCGGCCGTGGCCGAGCGGGTCAGGCGGCTGGAGGAGGCCGGCATCATCGCAGGCTACCGCGCCGTGGTCGACCCCCGGCGACTGGGCTACAGCATCGATGCGATGGTGCGGCTGCGCTGCGACGGCGGCGTCTGTGCGCGCATCGGCGCGCTGGTGGCAGACGTCCCCGAAGTGCTCGAATGCCGCCGGCTGGCCGGCGAGGATTCCGCCCTGCTGCACGTCGTCGCGCTGTCGGTGGCGCACCTGGAGACGGTGCTGGACCGGTTGCTGAAGATCCACCCCAGCGTCAGCACCACCACGCTGGTCGTGCTGCAGACGCCGCACGCGAACCGGCCGCTGACGCGCGCGATGTGGCAGGCCGCGCATTCGCTGGAAGGCTAGGCGCGGATCCGGGTCGATCCCGGCATACTGCGTGCTCTCCCGCCCTCCACGGAGACACCCGCATGTCCGACCGCTCCCTGCCCCCCGACGGCGACGACCAACCGACCGATCCGCAGCGCCGACGCCTGCTCGGTGGCCTGGCCGCCGTCGGTGCCGGGCTGGCGCTGGGCGGCGCCGACGCCGTCGCCGGTGCGAGGCCGGCCACGGCCACGCCCGCGCCGACCCGGCTCGACGCGCTGCTGCGCGAGCACATCCGGCACGTGGTGGTGATCTATGCGGAAAACCGCAGCTTCAACAACCTGTTCGCCAACTTCCCCGGCGTCGCCGAGCCGCTCGACCGGCTCAAGCCGGAACGGTACCTGCAGCGCGACCGCGACGGCTCGGTGCTGAAGCAGCTGCCGCCGGTATGGCATGGCGTCGCGCCGCACGAGCAGGTGGTCAACCACCGCCGCTACCTGGTGCGCCAGGAGGACATCACCGGCCTGCCCAACGCGCCCTGGGCGCTGCGCACCGGCAGCGGCGAACCGCTGCCGCAGGGCGTGGTCACCCGCGACCTGTGGCACCGCTTCTACGAGAACCAGCGGCAGATCAACGGCGGCAGGAACGATGGCTTCGTCGCCTGGGGCGACTCGGGCGCGCTGGTGATGGGTTACTACGGCGACAACGCCGCCAACCTCAGGCTCTGGCAGCTGGCACGCCAGTACACCCTGTGCGACCACTTCTTCATGGGCGCCTTCGGCGGCTCGTTCCTCAACCACCAGTACCTGGTCGCCGCGCAGCCGCCCTACTACCCGCACGCGGACGCGAGCCCGGCGCGCTTCAACATCGCGCAGACGGTCAGCGGCGAGGCGACCGACATCCATCTCAAGCTGGCCCACGACTCGCCGGCCAGCGCGATGCAGGGCAAGCCCGAGGCCCTGGTCCCGAGCTCGCTCACGCCGGACTTCTGGGCGGTCAACACGATGGGGCCGCCGTACGCGCCGGCCTTCTCGAAGGACCCGAACGATCCGCAGCGTGCCGACCCGGGCAGCGCTAACACGCTGGTGCCCCAGCAGCACGCCACCATCGGCGACCTGCTCAGCGAGGCGGGCGTCGACTGGGCCTGGTACGCCGGTGGCTGGAAGCTGGCGCTGGAGGACAAGGGCGACGGCGACCAGGCCGAGTTCCCGCAGCGACCGAACTTCCAGCCGCACCACCAGCCGCTCAACTATTTCGCCGCCTACGCGCCGGGCAACGCCGCGCGCGCGAAGCACCTGCGCGACGCCGGCGTGGGCGAAACCGCCCAGACCAATCACTTCCTGGCGGCGATCGCCGCCGGTGCGCTGCCCGCGGTCAGCTTCTACAAGCCGCAGGGCGATCTGAACATGCACGCCGGCTACTCGGACGTGGACGCCGGCGACCGCCACATCATGGCGGTGGTGGAGGCCTTGCAGCAATCGCCCCTGTGGCCGGGCGCACTGGTGATCGTCACCGTCGACGAGAACGGCGGCTGGTGGGACCACGTGGCGCCGCCCAAGGGCGACCGCTGGGGACCGGGGACGCGCATCCCGGCGATCATCGTGTCGCCGCATGCGAAGAAGGGCCACGTCGACCACACGGTCTACGACACCGGATCGATCGCGCGCTTCCTGACCCGCCGCTTCGGTCTGCGCAAGCTGCCGGGGCTGACCCTGCGCGAGGAGTCCATGCGTGCGGCCGGCGGGCCGCCGCCCGGCGACCTGACCGCCGCGCTGGATTTCGACGGGGCATGACGCTTCGCGCCCTCTCTCCTTTCCGGGGAGAGGACCAAACAAGCTCGGCCTGGTTGGTGTCCGGCGGCGGATACCTGGTAGGACGTTGCTTGGTTGTCGCCGTTGCGGGGGGCCGCGTTCTTG
>NZ_DASSES010000195.1:0-20570 GCF_035695185.1 Frateuria sp.
ATCACGTCGCCACGGCTGATATCGCGCTCGTCCTCGAGCTGGATCGCCACGGCGTCACCCGCCGCCGCGCGCGGCAGGTCGCCGTCGGCGGTGACCAGCCGCGCCACGCGCGAGCGCACGCCGCTGGGCAGCGCCACCACCTCGTCGCCCGGCGCGATCGAGCCGGCGACCACCTGTCCGGCGTAACCGCGGAAGTTCTGGTCCGGACGGCACACCCACTGCACCGGCATGCGGAAACCGAGCTTGCTGGTGACGCGCTCGACCTGGACCGTCTCCAGGTGCTCGAGCAGGCTCGGACCGTTGTACCAGCCCATCGCCTGCGAACGGCTGGAGACGTTCTCCCCCTGCAGCGCCGACATCGGGATGGCGGCGACGTTCTCGATGCCCATCTGCGCGGCGACCAGTCGATAGTCGCTCTCGATGCGCTTGAACGTGCTCTGCGCGTAGTCGACCAGGTCCATCTTGTTGACCGCCAGCACCACGTTGCGGATGCCGAGCAGGCTGCAGATGTAGGTGTGGCGGCGGGTCTGCGTCATCAGCCCCTTGCGCGCGTCCACCAGCACGACCGCGAGGTCCGCGGTGGACGCGCCGGTCGCCATGTTGCGCGTGTACTGCTCGTGCCCCGGGCAGTCGGCGACGATGAACTTGCGCTTGTCCGTGCTGAAGAAGCGGTAGGCCACGTCGATCGTGATGCCCTGCTCGCGCTCGGCGGAAAGGCCATCGACCAGCAGCGCGAAATCGAGCTGGCCGTTCTGCGTGCCGTGGCGCAGGCTGTCGCCCTCCAGCGCGGCCAGCTGGTCGTCGAACAGCAGCTTGGTGTCGTACAGCAGGCGGCCCAGCAGGGTGCTCTTGCCGTCGTCCACGCTGCCGCAGGTGATGAAGCGCAGCAGGCTCTTGGTCTCGTGCCGCTGCAGGTAATCGTCGATCGCGGTGACGGCGGCGCTCGGCCGGCTTTCGGTGGTCTGCAGATCCATCAGAAATACCCTTCCTGCTTCTTCTTTTCCATGGAGGCCGAGGCGTCCTGGTCGATGATGCGACCCTGCCGCTCGGAGGTGCGTGCGATGAGCATTTCCTGGATCACCGCCGGCAGCGTGTCGGCGTCGGACTCGATCGCCGCGGTCAGCGGATAGCAGCCCAGGGTGCGGAAGCGCACCTTGCGCATCTGCGGGACTTCGCCGGGCTCCAGCGGCATCCGGTCGTCATCGACCATGATCAGCTGGCCCTCACGCTCGACCACCGGCCGCTCCTTGGCCAGGTACAGCGAGGGCACCTCGATGTTCTCGCGGTAGATGTAGAGCCAGATGTCCAGCTCCGTCCAGTTCGAAAGCGGAAACACCCGCACGCTCTCGCCCTTGTGGATACGCGTGTTGTAAAGGCTCCACAATTCCGGCCGCTGGCTCTTCGGGTCCCAGCGGTGCTGCGCGTTGCGGAAGGAAAATACACGCTCCTTGGCGCGCGACTTCTCCTCGTCGCGACGCGCGCCGCCGATGGCTGCGTCGAACTTGTACTTGTCCAGCGCCTGCTTCAACGCCTGCGTCTTCATGATGTCGGTGTGCACGCTGGCGCCGTGGCTGAACGGGTTCACGCCCTGCGCCACGCCTTCCTGGTTGGTGTGCACGATCAGCCGGCAGCCGGTCTCCTTCGCGCGGCGGTCGCGGAAGGCGATCATCTCGCGGAACTTCCAGGTGGTGTCCACGTGCATCATCGGGATCGGCGGCGGCGCCGGGTAGAACGCCTTCTGCATCAGGTGCAGCAGCACCGAGGAATCCTTGCCGACGGAGTACAGCATGACCGGGTTGGCAAACTCCGCCGCCACCTCGCGCATGATGTGGATGCTCTCGGCCTCCAGGCGCTTCAGGTGCGAGGAGGCGGCGAGGCGTTGCAGGTCGGTATCCGGCGCCTGCGCGGGGCGCGGCGCGGCGTGGTCTTGGGGCGTTGCGGCCAGTGTCATGGGCAGTCCTGTTGCAGTGGGGCGGCGACGGGCGTCGTCGATCGTTGCATCTTCGGTAAGCGTCTGTGAAAGAACATTGAGCGCCAGGCGTTATGCCTTTGCGGAACAAGCGGCACCGCAACGCAGCCGCCAGCGCCCATTGCTGTTTCCCGGACCTCCGCGCGGACGGACGCCCGGCGGACTCGGCGATTCTTCCAACGGCAACGTGGAAGCCGTGTCAGTTGTCCGTGCGGGATCGATGAACACGAAGTGCGCGGTTGGCTTGCCGGTCAGGCCCGGCGCGGGACCGTGGCGGTCGCCGTCGCGCCGGCCCGCGTCACCCGGGTGTGAATGTGCCTCGCCGGCGAGCCGCCCGTTGCCGCGCAAAACACGCCAGCATGACGGGGGTCCCGCTTAAAGTGGGACCGGTCGCCGACGAGCGGCGACCGACAATCGATCGGCAAGCAGCCGGGACTCTGCGGAGGGCGCCACGCGCGCCGCTCCTTATGGCGTTTCCGAAGGACGAGAAGAGAGGGCCATGAACTTTCCCGCGCCAAGCATGAAAAAGGCCATCAAGCGCTTTTTCAATTCGCTGCCTGACCCGGTGTTCTATCAGTACAAGCACCTGCTTCTCCATCGCAGGTTCTGCAACTTCAGGCAGCCCAAACGGTTCTCCGAAAAGATCTTCCACCGCATGCGCTATCCGCCGGCGGTGTTCTCCACGCTCGCGGACAAGGTCGCCGCGAGGGACTACATCGCGCAGGCCATTGGGCCGCAGTACCTGGTACCCGCCTTCCTCGCCACCGAATCGGTCACGCCCGAGACGATCGCGTCGCTGCCGTCGTCCTTCGTGATGAAGAGCAGCAACGGCTTCGGGCAGGTGAAGATCGTGCGCGACAAGTCGACGGAGGACCCCGTGGCACTGGCCGAACTGGCCAACGACTGGCTGGCCTCGCGCGCCGCCTCCCGGAGCCGGGAGAAGCATTACCTGCCGATCCCGCCGCGGATCATCTTCGAGCAGCCGCTGCTGGACGGCGACGAGGCGCCGGACGACTACAAGTTCAACGTCTTCAATTCGCCCGGCCAGGAGCCCTTCGTCTTCATCCAGCACATGCACGGCCGTTTCCGCGACCTCGAGCAGCAGCTGTATATGGAGGACTGGTCGCCGGCGCCGTTCAAGCTCGAACTGGCATTGCTGCGCGAAAGCGATCACCGGAGCGAGAAGCCCGAGGCGCTGGCCGAGATGCTGGCACTGGCCAAGAAGCTCGCAAGCCCGTTCGGCTACCTGCGGGTCGACTTCTATGTCCACCAGGGGCGGGTCTACGTGGGTGAACTGACCGTCACGCCCGGCGCAGGGTCCTATATCTTTGCCCCGCGGACCTGGGAACGCTATCTGGGCGACCGGTTCGGCTGGCCGGAAAACCTGCCGGTGGACGACCCCACCCCGGCCCCGGCACCCTTCGGGCCGCCTGGTCTCCGGACGGTGCCGGCAGGCGACTGCCCGGCACCGCGCGACGGCCGTGCGCAACCCGGCGCGAGGCGACCGGGTGCGCTGCCGGACCGGATCACCCGGTCGTGATCACTCACGCGAGCGCGCGGCCGGCCTCCTGTTCGCGGAGGGCCGGCATGCTCCCCGCGGGCTTGCTCAACAGGACGTAGGAAGAACTGGTCAGTGCCGGGACCGGGTGCTTTACCAGCCAGTCGGCAAGCCGGCAGTGCAGACGCCGCACGGGCGGAAGCTTGCGGTAGTAGACCCGGTGCCCGAAGAAGCCGATGTATTCCTCGACGGCATACCCGAGCCCGCGCAGGCGGGCGATCTGCCGCCGCGTCGGACCGCGGCACCAGCTGTAGTAGGCCGGGAACTTGGCGCTCTTGCCTTCCTGCTCGCGGCCCGGCTGCAGCCACTGCAGCAACCAGTAGCCCAGCCTTTCCGGCACCAGGCGGTTGACCACGAACGGTGGCGCGTACAACGTGGGGAAGTAATGGACCGCCTTGCCGCCCGGCGCCAGCAACCGGAAGACGTTCCGGTGCATCTGCTCGCCGTTCTTGACGTGTTCGGCGAGCATCTTGCTGAAGACGATGTCGTAGCTGCCGTCGATCCCGTCGAACGACATCGACGGGGAACCGATGTCGCCGCAGACCTTGCGGTAGTGGTCCGGGGCCTTCGCCAACTCGGTTGGCGAAATGTCCAGCACCGTGTACTCGATGCCGTGTCGTCGGAGGAAATCCAGCGGTATCGCTGGATTGGCCCCTCCGCCAAGTTCGAGCACGCGTCGCGCGCCCGACCGGATGATCAGGTCCTCCACGTATCCGGGGTAGTCGCCCCAGGCAACCGTGGACGACCTGTAGTGGATGTTTTCCAGAAGTCCAACTGAGCGTTCCATGGCGACACCTCCGTATCGACCAGCCAGCAAACCTCGAAAAGCCAGTCTTAGCGGACAGCCGGTGAAGCCGTCGTATAACGGGCGGCCACGGGTGGAAACCACCCATGGCATCGGAGGCGCTCGATGCCCGCAACGGCAACCGAACGAGCTGGGGGCTGGACGCGTGGTCGCCGGTGACGGGGCGTCCAGGCCCGTCGGTGCCGCGCGTGGGCGCGGCACGGGTGTCGACCTTGCCGCAACCCTACGGGGTTACGCCGAATGGACGCTCTCGCCGGCGAGCTGGCGCTTGCCCTTCTTCAGGAGCTTGACCAGCAGCGGGTCATTGCGATCGGTGGCCTTGTTGGCATGCGGGAACGGGATCCCCGGCACCGGCTTGCCCAGGAACGGGCACAGCTTGTCCCAGCCATCGCCCTTGGGCAGGTCCAGCACCAGCAGGTCGTCGGGCCGTCCCCGGAAATGCTCGAGTACTTCCCGGTTGTGCTGGTCGAAGACGCGGGTGTAGATCGCCTCGTTGCCCTGCGGGCAACCGACCCCGTAGATCCATTTGCGCATCGCGGTTTCACGGGTGCCGAAGTGCTTCACCTGGCTGTTGATCCAGGACTGCGTCTCGCGCACGGTGAATATGAACTTGCTGCCCGGGTAGCGCTGGTCCAGGTCCTTGTAGATGATCGGCCACGGGTTGTCCTGGAAGGCGTCGTATTTCTCGACGAGTTCGTAGGCCATCCGATGCACGTTGGTGGCGATATCGGGGTCCTGGACGCCATTGGGCCCGGTCACCCGATAGCCCAGCGTCTGCAACGCCACGGCAAGACTGGTCGTGCCGGTCTTGTGGAACCCGATACAGAAAACTTTTGCCGTCACCTTGGTTTCTCCTTGCCTCTTGATATCGGGCGTCGCGGGCGTGCCGCCCCGTCGCCCGGTGATTCCTGCTTCTCAGCCGAAGCCGGGCGAGTACTGGCCGACGAAGGCGCCGGAATGGATGGAAGCGGTACCCTGTCCGCCGCGGTAGCCCGGACTCTCCGCCGCGGCGGCGGCCTTGGCGCTGGGCGCCCGGTAGCCGAACTTGCCGATGATGAAGCGCTCGCGCTCGGCGACCAGCTTCTCCGTTTCATCGTCGTAGTAATAGCTGGCACCGTGCTTCTTGGAGGAGGTATTGGTTTTCGGACGCGACATGATGTCGGCAATCGCCTCCTGGGAAACCGGCACCTTCGCCAGCCGCAGGGCCTCCAGCAGGCTGGCCTCCAGTTCCTCGTTGCGCACGAAGTAGTCGATGAAGCAGCGCTTGCTCTCGTGCTCGGCCAGCTGCGCCGGGGTGGCGACGGCGCGCAGTTCGCGCAGTTCGCCCCGCTTGCAGGTGAACAGCTTCATGTAGCGGTATGTCAGCAGCCCGGCGAACTGGCTGAGCGCGCACTGCCTGTAACCCTCGCCGATGTCCGGCCAGTAGTCCGGGTCATGGAGCATGTGCAGCCACGCGCGGAACGCGCCGGCGTCGTTCGCGTCCTGGTAGGTGCGCCGCCACTCCTGGGCATGCCGGTTGGGGCGACTCTCCAGCAGGTCGATGAGCCTGAGGTAGGGATGCGCCTTCCAGCCACGCCCGCGGATCCGCAGGCCCTCCTTGGTCACGTTGTTGAAGACCGCGCCCTTGCCATCGCAGCCGAAGGCCCACTTCGAGACGTACCAGTCCCAGGGGTCGCGGATCGAGCCGAGGAAGAACCTGTCGTTCCTGAACAGGCGCGGCGAAGCCTGGTCATGCTTGTCTACGAGTTCTCCACCGACGAGGTCCTTGAGCAGCTTGCGGATGTGCGTGCACCCGGTCTTCTGCAGTTCCAGAAAAACGATTCTGTCGGAAACGAACATGGGCACTCTCTCTAGTCGTCTGTTCCATATGGCAGGCGTCCCGCCCTGACCCATGCGCGCCGCGCCTCGGCATACGTGTCCGGCATACGGCGGGCGCTGCGTCGCTGCACCCACCGGCTTCCCCGGTGCGCGCACGGATCAGGAATCCGGGTGGATGCCCCGTCCTCGTCACAATGCCGCGACGGAAATTGCCATGCGGCCCGTCGCGGCCGGGTGAACCAGGTAGCTTGCGCGCGGCGGTGGGGCAGGTCATGACTGGCCATAGCCGAACCGGGACAGGTGGGGCGCGCAGATGCCATCGATCGTGGCGAGGTTCCTCTGGCCGAAGAAGTCGTCCGTCGGGACGCCGCCCCGGGCGTGGGGCCGATGGCGCCACTCGAGCCTGTCGCCGATGTCGGTCGTGAGCCGCATTCCCAGCGCATCGGCCAACGAGGCGATCGACCCGGCCCTGTCGCTGGCGAAATCCTCATAACGCACCAGGTGGATGGTGTCCCTGGCGGCAAGGTAGGACTCCACCCCCTGGACCCAGCGTTGCGCCAGGCGGGCGACGTAATTCGCACCGTCCAGGCACAGCCCCCGCCCCGCCAGCACTGCGCGCCACCCTTCCTCGGCGCCAAGCATGCGGCGTTCGTCCGGGCCCAGGTCTTCCAGATCGCCACGGATGCGCAGCCGGCTGAGGATGCTCCGGATGTTCTCGCGCGGATCACGCACGACGAACACCTGCGCCGAGGCGGGGAACATCCGCTGCAGTTGCGCGAGGAGGAACACGAAGTCGGGATCCTTGACCACGCCGGCGGCGAAGTACGCCCGATACCGGCCCACGAAGTCCTCGAGCGCGAGCTTGCCCTCGAGCACGTCCGGCAGCAGGAAACCGCCGCGGTCATCGCGCAGGACGCTCCAGAAGGGGTCCTTGCTGAACGCCTGGCCGGTGGCCCGCGCCAGCAGGGCGCCGATGACACTCGTGCCGGACTTGGGACTGCCGCCGATGAAGACGGGACACGGATGCACCGTTGCCATCCTGTGGCGAAAGAAGCACGCCAGCCCGCGCCCGACACGGCGAACCGGCCGCGACGCACGTCGCAGGGAACGTTGCAGGGCCGCGGTCGGCCGGTGCGGTTGGGAGTGGCTTTCCATGGCCCCCGCCTGCTCCCTCAGCCCTTGCGCGTGCGCAGTTCGTCGAGCACACCGACGAGGTCGCGCAGGTGCGCGCGTCCGGTGGCATCGGCCAGCCAGGCACCCAGGTACGCCGCGCCGAAAATCAACGCATCCAGCACCACCCACTGGGCCGGCCAGTGCGGCGCCGACGCGTGGATCGCCCACAGCACCAGGGCCGCGCCGATGGAGGCGAAGGCAGGCCGTGCCAGCGTCTTGGCCGTGGTCCACAGGTCGACCGGGGTACCGTGGTAGGCGTTCCGCAGCGAAGGGACCACCAGCAGCACGGTGACGGTACTGAACGATATGGCGATGCCGAGCGCCCCCCAGGGCAGGCCGGCGAAGAAGCCGAGCAAGGTCACCGGCGTGGCGATCGCCTGCCAGCGCAGGCGGCGGTCGGTGCGGCCGAGCGAGGCATAGACCCACCCGCCGGCGATGTTGAAGGTCCCGACGAAAGCCGCGCCCCCGAGCGCCTGGAACAGCGGCACCGTGGGCAACCACTTGGGCCCGAGCACCAGTTCGATGATCGACCGCGCCTCCACCAGCAGGAAGCACACGGCGGGCATGCCGACGAAGACGATCGCGCCCAGCGCCCGGTAGTAGAACCGGCAGAACCGCTTGGGCTGGTGCTGCAGGCGGCTCAGCGCGGGCAGCATGACCGAGGAGAGCGGCGCGTTGATCTGCTGCATGGGCAGCAGGAGCAGGCGGTACGCCAGCGTGTAGAAACCCAGCGCCGCGTCGGAAACGAAGCGGCCGATGAGTATGTTGTCGACGTTGCGGTTGGCGAACATGAGGATGCTCGACGCACTCTGGTTGGCGCCGAGCTTGACCATCGGCCCCACGCCGGTGCCGCGGCGCGGCAGGCCCGGCACCCAGCGGCAGAAGCCGTAGAGCATCACCAGCGTGACCAGCGCCGTGGTGTATTGCTGCACGACGAACGACCAGTAGCCGGCGCCCAGCCACGCACTGACGACCGCCGCGACGAAGCCGGCCAGCAGCGCCAGCAGGTCGCCGCTCACCTTCTGCGTGAACCGCATCTGCCGTTGCAGCAGCGCCCGATGCTGCACGCCCAGGCTGCTGATCAGCACCACGCCGGCCATGGCCAGGCCGATCGAAATCACGCGTGGGTCCTTGTAGAACCAGCCCATGACCGGGCTCAGCACGGCCACCAGCGTGGCGGCAGTCAGCCCCAGCAGCGCATTGAGCCAGAACAGCGTACTGACCTGGCCGTGGCTGATCTTGGCCTGCTGCACGGTAGCCAGCGACAACCCGCCGGTCTGGATCACGGTAATGAAGCCGGTCAGCGCGATGGTCTTGCCATACACGCCGAAATCCTGCGGCAACAGCAGCCGTGCCAGCAGCGCCATGCCGCCGACCTGCATCAGCAGGCGCGCCGCCTGGCTGGAAATAGTCACCGCCGCACCCCGCACGCTGCGCTTGCGCAGGTCCTGGTGCAGGTGATCGGTTTCGAACAATGCGTGGCGGGCGGCGCCGACGTTCGTGTCTGTCATGGGCGGTAGATCGTGGGCGGGCTCGACCGTAGGTCGTGGGTGCGAACGTTGGCGGGGGGGGCGTGAATCGGTCGTATAGCGACGACCGCGGGACCATGGGCCACCCCTGCGGCGCATGGGCTTCTATCGTTGCGCGATGCGCCGGTACACCGAGCTGGTGCGTGCCTTGATGCGCGAGGAGATCCGGATGCCAAGGAACGAGGCCAGCAGTGCACTGCGGGCGTTGTAACCGCGGTTGTGGAACCCGAACGCGCGCGCCTTGGCGCTCCATTTGTCACCGGACGCACTGTCGCCGTAGGCGTAGGCCACCCAGGCGGTCTTGCAGCAGAAACGTCCGAGCGCCAACCGCTCGTCGCTGCCCGCGCCGCTGGCCAGCCGCGCGCGCACCCAGGCCTCGATCTGCTCGAACACCACGTCGGCCGCGTACATCACGTCCTTGATCTGCGCCTTGGTGACGCGGTGGGGCGAGTTGTGCTGCCAGTACACCCCGTTGCCGCGGTCGGAAATCGCCACCTTCAGGCCGCGGATGAGCGCGCGGATCATCAGTTCGCCATCCTGGTCCTTGCGCAGCCGCTCGTCCCACGCACCGATCGAGCGGATGGCGGCCGTTCGCCAGGCGATGCAGCATGGCGGGAAGAAGGCGTGCATGACCCAGTGGAAGATCCGCTCGCCGTTCTCCAGCGCCGGCGGCTGGCGCAGCATCCCGCGCTCGCGGCCGTCGCCGTCGTAGACCCACGGGCCGATCGCCACGTCCGCGCGTTCCCGCTCGAGCGTCTCCACCAGTCCTGCAAGCAGGCCGTTCTCCACGTAATCGTCCGCGTCCAGGAACATCACGTAGTCGGTGTCCACCTGCGCCAGGCCCAGGTTGCGCGCATGCGGCGCGCCACCGTTCTGCTGCAGCGAGAACAGCCGCGCCCCGGTGGCCTGGACCACCTTGCCGGTGCCGTCGAGCACGCCATCCTCGACCACGATGACGTTGCGCTCGGCAACGCCCCCGGCGATCGCCGAGCGGATCGCCCGCGCGACCCAGCGCTCGGAGCGGTAGGAGGGAATCACGACGCTGAGGTTCATGCGGGCCTCTTGGCGGTTGCCGTGCACGCGATCATTCGGATCCATCAAGCCAAAAACCTTTCCAGCCTCGGGGTTCGACGGCCGCGCCGCCGTTCCCGCCAACGGGATGGGACAACGCATGCGGGCGCGCTTCGGCTGAAAGGCACCCGCACGCCCGCGACCTGTTTCTGCCAGGCGGATGATTGAGGTTTTGCCGTGAAATCGTCGTTCAAGAACCGCAAGCACGCGGGCCCGACCGCGGGCTCTCCTGCCAGGGGAGCCGCATGGCGCCGCGCGCTCAGTAGTGGTAACCCAGAAGCCGCATTTCCTCGCCGAAGGTCTGCGCCACCCAGTTGCGCTCCTCCTCCCCCAGCACCTCGCGGTAGCCGCGCTTGTCCGCGCGGTGCTGGCCCTTGGCACGCGGAAGCACCAGCGGCTCGGGCAGCCCGATGATCCTGCGGACCTCCTCGAGCTCGTCGGCAATCGCCTCGAAGCGACAGATCCGGTCCACGGCCACCTTGCCACCGAGCGTGTACACCTCGTAGCCACGCTGCTTGAGGGCCATCGCCCGGGGCGAGCGGATGAAACGCGACATCGGGGGACGTGGCTCGGAGCGGTTGCACCAGTAGTAGTGCGAGACCAGCCGGTCGTAGGGATTGCGCTCGAAGCAGAACTTGAAATAGCTGTCCCACACGTCCCGGCCGACGTACTCGAGCACCTCGCGCCCGGTCATGTGGTTGTAGAAGCGCAGCTTGCGCTTCCCCTTGATCGCCAGCCTGGCGAGGTCGCGCGGGCCATAGTCGTACCAGGGGGCCAGGTGGTTCTGCGGCCCGCGATAGCCGAGCGAGTGCCGGGTTTCCTCGTCCACCGGAGAGATCGGCGTGATGATGTCCTCAGGCCCGCAGAACTTGGAGAGCGCGATCTCGATCGAGGTGCCGGCGGTCTTGTTGGTCTTGAGGAAAATGAATTTGTGCTTGTGCGAAACGATCATGGCAGTCTTCCTAACCGGCCCGGGGGAACAGGACGCTCATGGCGGCGCGCCTTTGGCGAACGCACCTGAGCCTGGACATTCTTTCGACAGGAACGTGGAGGTGATGTCAGCCAGGCCGGCCACCGACGGGGGTGGCTCACGCCGGTGATGCCCGGCGACGCCGGCGCAGACTGCGGAACAGATCCCGCCGCAGCTTGTTGACCAGGCCCACGGTGCTGGCAAAGACATACTCGTGCCTCCCGAGCAGGCCCTGGCGCACCAGCTTGCGGCGCAGGTCGCGGCGGCCCTGGTGGATCGCCTCGAAGTCGTCGCTCAGCCCCACCGCCCCGTTCTCCCGGCGGTTCCAGATCGCCAGCACTTGGTCGATCTTGGCGCAGCGATAACCGGAGAGCACGATCTGCGACCACAACAGGTAGTCTTCCGAACGCCGGAAATCCTCGTCGAAGCGGAACGGCAGGTCGCGACGCAGGACCACTGACGCAGTCGGGAACGGGTTACGCACCAGCAGCGTCCCGCGCCCGACAATCTGCACGCCCGCGGGCGATTGCGGCGCCGGCACCGCCGTGCCGCGCGGGCGCACCAGCATCTGGTGGGCGATGAGCGCGATCTCCGGATCGGCCTCGAGCGCGGCCATCTGCAGTTCCAGCTTGCGCGGCCCCCAGCTGTCGTCGGCATCGAGGAAGGCGATGTAGGGCTGCTGCGCCTGTTGCCAGCCGGTGTTGCGCGCGTGCGATGGCCCCCGGTTGGCGGGAAGCGGGATCACCTTGATCCAGTCGGTGCCGTGGGTGGCGGCCACACGGTGCAGGGCCGCGAGCGTGTCATCGCCACTGGCGTCCTCCACCAGCAGCACCTCGGCCGGCCGCAAGGTCTGGGCCGCGATCGAGTCCACCGCGTCGTCGATGGTCGCCGCGCAACGGAAGCAGGGAACCACCACGCTCACCGGCGCGAGCTTCCTCGAAGGCGGCCGCCGCGGCGCGGCCCCCGCTTCCAGGACGGCTTGAGCCTCGCGCCCGTTGTGCATGACCGACCTCGACCGTTCGGAAATTTAACGAATCGCTAGGATCGGTCGCAGCGGATCAATGCCCCGTCAACGCAAGCCGGCACCCGCGCCGTGCCGGAGCGGGCAAACAAAAAAAGGGCGGCCAGAAGGCCGCCCCGGGGAGAACCAAGTCGCGAGCGCTTACTTGGTGAAGGTGTTGTACTTGGCGTTGGAGTAGACGTTGTCGTGCACCGTGATGGCGTAGGTCTTCTGGCCGAACTGCAGGTCGCGGCTCAGCGAACCGCCATCCTTGGTCGCCGACATGTAGCGGGTGCTGTTGTACTTGAGCGTGTTGCCGGTGATCAGCCAGTCGTGCGACCCGCCGCTCGGGCGCACGCCCGCCAGGCCATTCTCGGTCATGTAGTTGCCGATCACGTTGACGTACGGAGCGGACACGCCCAGCACGCCGAAGCCGCGGTTGCCCTTCATCGTGTTGCCGACGATGGCGATGTCGGAGATGTTGGCGTGCATCTCGATGCCGTTGCCGTTGTTGCCCGCGAAGGTGTTCTTCTCCAGGCGGATGGTGTTGGTCTGGCCTTCGGTCATCGGCTCGATGTCGATGCCCGCTTCCGGCGCCGTGCCGTTGGTGTTCTGGAAGGTGCTGTTGACGATGTAGACGTGCTGCGACGGGCCGATCGACAGGCCCTGGCGGCGGTTGTTGCTCGACACCACGCCGTTGACCGTCACGTAGTCGGAACGCACGTGGACCTTGTTGATGTCCTTGGCGCCGATCCAGATGCCGTCACCCCAGAAGTTGGAGAGATTGATGTTCTTCAGGAACACGTTGGTGGACGCCACCACGTTGATGCCGTAGCCCCACTCACCGGTGGTGCCCTTGTGCTTGGTGCGGTCGCCGACGATGTTGCCGCCGACCACCTTGACGTCGGTCACGCCCCACACCTTGATGACCCAGTAGCGGCTGGCGCTGTTCGGGATCACTTCGAGCGTGGCCGCGGGGTCCATCTTCAGGCGGGTGTGCGAGCGCAGCTGGATCGACTTCAGCGCGTTGATCATGTAGTGGCCGGCCGGGACGTAGACCGTGCCGCCGGTGGCGGGCAGCGCGTCGACCGCGGCCTGGATGGCGGCGGTGTCGTCATGCACGCCGTCGCCGAGCGCGCCGTAGTTGTGCACGTTCACGCCGGCCTTGCTGAAGACGATATGCGGCAGCGGGTTCCACCAGTCGGCGGCGAAGGACGGCGCGGCGAAGGCGGACAGGGCCAGCGCGGCGACAGCCAGCGTCAAGGGCTTCTTCACAAACTTCTTCGCGGTGACGGCGGCGCGGGCGACAGAGGCAAGCTTCTGATTCTTAAGCGAAACGTTCATTTTGACGGGATCTCAGGGTCGTGTGTCGGGTAAGGCTTCGTCACGCGAAGCTCACGCAAAAAATGCGCGATCGTCACATACCTAAGCAAGCTCGACAGATCACCCCAAGTGGGCGATTTATGACCACGTTGGCAAAAAGTGCCGGGCGCGCCCCTGCGCCCTCCCGAACGGGCGAGACCCGCGTCACACAAGCATGGAAGACGCCGTGCAGGCGCCAGCCTGCTTCCAGCGCCCGGCACATGCGTGCGCCCGCGCCGGGTGTCCCCCTGCGGCCTGTGAGTTTCCATTCACCAGATACGACAAGGGCGCCGTATCCCTACGGCGCCCTTTTCGCGTGGATGGCGTGGATGGGTCAGTTATCGACCTCGACCCCCACGGACTTGAGGTGGATGGCGTCGCCCTTGGCCGGATGCCGGCGACCGTTGACCCGGACGAACGAGATGCTGAGCGTGTCCAGCTGGTCGGGCCAGTTGTTCCGCAAGGCGTCGGTGAGCGGGAACTCGAAGCGCGTATCCGGCCTGCCCTTGGCTCCCTGCGCCTGCATGTCCTGCATGGCCTGCATGCCCTTGCCCTGCATGGCGACCTTCATCTGCGCAACGGTGATCTCGAACGGACCCAGCATGCCCAGCAGGTAGGCACGCTCGGGCTTTTGCACGCCCGCGGTATCCGGAAGGTTGAGATAGATCTTGTAGAGATACCCGCCCTTGAGGCCGAGCTTGGTCAGCTGGACGCCGTCGAGCACCAGCCGCAACGGGGTCGGCGCCGAGGTCGCCTCGCTCGCGGCCGGCTTGATCAGCAGCGAGCGCACCTGGTTCGTCTGCGTGCTGGACAGGGGCACGTCGACGGTGACCGAATGCTCGTCCAGGGCCAGCGGCTGCGCACTGCCAGCCGGCGTTGTCTGCACGCTCGCCGGCCGCATCGGCACCGCGCCGATCCGTGCCGGCGACAACGAGAAGGCCGCGGCGGTTGCGGTCGAGGTGCTGGGCGGCGGGTCGGAGGGGAGCGTCGAGGGCATCGTGTCGTTCTCGTAGTCGTACAGCATGTACCTCTGCGGGTTGCGCGCCCACACGCGCGGCACCGTCGCCACCGCGGCGCCGTATTCGAAGTCGCCCTGCCAGTACGGCTTGTAGGCCTTGGGCATGTGGCGCCCGCCGCCTGCGTCGAACCAGGCCAGCCAGAGCCGGTCGATATTGGCGTGGTGCACCCAGAACAGCGGGTCCCTCGGCGAAATGGCGACATCGCCCATCGCGCCGCCGATCAGGTTGTGCACCGGATTGTGCGGCGCGGTCTCGAGCAGGGTTTCGAACGCGTTGCTGGTCCCCCGCTGGAAGTTGGTGACGGTGTCGGCGAAGGGGTCCATCGAGAGCGCGCCGGAAACGTCGTCGCCCGTGCGCTGCTTGCGCCACAGCGGCGAGGACGTGTCGAGGAACTGTGGCGGCACCTGCGGATGGGTGTAGTAGTCCCAGTAGGGGAGCACCATCTCGTTGACGCCGGAAACCTCGCGCAGCATTTCCTCGAACCGGTACAGGAAGCCGCGGTGCCACGCCAGGAAGTAGGTACGGCCGTGCGGGCAGAAATTCTTGTGGACGTCGACCCAGTAGGCCCAGTCCTGCGGCTTCGTGGCGTCCCAGTCCGAGCGCATCTGGCCGATGGCGTCGACGAAGGGCTGGTACAGCGGTCCGGTGCAGAACGTGTCCCAGCTGGGGCGGATGCGCAAGCCCGCGTCCGCCGACCGGACCATCTTTGGCAGCATCGGCAGCAGGGCAAGCGCAGCCGAAGACTGAAGAAAGCGCCTTCTTGAAATCATCTTGTTGTCCTCCGTGGGGCCATGGGTCTCGCGGATCGGCGCGCGGGAATGCCTTGAGCCCGGCACGGAGTGGGGACGAGACCTCTGGTGGTTTGGGAATCCCTAGCGGCCGGCAGCTGCTCCAGGGGCCGCTTGAAAACGCCGCGTCCATCGGCGGTTGTTCAGTGAACGGCAGAGGACGTCAATCGACGGTGTAACGCCGGCCTACGCTGCGTGAGCAGACCCATCCGTCCCTGCCGCGCCCGGGAAGCCCCGGGACCATGAACGGGACCCAATGGCTGAGCTTGTTAGCCCAGTGAAGGCACTGCATCTTTCGCGTCGCCTCCATGTGATGAAAGGGTCACCTCCTGATGAAGAATCTTCACGACACCCAGTTCTCGGCCAAGCCGGCCGCCACCAAGCGCAACTTCCTGAAGAAGCAGCCCCTGATGCTCGCCCTGGCTTCGCTGGCACTGTCTGCCGTGGCACTTCCTGCTGCCGCTTCCAGCTGGTGGAACGCGAACCCCTCGATCTCGATCGGTTCGACCACCATCAACGTCAAGAACAAGGGTGCGCTCGGCAACGGCTCGCACGACGACACCGCCGCCATCCAGGCCGCCATCAACGCGCTGCCGAGCAGCGGCGGTACGATCTACGTCCCGACCGGCCGCTACATGATCAACGCGCTCAAGCCTCTCCAGCTGCGCTCGCACACCCGGCTCAAGCTCGATTCCGGCGCCGAGCTGGCCGTCATCCCCAACAGCGCCAGCCGCTATTACGTGGTCAAGGTGCGCAACGTCAGCAACGTCGAGATCGTCGGCGGCAAGATGACCGGCGACCGGGCCAAGCACAAGGGAAGCACCGGTGAGTGGGGCTACGGCATCGACGTCTCCGCCGCCAGCAACGTGCTGGTGCACAACGTGTCGCTCTCGGAGTTCTGGGGCGACGGCATGTGGATCGGCGGCGTCGGCAAGGGCAGCTCGCTGGTTCGCGCCAACTACGTGACGGTCAACAACGTCACCTCGTCGCACAACCGCCGCCAGGGTCTCTCGATCGGCCCGGCCCAGCATGTCTACATCGTCAACAGCACCTTCAAGAACACGCAGGGCACGCTGCCCGAAGCGGGCATCGACATCGAGCCGCAGGACCAGGGCCCGGCCGATACCATCCGCATGGAGAACAACACCTTCTCCGGCAACCATGGCAATGGCATCGAGATCCACGCCAACACTTCGGGGATCACCATCGCCGGTAACCAGTTGAGCGGCAACAACGGCTTCGGCGCCCTGGCCATCGGCACGGCCAAGGCGGTTTTCTCCAACAACTACGCGACCCGCAATGGCTACGCCGGCATCGGCCTGAGCGGCAAGACGCATAACTCCTCGGCCAACAACAACAAGCTGCAGTACAACAGCACGCACTACATGTCGGCTTCCACTGCCGGCGGTGCCGACAGCCGCGATATCCAGATCGGCAAGAACACCTACGCGATCACCACCTCCGGCAACCAGCTCACGCCCAACAAGTAAGGGCCGGTTGGCGTTCCATACCAAGCGCCGGGCAGCAATGCCCGGCGCTTTTCTTTTGCCCGGGTGCCGGAGTACCGCACGGCGTACCCCGCCCACCTGGGACGCTGGCGCACCACGCGCGCCACGCGCGCCCTCGCAGGAACGGACGTGCGACCGCCACCAGGCGGGTTTCCCCACCGCGCCACGCGATGCCCTGGCCGGACACCGGCGCGGGAGCGACGCGATCACACGCCGCGCAGGCAGCTCACGCGCAGAAGGAGGCCGGTGGGTACCGCTCGGTGCCGGCCAGCGATGCCCACGCCTTCTCCAGGCCGGCCCACGGGATGATCGCCGCGCGGCAGGCCCCCGGTGCAGGAAGCCGCCCAAGCCCTTGCCCGGGACCGCCACTCACCGCACACGCAGGCCCCGCCGGCCGGGTCCTGCCAGGGCGCTCGCGGCTTGCCGAAGGCAGGCGGGCGCCTCTCTTTCGATCGCGCAGGCGCGTGCCTGCCTTGCCGCGCGTTCCGCTGCATGCCTTAACGGCCCTTTCGCAACGATCAAACGGCGGGGTCACATTTTCTTCATCCGAAAAAACCGGCCAAATCGAGCGCTGGCAAGGGCTGCGGGGATCTACATGAACCAAACCGAATGGTCGAGCTTGTTAGCACCGGTGAAGGTTTTGCATCGTTCGTGTCACTTCAACGTGACGAGAGGGTCAACACCTGATGATGAACCAACACGACATCCAGTCCTCGGCGAAGCCGGCCACCACCAAGCGCGCGTTCCGCGTGAAGCCCTTGGCGATCGCTGCCTCGCTGGCTCTGTCTGCCGTGGCACTCCCTGCTGCTGCTGCTTCCTGGTGGAACGCCAATCCGCATATCGCGATCGGCTCGCGCACCATCAACGTCAAGTCCAAGGGTGCGGTCGGCAATGGCCGGCACGACGACACCGCGGCGATCCAGGCCGCCATCAACGCGCTTCCCAAGAGCGGCGGTACCGTGTACGTGCCGGCCGGCCGCTACATGATCAACACGTCCAAGTCGATCAACCTGCATTCGCACGTCCGCCTGCAGCTGGCCTCCAACGCCGAGCTGCGCGCGATCCCGAGCGGCAAGAGCCGCTATCACATGGTCAAGGTGTTCAACGTCAGCAACGTCGAGATCGTCGGCGGCCGGCTCACCGGCGACCGCGCCAAGCACAAGGGCCGCAGCGGCGAGTGGGGCTACGGCATCAACATCTCCGGCTCCGACCACGTCTACGTGCACAACCTCAGCCTGTCCCAGTTCTGGGGTGATGGCCTCTGGATCGGCGCGACCGGCAAGCGCAGCAGGCTGGACCGCTCCAACTACATCACCATCAACCACGTGAACTCCTCGCAGAACCGCCGCCAGGGCATGTCGATCGGGCCGGCGACGCACGTCTACATCGTGAACAGCACGTTCAAGGACACCAAGGGCACGCTGCCGGAAGCCGGCATCGACTTCGAGCCGCAGAAGCAGGGCCCGGCCGACACCATCCGCCTCGAGAACAACACCATCTCGGGCAACCACGGCAACGGCATCGAGATGCACACCAATGTCTCGGGCATCTCCTTCGTGCGCAACAACTTCACCGGCAACCGTGGCTTCGGCGTGATGGCGATCGGCTCCCACCACCTGACCTTCAACGGCAACCACGCGACCCGCAACGGCCTGGCCGGCCTGCGCATGAGCGGCAAGACCCACAACGCGACGATCAGCGGCAACACGCTGCAGTACAACAGCACGCAGTACATGTCCGCGTCCCGCGGCGGTGGCGGCCAGAGCCGCGACATCCAGGTCAGCAACGGCGCCCGCGCCATCAAGATCACCAACAACAAGCTGACGCCCAAGCGGTAAGCAGCAAGCGACGGCCCCAGGCTGTCGTACACGCAAGACCTGGCGCCGGGGCAGACCACTGCCCCGGCGTCTCTTTTTTCCCGGTCGCGCGACGCGGCTAGGAGGGCGAGCCGGCCAGCGATCCGCCCGGCATGTCCGTTCCCAGCAGGCGCTCGTAGACATCCAGCGTGCGCTGGATCACCGCGCGTTCGTCGAACTCCGCCAGCGCCTTCTCGCGCGCCCTGGCACCCAGGCGGGCCAGCAGGTCGCGGTCGTCGTCCAGCCGCCCGACCAGCGCCGCCAACGCGCTGGCGTTGCGCGCCGGCACCACCAGGCCGTCGACGCCGTGGCGCGTGACCACCTCACGGCAGCCGGGCTGGTCGGTGGTGATAAGCGCCAGGCCGGCCGCGGCACCTTCGATCAGGCTCTTGGGCACGCCTTCGCGGTAGTAGCTGGGCAGCGCCATCACGTCGATCGTGGCCAGCAGGGCCGGCATGTCCTCGACGTGGCCCAGCCAGGTGATCACGCCTTCCGCGGCCCAGCGGCGGACCTGCTCGTCGCTCACCGAGCGCGGGTTGCCCGGATCGGGCGCGCCGGCCAGCACGAACTCGATGTCCCTGCCCTGCGCCTTGAGCTGGCGGGCGGCCTCGACGTATTCACCGATGCCCTTCTCCCACAGCAGGCGCGCGGCCAGCAGCACGCGCAGGCGGCCGTCGCGGCCGGACATGGAACTGGGGCGGAAGCGGGACGTGTCCACACCGGAGCTGCGGATCACGTGGACGCGCTCGCTCGCGACCAGCCGCGAACGACGGAAAACATCCGCATCGTCGGGGTTCTGCAGGATCAGCAGCGAACGGCGATGGTCGAGCGTGCCGCGCATCAGCGCCTGCACCAGCGGCCGCAGGCAGCGCGCCTTGAGGTCGTTGCTGGTGAACACGTAGCCCATCCCGGCCACCGCGTTGACCGTGGCCGGCACCCCGGCCATGCGTGCGGCCGCACCGCCGTACACCGCGCACTTGACGGTGAAGTTGTGCAGCAGGTCGGGCTTCTCCCGGCGCAGGACCCGCACCAGGTGCTTCAGGGTCATCGCCTCGCGCAGCGGGTTGAGGCTGGCGCGATCCATCGGCAGGGTGATCCAGCGGAAGCCGCGCGCCGCGAAGCGCCCGCCGAACGGGCCGGGCGGCGACAGCATCACCACTTCGTGGCCGTCCGCCTGCAGCCGCTGGGCGGTGGACAGGCGGAAGTTGTACAGGTACCAGTCGGTGTTGGCGTAAAAAACGAATTTCATTGCTTGGTTCCTTTGCCGATGCCGCTCCTGCCCACCGGACGCGCTAGAACACGTTGCCCGACACGTGCACGTTCGACGTCTTCGCGCCGACGTGCAGCTGCGCGGCATGCGCGCCGCCGCTGCCGGTCACCATCGCCTTGAGCGCGCGGCGCAGCGAGTGGGTACTGTTTGACGATAGGGTGTTGCCGGTGACCTTTACGTCACTGGTGTGGCCGGCGAGCTTGACCCCGTTCAGGCCGTTGTCGGTGATGGTGTTGTCGTCCACCCACAGGTCGTCCATCTGCGCCGCGAGCACGCCGTAGCCTTCGTTGTCGCGGATGGTGCAGCGGCGGATGACCACGCCCGACACGCTGTGGTGGATCTCCACGCCGCAGCCCTGGTTGCCGGTCATGGTGCACCCCTGGATCAGCACGTCGCGGGTTTCCCCCTGCCCCATCGGTTCCAGGTCGATGCCCGATTGCGGCTTGGTGCCGTGGGTGTTGCTGAAGGTGCTGTCGAGGATCCGCACGTGCCGGCACGGCCCCAGCGACAGCCCCTGGCGGCGGTTGTTGGTGCACACCACGTTGCGCACGGTGACGTCGGTGGACAGCTCTGCCCTGGCGCCGCGGCCGAACGCGCCGATCCATATGCCGTCGCCCCAGCAGTCGGAGACATGGGTGCCTTCGACCAGCACGTTGTTCGAGGCCTGGATGTTGATGCCGTAGCCCCACTCGCCCCTGTCGCCGCGGTGCTGGTCACGCTCGCCGACCACGCGCCCACCGATGATCTGCACGTTGTCCGCGCGCCAAACGCGGATGACGTGGTAGCGCTTGAGCGTGTTCGGCAGGGCGGTCAGCTGGGCATCGGGCGCCATTTCCAGCCGCACGTTCGAGCGCAGGCTGATCGCGCGCCCGGC
>NZ_DASSES010000196.1:0-5800 GCF_035695185.1 Frateuria sp.
GTGGCCGGCGCTTCCTCCCGGTCAAGGTGGTGGCGGTCGACATCCCGGCCATCCTGCGCGAGCGCGACCAGCTATGGGCCGAGGCCGTGGCGATGTTCCGCGATGGTCACGCGTGGTGGCAGTTGCCCGAGGATGCGGCCGAGCAGCAAGAGGAACGGTTTGTGGAGGACAGCTGGCAGGGGCCGGTGCAGCGCTGGCTTGGCGGCCGGGATGAGTCCAAGAACTACCCCGGGCGCCTCGCAGTGTCAGCCGGCGACGGCAACCGGCTGGAGTGGACAACCACCGCGGAGATCCTCAGCTGGGCGTTGAACATGGACCTGGGCAAGCACGGCAAGCCTGAGCAGATGCGCGTCGCGGCGATCATGCGAAGGCTGGGGTGGAAACACGTTCGCGTCAGCCTGGGCAATGGCGAGCGGGAGCGTCGCTGGTATCACCAGGAATCGGGGGCGGGCAGCGATGTGCCGTTCTAGCCGTTGGCCGTGGGGTAGTCCGCCTGGCGCTGCCCAACCTGCCCAACCTCTGCCCGACCTCTGCCCAACCTCGCGGGCCGCGCCACTGCGCGGCGTGCCCAACCTACCCGACCTTTTCAGGGTTCGCGCGTATGTCAGTGAAGTGGACAGGGCACGGGTTAACTCTGTGTGTGTGCGTAATCAGGTTGGGCAGGTTGGGCAGGTTGGGCGAGGTCAGCAGCGGCGCGGGTTTCGGCTACCCAACCTCGCCCTAGTGAGGTCGGGTAGGTCGGGTTTCGCGGTCGGGCAGGGGGTGTCGAGGGGCCTTCACCAACCTGAACGTGAACCTGAACGGGTCCTCCCCAGGGCGGCCGGATACGGGTCTATTGGCGCGCAATTTGTCGCTAGTTCAAGGGTTTGCGCTTTGGTTAATCGGCTCTTTGGTGGTGAAGTTTGCCGGGTAAGGGTGGGTTATGACGGGTGAAGTGCAGGGTGTGACGCGCGCCGAGTTCGCCCGTCTGCGTGGTTGCTCGGCTCCGTACGTCACGAAGCTCGGGCACCAGGGCCGGCTGGTGCTCACCGAGACCGGGCTCATCGACGTGGCCAAGACGATCGCGCTCCTGGACGCCACAGACGACCCCGCACGCGGCGGCGACCGCACTGGCAAGCCCACGCCTCCCCCTGCGCCGCCGGCGAGCGCTGCGCACGTTCCAGTGGCTACCGCTGGAGGTGTGATGCCCAGCGGCGCGGGCCAGCCTCCGGCGGGCGGTTCGGGCGATTCGCCGGCGTACCGCAACGCGGCGACGCGCGAGCGCATCGCAAAGGCGCGGCTTGCCGAGCTGGAGCTCGCCGAAAAGGCCGGCAATCTGGTCCGGCGTGATGAGGTGGAGGCGGCAGTGTTCGGCCTGGCGCGCCAGGCGCAGGAAGCGCTCGACGGCATCGCCGATCGGCTGAGCGCCCAGCTGGCGGCCGAGTCCGATGCGGCGCGGGTGCACAAGCTGCTCAGCACCGAATTGCGAGTGGTGAAGCAGCAGCTCGCCGCGGCGCGCCCGCTGCCGGCGGTTCCTGGTGCCGCTGTGGGTGAGCCGTCGATTGCGGAGGTGGAGGCCTGATGTTCGACGCGCATCCGCTCGACGTGGCTTTGCCCAGCGGCACGGAGGTCGCCACTGCCAGCTGGGCGCGCGGCTGGGAAACACCGGCGCCTATCACCGTCAGCGATTGGGCCGACAAGTACCGCATCCTGCCTCGGGAGGGTGCGGCCGAGCCCGGCCCGTGGCGCACCGCCCGCGCGCCCTACCTGCGCGAAATCATGGACTGCCTCAGCGCCGAGTCACCGGTGCGCCGCGTCACCATCCGCAAGTCCACGCAGGTCGGCGGCACCGAAGTCGGCATCAACTGGTTGTCCTACATCGTCGAGCACAACCCGGGCCCGACCATGTACGTGCTTCCCACGCTGGATATGGCGCGAAAGTTCAGCGAGCACCGGTTCGCGCCGATCATCGAGCTGATGCCATGCCTGCGTGAGCGCATCGGCCCAGCCACCAGCCGCACCAGCGGCAACACGCTGCTGAGCAAGAAGTTCCCGGCGGGCATGATCATCTTCAGCGGGGCGAACAGCGCCAACAGCCTCGCGACGATGCCCATCAAGAACCTGGTGCTGGACGAGTCGAGCAAGTACCCCGGCGACCTCGATGATCAAGGCAGCGCTGAGGAACAGGCGATCCGCCGTACGTCGACGTTCACGCGGCGAAAGATCCTCGATATCAGCTCGCCGACCGTCAAGGACGCCTGCGCGATCGACCGGAACTATGACGACGGAGACCAAAGCCAGCTCTGGTTGCCGTGCCCGCACTGCGCCAAAAAGCAGGTGCTGCACATCGACCAGATCACGGACGACGGCAGCTACCTCTGCATCGGCTGTGGCCAGTTAGTCGAAGAGCACCACAAGCCGGACATGCTCGCCGCGGGCGAGTGGATTGCGCGCAAGCCCGAGCGCAGCCTCGAACATCGCAGCTTCGAAGTGTGGGCGGCCTACGCCAACATCGGCCTGGGCTATACCTGGAAGGAAATCGCCGACATGCGCGCCAAGGCGCGCAAAGACCCGTCGCTGATGCCCACGTTCGTGAACACGATCCTGGGCGAAAGCTACGAAGGCGCCAGCCAGAAAGTCGAGTCGAGCGAGCTCGCCCAGCGTGCCGGCAAGTGGCAGCGCCGCACGCTCCCGCGCGGCGCCCTGATCCTCACCGCTGGCGTGGACGTACAGGTGAACCGCTTCGCCGTGCAGGTCGTGGCCTGGGGTCGCAACGAACAGGCGTGGATCGTCGACTACGTGGAGCTGCCAGCCGACCCGACCCGCCGGGAAGACTGGTCGATCCTGTGGGACTACCTGGCCCAGCCCCTCATCAACGCGTGCGGCATCCAGATGCGCATCGCCGCGGCCTGCGTCGACTCGGGCAACTGGACGCAGGAGGTCTACACCGCCGTGCGCCCGCTGCAGGCGCAGGGTGTCATGGCGATCAAGGGCAGCAAGGATGCCGCGCGGCCAGTCATCGGCCGCGCCAGCAAGCAGGACGCCGACAAGCGCGGCCGCACCATCCGCAAGGGCATCAACCTGTGGCTGGTCGGCGTCAACACCGCCAAGACGACGCTCATGCAGCGCCTACTCGGCGATGCCGACCGCGAGGAAGAGGCCAGGCTCATCCATTTCCCGGGTGACCTGCCGGAGGACTACTACCGCATGCTCACCGCCGAGCGCTTCGACCTCACGGCCAAGCGCTGGGTGAAGAAGAGCGGCGCCCGCAATGAGGCGCTGGATACCTTCGTGTACGCGTACGCTGCCGCGCTGAGTCCGAACGTCCGCATCCACCTCAAGCGTGACGCCGACTGGGCCACCTTGGAAGCCAAGCTCGAGCCGGGCACGGACGACCTGTTCGTCGCGCGGCCGGTCGCTGCGCCGCTTCCTGCGTCGGCAGCGCCGGCCATCGCGCCCGCACGTCAGGACGTCCAGCCGTCCAGCGCTCCACGTGGAACGACTGCCCCCGCCGCCAACCCGTTTGCATCCGCCGACTGGATGAGCCGATGACCGAGATAAACGTCGCCGAAGCCCTGCAGGACGAACTGGCCGTAGCCCTTCAGGAAGCCAAGGGCCTTAGTTTCGATGCCGCGCGTGACTACGTGGTGCCCATCGTGCGGTACCTGCAGCAGCAGTATGGCGGCGATGAGTTGTACATCCCGCAGCCCTACATGCGCCGCGACGTCAGCGAAATCCTCGCCGAGCGAGAAAAGGGCACGCCGCTGAAAGACATCCTCAAGCGTTTCAACATCTCGCGGCGGACCTACTATCGCCTGCTCAGCCAGGCATAGTCACTGCTAGACTCAAGCATCAGGAGAATCGAATGTCTCAGATCGAAGCCACGCCAGAACACGCCTTGGACGTCATGTTGGCGGTTGGTCGTGCGTTCCTCGCCAGCCCGAATGGTGAGATGCAAGTGCCGGCCACCCTGGACCGCCACCAGGGAGCCGCCTTGTATGGCGTTCTCGCGTACCTGGAAGCCGCGGGCGCTGTCGAGACGTTCGAAGTCATCGACCACATGACCGGCAAGCCGATACATCGAGGCAAGCGCCTGAGCATGACGACCAGTTAAGCGGCGTCCTGGTTGAGTAGCGAAGCCCCGCCATAAGCGGGGCTTTTTGCGTTGTGCCATCGCTTCGGTAAACGTGGCACAGCCAAGCGTCGAAGCTGGGCGCATGTCCACCGCCACCGACATGCGCGACAAGTACCTCGCCGCCGAGGTCGCCATCCTTTCCGGTCAGTCCTACCGGTGGGGTGATCGCCAGTTGACGCGTGCCGACCTTGCCCAGGTGCAGGAAGGCCGCCGCGAGTGGGAGCGCAAGGCCGCCTCCGAAGCCAGGGGCGGGCGCGGTTACTCGCTGGCCGACTTCAGTGGATCGGGCGGGCGCGAGGCCGGCGAACGCGACTGGGGGCGCTGCCGGTGAAGCGCCTGAGCCGCATCGATCGCGCCATCCTTGCCGTGTCTCCCAGCTGGGCGGCACGCCGCGCCCAGGCGCGTTACCGCGTGGCCGCCTACAGCGGCGCCTACGAAGCCACCCAGTCCACCCGCCTGCGCAAGCACGCCCGCGACTGGGGCGACGGCAACGCCGTGGCGCAGGGCGCCCAGGTACCGCTGCGCGACATGGCGCGCAACCTGGACCGCAACCACGACATCAGCCGCGGCATCCTCAACGTGCTGGTCCGCAACGTCGTGGGTGCTCACGGCATTGGCGTGCTGCCCCAGCCGCGCGACGCCAACGGCAACGTGATCGACAGCCTGGCACAGCAGCTCTCGGACCTGTGGGAGGCCTGGAGCCGCGCCCCCGAGGTCACCGGCGAGTTCAACCGCGCGCGTGCCGAGCAGCTGGCGTGCCGCAGCTGGTTCCGCGATGGCGAAGCCCTGTGTCAGTACGTCGAGGGCAACGTCCCGGGGCTCACGCACGCGACGGCTGTGCCGTTCTCGCTGGAATACCTCGAAAGCGACATGGTGCCGGGCGACTACAACGACCCCTCGCGCAACATCGTGCAGGGCGTCGAGTGCGATGCCTGGAACCGCCCGAAAACCTACTACGTCTACAAGCAGCACCCGGGCGCGCGCCTGACCGCCTACCCGGAATTGAAGCCTGTCCCGACCAGCGTCATCGGTCACATCAAGCTGGTGGACCGCTTCGGCATGCGCCGCGGCGTGAGCATGTTTGCCAGCGTGCTGACCCGGCTGGACGATCTGAAAGACTATGAGGAAAGCGAGCGCATCGCGGCCAAGATCGCCGCCAGCTTCGCGGCCTTCATCAAGAAGGGCATGCCGGAAGAATATGCGGCGCCGCCCGACGGGTCCGCACCCCGCCACATGCATCTGCAGCCGGGAATGGTTTTCGACGACCTCAAGGTCGGCGAGGAAATCGGCACGATCGACAGCAAGCGTCCCAACCCCAACGCGGCCACCTGGCGCGATGGGCAACTGCGCGCCGTCGCCGCCGGCGCGGACGTGTCCTACTCCAGCTCCAGCAAGAACTACAACGGCACCTACAGCGCCCAGCGCCAAGAGCTGGTCGAGCAGTGGGAGGCGTACCGCCTACTGAGCCAGGCCTTCATTGACCAGCACACCAGCGAGGTCTACATCCGCTTCGTCGCGATGTGCGTGCTCGCCGGCCTGGTCAAGATTCCGCGCGGCGCCACCTTCAACGGCATCGCGCACGCGCTCTACATCCCCCCGGCCATGCCGTGGATCGATCCGGTGAAGGAAGCCACCGGCTGGGAGCTCCGCGAAAAGAACCGGTGGGTTTCCGGTAGCGAGATTGTC
>NZ_DASSES010000197.1:0-5082 GCF_035695185.1 Frateuria sp.
CGTACGCGACGCATCGCGTTCGTCACGCGCCTCGATCTCGCGCTGAAGGGCACCAAGTGTAACGTTCAGCCCCTTTTCCTTCAACTGCTTATAGCGCCTTTTCGCCCGCTCGGCGGCACTGGCGGTGAGGAACACCTTGAACGGCGCATCCGGGAAGATCACCGTGCCCATGTCGCGCCCGTCGGCAACCAGGCCAGGGCCCTTGCGGAAACCCAGTTGCAAGTCGACCAGCGCCTGCCGCACCGAGGGGATCGAGGCGATCGCCGACGCCGCCGCGCCGGCGGTTTCGGTACGCAGCTCGTCAGTGGCGTCGTGGCCGTTGACGATCACCCGCGTCTCGCCACCGCCGGCGGCGGCATGGAACCGGATCTTCGTGGTCTGGGCGCAACGCGTCACGGCCTCGGCGTCGGACAGGTCCAGTCCCTCGGCCCCCGCTGCGTAGCCGACCGCCCGGTACAGCGCACCGGAGTCGAGCAGCCGCCAGCCCAACTGCTCGGCAACCAGCCGGCTGATGGTGCCCTTGCCCGACCCGGACGGTCCGTCGATGGTGAGGACTGGGACCGGCTGCGTGCGGCTCATGGGGCTCCCGGGGATCTGCAAAAAATCCATGGTAACGCGTTGAACACCCCTGAAGCGCGTGCCATCCAGCCGCCCCCTTGCAACGCCTTGCCTGACGGTCCTCACCGCGCGTCCGGGCAGGCCGCGGGATGTCCGGCGGTCCGGGCCCCAGCCCCACGACCATACCCCGCTCAGGTTCCAAGCCCTGAACCCGCAGGGCTCGCTGGGCGACGCCCCGGCCCGCCCGCGCCGAGCCTCCGCCATCTAGCGGGCACTGTCAGGCGCCTCTGGCCGGCAGATGAAGCAAGGCGCCCGACGCGGGGACCACTCGTCGGCGTGGATCCACCCGCGGGCGCAGGCCAGTGAGCAAGAAAGCCAACCAGGGGCGCGGCTTGCTTTCAGCGTCCCCACCCGGCACATTCATACGACCGTTTGAATGGACACCGGCATGCATTACCCGCACCTGTTCGCCCCGCTGGATCTGGGCCACGTCACCCTGCCCAACCGCATCCTGATGGGCTCGATGCACACAGGGCTGGAGGACCGCGCGGCGGACTACGACAGGCTCGCCGCCTACTTCGCCAAACGGGCGCGCGGTGGCGTCGGGCTGATGGTCACTGGTGGTATCGCACCCAGTATCGAGGGCTGGCTGAAGCCGTTCGGTGGCCGCCTGTCGATGCCCTGGCACGTGGCCCGACACCGCAGACTCACCCGGGCGGTGCACGCCGAAGGGGGACACATCTGCCTGCAGATCCTGCATGCGGGACGCTATGGCTATCACCCGCTATCGGTCGCCCCTTCGGCGATCAAGTCGCCGATCACCCCGTTTACGCCACGCGCGCTCTCCGCCCACGGTGTCGAACGCACGGTCCGCGACTTCGTCCGTTGCGCGCGGCTCGCGCGCGAGGCCGGCTACGACGGCGTGGAAGTGATGGGCTCGGAGGGCTACCTGATCAACCAGTTCCTCGCTGCGCGCACCAACCGGCGCGAGGACGCCTGGGGCGGCGATGCCACGCGGCGCATGCGGTTCGCGGTGGAGGTGGTGCGACGGACCCGCGAGGCCGTCGGGCACGACTTCATCATCATCTACCGGCTGTCCATGCTGGAACTGGTCGAGGGCGGCCAGTCCTGGGAAGAGATCGCTTCGCTGGCCAGGGCCATCGAAGCGGCGGGCGCCAGCATCATCAATACCGGCATCGGCTGGCACGAGGCGCGCGTGCCGACGATCGTCACATCGGTGCCGCGTGCCGGCTTTGCCTGGGTCACCCAGCGGCTCAAGCGCGAGGTCAGCCTGCCGCTGGTGGCAACCAACCGCATCAACATGCCGGAAGTGGCCGAGCGTGTGCTGGTCGCGGGCGAGGCGGACATGGTCTCGATGGCCCGCCCGTTCCTGGCCGACCCTGATTGGGCAGCCAAGGCGCGTTCCGGCCGGGCCGCGGCCATCAACACCTGCATCGCCTGCAACCAGGCTTGCCTGGACCACGTATTCCAGAACAAGAGTGCCAGTTGCCTGGTCAATCCGCAGGCATGCCACGAGACCGAACTGGTCGTCGTGCCGGCGTCGCAGCCGAAACGCATCGCCGTGGTCGGTGCCGGACCGGCCGGACTGGCCTGCGCGACCACGCTGGCCGAGCGCGGCCACGCGGTGACGCTGTTCGAGCAGGCGGGCGACATCGGTGGCCAGTTCAACTACGCCAAACGCATTCCCGGCAAGGAAGAGTTCCACGAGACGTTGCGCTACTACCGCCATCGCCTGGCCGAGCTGGGCGTGGAGCAGCGACTGGGCTGCCGGGCCACGCTGGACGCCTTGCAGGCTTTCGACGAGGTCGTGGTGGCTACCGGGGTGGTGCCTCGACGGATCGACTTCCCGGGCAGCGACGACCCGCGTGTGCTCGGCTACCTGGACGTACTCGCCCATGACCGCCCGGTCGGCCGGCGGGTGGCGATCATCGGCGCGGGCGGCATCGGTTTCGACGTGGCCGGATTCCTGGTCGAGCCACCGCCCTCCCCCACACTCGATCCGGTCCGTTGGGCGCGGACCTGGGGGGTGGACCGGACGCTTGCCGCCCGCGGTGGCCTGGTACCCCCTGCGCCGGAGCCGCCCGCGCGGCAGGTCTGGCTGCTGCAGCGCAGCGAGGGCCGCCCGGGCGGGCGGCTCAACAAGACGACCGGGTGGGTGCATCGCGCCACGCTCAAGGCCCATCGGGTGCAGATGCTCGGCAACGTGCAATACCAGCGCTTCGACGACGCGGGCCTGCACATCCAGCTTGGTGGGCAGCCGCAGGTGCTGCCGGTCGACAACGTGGTGGTATGCGCGGGGCAGGAGCCGTCCCGCGGCCTGGCCGATGCCCTGCTGGCGGCCGGCCGGAGGCCGCATGTGATCGGCGGCGCCGACGTTGCGGCCGAGCTCGATGCCAAGCGGGCGATCGCCCAGGGGACACACCTGGCTGCGGCGCTTTAGCGCCGCGCAGAAAAGAAAGCGCCCCGCGAACGACGCGTCGGTGCCGGCTCTGGGGGAGGAGGACCGGGACCGCGGGATAGCGTCGCTGCGGGGCGAGGGTCACCGCCACCTGGGGGGAGGGGAAGGTGGCGGGACGAGGCAAACGATACGCTCGTCACAAACATCCGACCAATATATATTTGCCCCCCGAATTATTCGGCTTGCCACTATGTTCGACTTCCGCCAGCTCCGTTACTTCGTCGCCGTGGCGGAAGAACTGAGCTTCACACGGGCCGCCCAGCGCCTGCATATTTCGCAGCCCCCGCTGTCACAGCAAATCCAGGCGCTGGAGCAGGACCTGGGCACACGCCTGTTCGATCGGGACAAGCGCAATGTGGCGCTGACCGAACCCGGACGCATCCTGCTGGAGCAGGCGCGGCAGATCCTGGTCCAGGCCGAGCAGGCCCGTGCCCACGTCAGCGACGCGGCAGCCGGCTTCAGCGGCGCGTTGCGCCTGGCATACACGATTTCGGTCACCTTCCATCGTGCCCTGCCGCAAACCCTGCTGCGTTTCCGCCAGTGCGCGCCGAAGGTACGCATGCAGTTGCAGGAGATGTACAGCGAACCGCAGTTCACCGCGTTGCGGGCCGGCCAGATCGACGTCGGTTTCGTGCGCGACGAGCCCCGCCACGAGTCCGACGCCCGCGTGCTGCGGATCGACGTGATCGATTACGAGCCACTGGTGCTTGCCGTCCCCTGCGGCCACCCGCTGTCCGGGCAGGACAGCGTGCAATTCGACGCGCTGGCCAACGAAGTGTTCGTCAGCCAGCCCCGCGAATTGGCTGCGACCCTGTACGACCGCCTGGTCCGACTGGCCAGCAAGGCGGGCTTTCATCCGCTGATCGGGCAACATGCGCAGCAGATCAACGGCCTGCTGGCCCTGGTGGCGGCCGGTATCGGTCTGGCCCTGGTCCCGGCCAGCATGCGCGCGGTGCAACTGGGCGGCGTGAGCTACGTATCGCTGGAGGATCCGGACGCGTACCTGCTGCTGGCCGTCGCCAGTCGCATGGACAACCCTTCGCCGGTGCTCGCCAAGTTTCTCCAGATCGTCAAGGGTGTGGAAGAGGCGGACTTGTGAACCCGGGGAACTGTGGCTACACTTAGCGGCTTGAATTTTCCCGTATTGTTTCCAGGAGCTGGCCGTGAAGGTGCTTTCCTCTCTGAAGTCCGCCAAGCAGCGGCACCGTGACTGCAAGGTCGTGCGCCGTCGCGGCAAGGTCTTCGTGATCTGCAAGAGCAACCCGCGTTTCAAGGCGCGCCAGCGCTGAGCCGTCCGGGTTGACGCAAAAAGGCCGCTCGATGCGGCCTTTTTTGTTGCCTGTTTCCAGGATTGCCGGTCTTTGACCCGCTGGCTGGAGTACCACAGGCGCGACCGGGAGATGCCGGCCGCGCCGAGAGGCGCCCCACTGCGTCAGACGTAGCGGACGCCGGTGATCTCGTAGTGCTTGACTCCGTTCGGCGCCTTGAACTCGAAACTGTCGCCTTCGCTCTTGCCGATCAGCGCGCGGGCGATCGGCGAGGACACCGCGATCAGCCGCTGCTTGATGTCCGCCTCCAGGTCGCCCACGATCTGGTAGGTCACCGCCTCGCCCGAGTCCTCGTCCTCCAGGTCCACGGTCGCACCGAACACCACCTTGCTGCCGGCACCGAGCCTGGACACGTCGATCACCTCGGCCGTCGACAGCGCCGCCTCCAGCTCGCCGATCCGCCCTTCGACGAAGCTCTGCTGTTCGCGCGCGGCGTGATATTCGGCGTTTTCCTTCAGGTCGCCGTGGGCACGGGCCTCGGCGATCGCCGCGATGATGCGGGGACGCTCGACCGACTTGAGGCGATCCAGTTCGGCGCGCAGGCGTTCCGAACCGGTCTTGGTCATGGGGGCGCGGCTCATGCGCTCAGCTCCTTGTGCAGTTCCTGCAGGCTGTGCACGTCCGCCTCGCCGTGGAAATCCAGCGAGTGGACGAGCGCACGCGCGCCTGCCACGGTGGTCGAGTAGGTGACGCGGTGCTGCAGGGCCTCGCGCCGGA
>NZ_DASSES010000198.1:0-14918 GCF_035695185.1 Frateuria sp.
TAAAGCGCAAGGTCCATGCTAAGAACGCGAGCTTTCGCACCATCAGCAGTCACGTTTGCCGAGCGAGCGCGGATCCGGAGTACGACCTGCTCGTAATCGACGAGTGCAGCACCGTCAGCAATGTCGACCTGCTCAAGGTGCTCGAGAAGACGACGTTTAAACTGCTTGTCCTGGTCGGGGACGTGTACCAGATCGAGTCGATCCAGTTCGGCAACTGGTTCTCGATGGCCCGCTTTTTCGTGCCCAAGAGCGCGATCTTCGAGCTCACAACGCCCTTCAGGACCAAGAACCCGGTTCTCCTGTCGTTCTGGGACAAAGTACGCAACGTCGAGAATGACATCGATGAGGTGATCGCCAAGAACGGATATTCCAGCGTGCTGGATCAAACGCTGTTCCAGCGCGTCAGCGACGACGAGATCATCCTGTGCCTCAACTACGACGGCCTATATGGCATCAACAACGTTAATCGCTTCCTTCAGGCAAGTAACCCGACTCCTGCGGTGACATGGCGGGAGGCGACTTACAAGGTCGGAGACCCGGTCCTGTTCAACGAGTCCGAGCGATTTCGGCCCGTGCTCTACAACAATCTCAAAGGCCGTATCGTCGGGATCGAACGCCGCGCCGACGCCGTGCAGTTCGACATCGAGGTCGACCGACCTCTGACCGAGCTCGACGTTATGGGCACCGAACTCGAGTGGATCGAGGGATCGACTGTTCGATTCATCGTCTCGAGCGACGACGCCAGCGACGAGGACGACGATGCCCTGCATACGGTCGTCCCGTTCCAGGTGGCGTATGCGGTCTCCATCCATAAGGCGCAGGGCCTGGAATACAACTCGGTCAAAATCGTCGTCACCAACGCGAACGAGGACGATCTAACCCACAGCATCTTCTATACCGCTGTCACGCGTACCCGCCAGCACCTTCGGATCTTCTGGACCCCGGAGACGCAGCGCAAAGTGGTCGCGCAGCTGCGCCATGCGGCCCACTCAAAGGATGTGCATCTTCTCGCTGCGCGGCGCGGCCTGAAGCCGGTCTGACCGGCTACGTGCGCCGATGCCACAACGTCACAGTTCCAGTAGGTACTGACTAGCCTGACGACGGCGACCAGCTGGCGTCAGCTTCCGGCAACAAGTGGCCACGGAAGCGGCGAAGCGGCCTCGGCTTGAGTTAGGTTCTTAGGTGTCAGCCCACACACGCAGGGGCTGCAGCCCAATCCCGATTGTGCACCCAGAAGGTACAACTATGTTTGGGGCGGCTTCCTGAGATGCAGAGGTAACCGCGCGTCTTGTGATGACTCCGACAGCCTCTCCATGTGCATTGCAAATTGGGCCGCCACTAGCACCGGAATGAATGGAGTTATCAATGTAGAAGAGCTCGATGTGAACCTCTTTGTTCCCAAGATTGGCTTGACCACGGACCAAATGGCCAATGACTCCGCGCTTGATAATCGGGCCGCCTAGATCCGTGAGATACCCCGTATATCCCGACTGCGTAACCTCATTCAAGGCATCCGTACCGCCAGCGATGAGCTCATCCAGTTGGAATGGTGCCGAGAGCTCATCAGAGTAGCCAGCGGCGAATACGATTTCACCGAGTTGAGGGGGGTTTGTGTTAACTACAAGGAATGGAAGGTCCGAGGCAGCTTGCTTCGGTTGAAGGGTTGCGATGTCAACCTGCAGAGGCTTGCTGAATCCCGGGACGCGGATATCCAAGCCACAAGTATTGACGTAATACTCGTGCTGCGCCCTGCCTGGAAACTTGCAAAAGATTCGCTGACCTGGGTCGCGAAAGTCAGATTCAATGATTGGCGTGCGGCCAGTAACGACGTGTGCGGCTGTGATAACTTGGCCAGTGTTAAGAAACGCGAACCCACTACCTTCGCTGATGAGCTCGTTGTCTAGCAGAACGCTTATGTGGCAGCACGCCGCGTTGATAGCTCGATAAAGGTTCTGGTGCATGCTTCCAATCCCTAGTCCTGGGATTAACCGTCGGCGAGGCCGTCCGTCTTAACGCATAACGTTAGGTGGCCGATTTCGGCTGCTTCGCTCTAAGTCTCGCCAAGTGGCCCGATAAAGAGTACCCGCCCATTACTCGTAGTTCTTCTTCAGAGTTGGTGAGGACCGAATAATAGTCGGCGTGGAATGCCTTGTTTGGGGACTCCACGAGACTTTCTATCACCGCAGCAAGAGCAGTGCAGCCGGCCCTAAGGCGCTCAATTTGTATGAAATCGATGTTCTTAAGAGCGTCCGTGAGCGCAATATTCTTATCTGTGCCCTCACTATTCAGCGCCTCCACCCATTGCCCATGGGCAATCCTATTGCGCAGCTGGCTAGGTTCCTCAATGTACCGCCGAAGAAGGCGCTCGATTCGCTGCCTACGGTTGGGAATATCACCGTTTATCGCATTGATGCGGAGAAGGGAGAGTTGTACGGCCTTTCGCCAACCCCCTGAAATTCCCGCGGACTTAACTTGACGCTTAATCTGGTTGATCTCCGCCAGACTGAAGCAGTGTGGCGTGTGAATCAACTTATAGAAGATGGCCTCTGTCCAGCAACTATAAAGAAACGCGAGTGTCTTAGTCTGGACTTCGACTAGCACAGCGTCATTACGGAGGAGCGCTAAATTTAGCACCCGACGGACATGCTTAAAAGCTGTATCCAACTTCCTCACATTGGCAGTCTGCCAATGATAGATTTCAAGTTGCTTGTGGCGATCCATAGGCTTTCCAGGTAGGTAAAGCTTACTCTACTGAATAAGCTTTACCTACCCGGAATCGAACCGGGATTCATGCAATGCATGCGTCTTAGCCATATTAGACGATAGGTGTAAGATGATTATATCACCGCCGGCGTAGCACGACTAGCGGCCAACGCCAGCTCGGATGCAGGTCAGGTATCAACGGTGTCAAGCGCTGCCGGGCGTCGAGTCAAAACCGCATACCGCCTCGGTCACATAGCCAGCGTCCTTTAGAGCACTGTGACGAGGGAGCTCGACCTCCCGACGTCCGCTTAGAATCTAGAGCGGATGTGTTAGCCGCCACAGCGTTCGGCGGAGGCATCTGTGATTGCTGCGAACAGTTGGCGCCATTCGCAGCTGTGTCACCGGAACTCGCGCTACGCCGATCCTGCACTCTCGTCCGGCGGAGGCGAATCGCCGCCACCGCAATCGAGATTCAATCTTTTTCTAGTCACTTCGACATCGTGCTGCAACCTGTAGTGCTCTCGGATCTTGGCCTCAAGAAGCTGCACGTCGAGTGGATCAGCAGCAGCATGCTGCTGATCCTGCAATTGCGCGAGCTGTTCTGCCCACCAAGCCTGATGGAGCTCGGGTAGAAACATCTGGCAAAGCTGGCGCCTAGTTTGCTCGGTGACCTTTGATTTGCTCATGCCGATCCGTTCAGCGAGTGCCTTGCGCTCCGGCGAAGGGGTTGCGCCAGACTGGCGGTGCGCAGAAAGGCAGATCAGAGACAAAGCTCAAGTATGCGCCCAGCGTTGTCGCCAACCAAGTCGCAGGGCGACGAGCTGTCGGTGCGGCCACTCGCACATACTTTTCTGTTCAAGCGATGGATACCGCCCATGCACTCTGCTACCTAACCCACTCATTCACCTAGCCGGTTACTAACTTTGCTACGCGCTGTCCAGCAAAGTACGGGCACGAGTCGCGTCTATGGCACAGGCTTTGATGCTTAACCCTGCACAGATATTCCTGCCATGCCCAGCCGGTCCGCCGGGCGGGTCCCGTCGGGCCCGTTGCCGCCATCCCGCGTCGGGCGGTCGCCCGCGGGGGGACTGTTAGGCCTCCAGCGCCGCCGTCACCATGCCCGGCAGGACCTCCAGCGAGAACGGCTTCTGCAACACCTGGTAGACCACCGACTGCAACGCGGGCGGCAGCGGCGAGGGGGCGTAGCCGGTCATCAGGATGACCTTCAGGCCCGGGCGCAGGGTGCGGGCGGCTTCGGCGACCTGGTAGCCGTCGATATCGGGAAGCTTGATATCGCTGAGCAGGACGTCGATGCGCAGGTCCGACTGCAGGGCCTGCACGCCGGTGGTGCCGTCGCTGGCCTCGACCACGTTGAAACCGGCGTCCTGCAGGCCTTCCATGACCAGTTCGCGCAGGAACGCCTCGTCTTCGACCAGCAGGATGTGGGGGGAGGTGTCGGGAGCAGGCATTACGCTTCCTCGGGGAGGGGATCGCGGGGGGCGCGTGGAAGGATGATGTGGATGGTGGTGCCGCGGCCGGGCTGGCTCTCGATGGTGGCCACGCCGTTGGACTGCTCGACGTAGCCGAGGATGGTGCTGAGCCCCAGGCCGGTGCCCTTGCCCACCGGTTTGGTGGTGAAGAACGGATCGAAGGCCTTGTTGCGAACGTCCTCGCTCATGCCGACGCCGGTGTCGACGACGCACAGGTGCACGTATTCGCCTTCGCCGAGGTCGCCCATCGGGTGTCGCGCGTCGACCTGCACGTCGCTGGTGCCGATGGTGATCTTGCCGCCGTCGGGCATGGCGTCGCGCGCGTTGATGACCAGGTTGAGGATCGCATTCTCCATCTGGTTGGAGTCGCAAAGCACCGGCCACCGCGAGCCGAGCCGGTAGTCGATCTTCCAGCCGGAACCGACCGAATGGTCGAGCAGCGGCTGGATGCTCAGGATCAGCTCATCGAGCTGCAACGACCTTGGCGACAGCGGCTGGCGCCGCGCAAAACTGAGCAGGCGCTGGGTGAGGCTGGCGGCGCGATCGATGCCGTCCTGTGCCATGTCCAGGTAGCGCTGGATCTGGCGATGGCGCACCTGCCGCTGCTCGTACAGCTCGCGTTCCTGCGCCGGCAAGGCGGGCAGGTCGCCGGCGGCGACGCCTTCGCGCTCGAGCTGGACGACGCGCTCGACCGCCGGATCACTCTGCTGCAGGTGCTTCTGCAGGCGGGTAAGGCTGCCGCGGATGATCATCAGCAGGTTGTTGAAATCGTGCGCGACCCCGCCGGACAGCTGGCCGATCGCCTCCATCTTCTGGCTTTGCCGCAACGCTTCCTCGGTGCGCGCGCGGTGTTCCATTTCCGCACTGAGCCGCTCGTTGGCCTTGGCCAGCTCGCGCGCGCGCCGCTCCAGTGCGGCATTGGCGCTGGCCAGCACGCGGTGGGCCACCGCCAGCGCGGAGAGCATCAGCACCGCCATGAGGGTCAGCAGGCCCACGCCGCTGTAGCGCGCCAGCTGCATGATCCAGGGGGTTTCGGCGGCGCGCAGGTAGACGCTGCCGACCGTGGTGCTGCCCTGTTGCGCGGGGACCGCCACCAGCATGGGGTCGCGCGGCAGGTGCCCGGCGTGGGCCAGGCTGTCGGCGATCGGCTCGCTCCCCGGGCGCTGGAAACCGGCGACCTGCCGATGCGCCTCGTTGTACACCGCCGCCGCGTCCAGGCTCGGGTCGAGCATCAGCGCGTTGACGTATTCCTGCGCGGTGGCGCGGTCGTTGAAGGCGATCGCCGCGGTGACGCTGGCGGCCAGGATCCTGGCTTGCACGACCAGCTGCCGATGGTGCTCGGCGCGCGCGGAGTGGTACTGGTAGCCGGCCGCAAGCGCGCCGGCGAGCAGCAGCAGTCCGGCGGCGACCACCGACATCACGGGCCTGAACGCGAAGAGCTGACTGTTGCGGCGCCGCTTCACGACGCCTCCCTCACCGCCAGCGCGAGGTTGAGCAGCTTGGAACTGATGCTGATGTGGTTGCGCGCGGCGGCGCCGGTGTCGATCACGAATCGCACCCGGCCGCGGTCGATGACGAACTGCACGATCCCGCCCTGCCGCGGCGCGGTCGAGTCGATCACGGTGAGCACCGGCTTGCCGCGGACCGCATCGAGGGCCTGCTGGACGCTTTGCGACGTGAGGCGGCTGATGAAGACGATCTGGCATGTCGTTTCCGGCGTGAGCACCTCCACGCGGCGCACCTCGAACGGGTGCGTGCCCAGGCTGCGCCCCGCCACCGCGCGCTCCAGGTAGTCGTCGAACGGATCCTGGCCGGCCACGCAGATGCGGAAGGGCTCGTCCGGCGCGGTGAACGTCGTGGGCGGCCAATTGACGAACGGCGCGAGCTTGTAGAGGTAGGTCGCCTTCACCGCGTACTCCAGCGAGACGTCCGCGGGGACTGCTTGCCGCGGTTGCGGCGAGGCCTCGCAGGTCGCGCAGGCCAGCAGCAGCGCGAGCAGGCAGGCCGAGACCCGCGACCGGTGGCCGGCAAACCGGGCGAGCAGCCCCACCATGGGGGCCCGCAAGACGCTGCCTGGGGTGCGACGGGTGTGGATCGGCATCTCCTGGTGACCGGCAGCGCGTCAGAAGTCCAGGCGCGCGTCGAGCGACACGCTGCGCTCGATACGGTCGGTGGACGGGTATTCCTGGTGCCAGGACTTCAGCAGGTTGTAGCCGCTCAACGAAAGCTCGAGCCTGTCGGTCACCAGCCAGCCCAGCCGCATGTCCAGTTCCACGTAGCCGGGCACCTTCGGGTTGGGCAACGCATCCACCCCGCGCAGGTCGGCGTAGAGGGTCCAGCGATCGGACAGGTTCATCGTCGAGCGCAGAAAGCCCTGGTACTCGGGGTCGTCGCCGGCCTGCGACACGCCGAGCAGGTCGCTGGCGTCAGGCTTGAAACGCAGGCGCTGGCGCTGTGCATTGATGCCGGCGCCCAGCCGCCACCAGTCGCTGACCGCATAGCTGCCCCAGGCCTCCACGCCGTAGGCGTGTCCTTCCATGCCGTTGCCCCACACCAGAGGCAGGCCCGTGGGCGAGAGCTCGATCGTCCTCAGGTCGTCATAGACGTTGTAGTAAAGCGAGACCGACACGGTCGCCCGCGTGGCGACCTGGCCCCGCCAGCCGGCTTCGTAGGCAGTCAGCTTTTCGCGCTTGAACTGCGGATTTCCGGTCACGAAGGTGACCTGCCCCAGCTTCTCGATGACGTCCTCGTCGAATGGCGTGGGCGTGCGCACGGCGCGCGAGGCGGCAGCCCACAGCAGCGTGTTCGCCCCGGGCCTCCAGGACAGCCGCAGGTTGGGCATCAGCGACACGCCCGAGTACGGATCGTCCTCGGCCTTCAGGCCGAGTGTCAGTTGCGTCTGCGGGTTGAACGCCACCTGGTCCTGGATGAAGGCGTTGGCCAAGTGCTGCGTGTCGCTGGAGGGATTCCACAACAGCGAGCTGTCCGCGCCGATGCGCGGCTTGATGTCGTAGCGATAGATGCGGTCGCCCAAGCCCCACAGCCACTGCTGGCGCCTGCCAACGGCGAGGCTGTGCTGCACTTCGAGGTCCAGGGTGTCCAGCGCGAAGCCACTGCCGCCGGCGCTGCTGCTGCGCCGGTGCACGTGGTCGTAGTAGGTCTGCACCTGGACGTCGGAGGTGTCGCTGATGGCATGCCGCCAGCGTGCCAGCACGTCCGCCTCGGTGCTGCGCGCGTCGGGCCCGCCGGGCTGGTCCGTGCGACCGTCGTGCAGGTCGCCCTGCACCATCACGCCGTCCCTCGGGCTGGCGTCCCAGTCCACGCGGAACCCGACCTGGGGATTGTTCCAGCCGTTACGCCCGGGCTGGCCGGCGGCGTTGTCCAGCTCGCGCCGGCGTACCTGCCTGGCGTAGACGCGATAGTGTGCGTCCCTGCCCAGGGCACCGCCATACTGCACGGCCGCGCTGCTTTCCAGGTTGCCCACGCGGACGGCCAGCAGGCCGCCCTGAGTGTCGCCGGCGTTGCGCGTGATGATGTTGATGACGCCGTTGACCGCGTTCGCGCCCCACAGTGCGCCGCCCGGGCCGCTGATGACCTCGATGCGCTCGATGTTCTCCGGCAGCACGAACTGGTCGTCCCAGTACATGCCGGAGAAGATTGGCGAATAGACGCTGCGTCCGTCGATCAGCACCAGGAGCTTGTTCGGGAAATTCTGCGCCGCGTTGTTGCCGCTGAAGCCGCGCGCGGTGATGAGGTAGTTGCTCGGGCTGGTCTGGAACACTTCCAGGTTGGGCGCCAGCCGCAGGATGTCCGGCAGGTTCCGGGCGCCCGAGCGCATGATGTCGTCGTGGCTGATCACGAACACCGCGGCGGGTGACTTGGACAGCGGTTCGGGGGCCTTGGTGACCGATGACACGATGACCCGGGTCAGATCCTCCAGGGACAGGCTGCCGAGATCGGTCGGCTGGGCCGCCGCGCAGGCCACGTCGACGGAGAGCGCCAGCAGGGTCGACACGACGGCGCCGCGCACCAGCGCGCGCCTTCGATGGCTCACGCGCCCACCTCGCGCGGGAATTCCATGTGGGTCATCCTTCCTGGGGCAGTCATCTGACGACATGTTGTTATAGGTGTGGACCGGCCAGGCTGAGCACGGCCAACCAAGCGTAGCCGATCCGCGCCGGGGTACCCCCCATATTGCAGCTCGCCCGGCAGTTTACCGTGAACCGTGTGAGCCGCGTCTCGCCGGGCGCGGGTGGGCCAGGGTCACGCCTGGCAGGTTCCAGCCCTCGCCTATGAGGATCGATGGCGCCGCAGGCGGGACCTGCGACGCGTTGCGCAGGTCCCGGGGTCGCTAGGCGGCCAGCGTGGCGTTGTCGATCACGAAGCGGTACTTCACGTCGCTGCGCTGCATGCGATCGTAGGCCTCGTTGATCTGCTGCGCGGCAATCATCTCGATGTCCGCGACGATGCCGTGCTCGGCGCAGAAGTCGAGCATCTCCTGCGTCTCGGCGATCCCGCCGATCAGCGAGCCGGCGATCGACCGGCGCCCGAAGATCAGCTGGCCGACGTTCGGGCTGGGATGCGCATGCTCCGGCACGCCAACCAGGCACAAGGTGCCGTCGCGTTTCAGCAGGCGGGTATAGGCGTCCAGGTCATGGCTGGCGGCAACCGTGTTGAGGATGAAATCGAAGCTCCCGGCGTGCCTGGCCATGTCGTCGGGATCCTTCGAGATCACGACTTCGTCCGCGCCCAGCGCCAGCGCATCCTGGCGCTTGGACTCGGAGGTGGTGAAGGCAACTGTGTGCGCACCCATCGCATGGGCCAGCTTGATGCCCATGTGGCCCAGCCCGCCGATGCCGACGATGCCGACTTTCTTGCCGGGGCCGGCCCCCCAGTGGCGCAGCGGCGAGTAGGTGGTGATGCCCGCGCACAACAGCGGTGCCACGGCAGCGAGCTGGTCCTGCGGGTGGCGGATCTTCAGCACGAAGCGGTCACTGACGACGATCCGCTGCGAATAGCCGCCCAGCGTGTGGCCGGGGGCGTCGGGCGTCTTGCCGTTGTAGGTGCCGGTGAACCCGTTCTCGCAGAATTGCTCCAGCCCCTCGCCACAGGAGGCGCAATGCTGACAGCTGTCGACCAGGCAGCCGACGCCGACGGTGTCGCCGACCTTGAAGCCGCTCACCTCGCTGCCGACCGCGCTCACATGGCCGACGATCTCGTGGCCGGGCACGCAGGGGTACAGGGTGCCGGCCCATTCGGACCGGACGGTGTGCAGGTCGGAGTGGCAGACGCCGCAGTAGGCGATGTCGATCTGCACATCGTGCGGCCCGGGCGGTCGCCGCTCGATGTCGAGCGCTTGGAGCGGCTTGTCGCTGGCATGGGCGCCATAGGCTTTGGTCTTCATGGACGGTTCCTGTGCAGGTGGGATGCGGGGTCAGCGAGGGACGGTAGCAAAGCGGGCTCAGTTGCTTCCAGGCGGGCCGGCGAGGTACTGCGCGTCGCTGACGTGTTCCATCCAGTCCACCCGCGTTTGGCCTGATCGTCGCGGCGCACCGGGAGGGGCGCTGCCGCCGCGGCGCACTTGACGACAGGGCTTAATTTCCATATTTTTCGAATTATGGAAATGACGCCTGCCCTCGCCGCCCTGAGCGCCCTCGGTCACGAATCACGCCTCACGGCCTTCCGACGGCTGGTGCAGGCCGGGCCCGAGGGCCTGTCCGTCGGCGAACTGCGCGGGCACCTGGACCTGCCGCCGGCCACGCTCACCGCCCACCTCAACGTGCTGCGCGCGGCGGGGCTGGTGCGCGACCAGCGCGAGGGCCGGGTCATCCGTGTGCGCGCCGACTACGCGCAGATGGACGCGCTGATCGCCTACCTCACCGAAAACTGCTGCGCCGGATCGGCCACCTGCGCCCCGTCGCCGACCTGCAAACCCCACCGCAAGGGAACCTGACGCCATGAACCGCTTCCACGTGCACCTGAACGTCGCCGACCTGGCGACCAGCATCCGCTTCTATACCGCGCTGTTCGGTGCCGAGCCGACGGTGCGCAAGGACGACTACGCCAAGTGGATGGTCGAGGATCCGCGCGTCAACTTCGCCATTTCCAGTACCGGCCGCGCGCCGGGCGTCGATCACCTGGGCATCCAGGCCGATAGCGGCGAAGCGCTGGCCGCGCTCGGCCACCGGCTGGACGCGGCCGGTGGCACGCTCGTGCCGGAGGAAGCGACTGTCTGCTGCTATGCCCGCTCGGACAAGCTGTGGACGGAGGACCCGCAAGGCACGCGCTGGGAAACCTTCCACACGCTGGGCGAAGCCACCACGCACCACGGTGGCGAGGCGCCCTGCGCGACCGATGGTGCCAGCTGCAGCCCCGACCTCCGCGCGGTGAAGCCGAAGGTGGCCAAGGGCGGCGCCTGCTGCGCCACCGATTCCGGCTGCTGCTGAGGTGGATCGATGAAAAAGCGCGTCCTGTTCGTCTGCGTGGAAAACGCCAACCGCAGCCAGATGGCCGAGGCCTTTGCGCGCCTCCACGGCGGCGATGCCGTGGAGGCATGCAGCGCGGGTTCCGCGCCGTCCGGCCGCATCAATCCGCGTGCGGTGCAGTTCATGGCCGAGTTGGGCTACGACCTGACCAGGCATGATTCCAAGTCGCTGGATGCGATCGACGGGACGTTCGACGCCGTGGTCACCATGGGCTGTGGCGACCGCTGTCCATGGGTGGCGGCGCGCCGGCGCGAGGACTGGAACCTTCCCGACCCCAAGGAGCTGGACGACGCCGGCTATCGTGCGGTACGCGATGAGATTTCCACCCGTGTGCAGACCTTGCTGGCCTCGCTCTGACCATGCTGACGCGCAAGCTGCTGGCCGAGTTCATCGGCACCGCCCTGCTGCTCGCCGCCGTGGTGGGATCGGGAATCATGGGCGTGATGCTTTCGCCCGGGAACACGGGCGTCGCCCTGCTTGCCAACGCGGCGGCGACGGCGGGCGCACTCTACGTATTGATCGTGCTGTTCGGACCCGTCTCCGGCGCACACTTCAATCCGGTCGTGACGCTTGCAATGTGGCTGCGGAAAGACCTCGGCGGCCGCGAGGCGGCGGCTTACGTGCTGGTGCAGCTGGTCGCGGCGATTGTCGGCGTCCTGCTCGCGCACGCCATGTTCGACCTGCCGCTGCTGCAACCGGGTACGCACGTGCGCAGCGGTGCCGCGCAGTGGCTGAGCGAGGGCGTGGCGGCGTTCGGCCTGCTGCTGACCATCCTGCTCGGGCTGCGGCATCGTCCTGCCGCCGTGCCGGCGTTGGTGGCCAGTTACATCTTCGCGGCGTACTGGTTCACCGCGAGCACTTCGTTCGCCAATCCGGCCGTAACCCTCGCGCGCTCGCTGACCCGAACCTTTGCCGGCATCCGGCCTGCGGACGTGGCCGGGTTTGTTCTGGCGCAGGTCGTCGGCGCGCTCGCCGCCGTGCCGATCGCGGCGAAGCTGGACGCCACCGCCGCGGAAAGCTGAGCGCCCGGAGGACGAGCCGCTTTCCGGGCCTTCCGCGCCGCTCGAAAACCCGTGTTTGTTATTGAAAAGTCGACGGAATTTCCTACGCGAAACGCTACGAATGCCTAGCGGGTGCTTAACGGCAGCTGTGTTGCAGTCCGCCTCGAGTACGCCGATCCGCGAGGTGGAAACCATGTACGACGCACTCGACCTTCGCACCGCCACGCCCGCCGCTGCACGAGCCCGTCGCCGAGGCGCTCGCCGGCGCTTCGCGCGGGAAGCGTTCGATGACCGGGACAGCTCCCGCCATCGCGCGGTTGCGCCGGCCTGATCCGGCGCAACCGCCCCCCCCAAGGGAACCACACCCGACCACGCCAGCCTGCGGCCCCGCCGCCGGAACGGGTGTCTGCGCCTGCGGCGAGGACACTCCGTGCCATGGCCAACGCCACCGTTCGTAGGGAGACTCCATGAAGAAGTTCATTGCGATCTGCGCCGTGCTCGGTACGCTCGCCGCGGGTGCGGTCACGGCAAAAACCGTGACCCTGCTCAACGCGTCCTACGACCCCACGCGGGAGCTCTACCGCGATGCCAACGCCGCCTTCGCCGCGCAGTGGAAGGCACGGCATGGCGACAACGTCACCATCCGCATGTCCCATGGCGGCTCCGGCAAGCAGGCACGTGCGGTGGTCGATGGACTTCCCGCCGACGTGGTGACGCTGGCGCTCGCCCACGACATCGATGTGCTGGCCGACCGTGGCCTGATGCCCGCTAACTGGCAGCAGCGCCTGCCGGACAACAGCGCCCCCTACACCTCGACCATCGTGTTCCTGGTGCGCAAGGGCAACCCGAAGAAGATCCGCGACTGGTCCGATCTGGTGCGCCCCGGCGTGCAGGTGATCACGCCCAATCCCAGGACCTCCGGCGGCGCGCGCTGGAACTTCCTGGCGGCCTGGGGCTACGCGCTCAAGCAGCCCGGCGGCGACGAGGCCAAGGCCAGGGCGTTCGTGCACGCGCTGTACAGGCACGTGCCGGTGCTCGACACCGGCGCCCGCGGGGCCACCAATACCTTCGTCCAGCGTGGCATCGGTGACGTGTTGCTGGCATGGGAGAACGAGGCGATCCTCGCCCGACAGGAGATGGGCGGCGCCGACGTGGAGATCGTGGTGCCGTCGATGAGCATCCTGGCCGAGCCCACGGTCGCGGTGGTCGACCGGAACGTGGACAGGCACGGCACCCGCGCGGTGGCCGAGGCGTACCTGAAGTTCCTCTATTCGCCGCAGGGGCAGGAGATCGCGGCGAAGAATCACTATCGCCCGCGCTCGCCGCAGGTGATGGCGAAGTATGCGAATCAGTTTCCCAAGGTGCACCTGTTCACGCTCAAGGACACGTTCGGCAATTGGAGCCAGGTGAACATCAGGTTCTTCGCCGATGGCGCGATCTTCGACCAGATCGGACCGGGGACGTGACATGCGACGACGCATCCTTCCCGGCTTCAACCTGAGCCTCGGCTACTCGCTCACCTACCTGGGGCTGATCGTGTTGCTGCCGTTGGCGGCACTGGCCTGGAAAGCTTCCGGCCTGGGGCTGGGCGGCCTCATCGAGTTGTTGCGGGTGCCACGCACGCTGGCGGCGCTCAAGCTCAGTTTCGGTGGCGCAATGCTGGCGGCGGCGATCAACCTGGTGGTCGGCCTGCTGGTGGCGTGGGTGCTGGTCCGCTACCGCTTCCCGGGCCGTCGCCTGTTCGACGCGGTGGTCGATCTGCCCTTCGCGCTGCCCACGGCGGTGGCCGGCATCGCACTCACCGCGCTGTACGCGCCCAACGGCTGGATCGGAAAGTGGCTGGCGGTGCTCGACATCAAGGTCGCCTACACGCCGTGGGGTGTGCTGGTGGCGATGATCTTCGTCGGTTTCCCGTTCGTGGTGCGCACCTTGCAACCGGTGCTGGAAACCCTCGAGCACGAGGTCGAGGAGGCAGCCGAAACGCTGGGCGCCCGGCGCTGGCAGATCTTCCTCAAGGTGATCCTGCCGATGCTGGTGCCGACGTTGCTGACCGGCTTCGCGCTGGCGCTGGCACGCGCGGTCGGCGAGTACGGTTCGGTGATCTTCATCGCCGGCAACATCCCGATGAAGTCGGAGATCGCGCCGCTGCTGATCGTGCAGAGCCTCGAACAGTTCGACTACGCCGGCGCGGCCGCGCTCGGCGTGGCGATGCTGGCGTTCTCGTTCGTGTTGCTGCTGGTGATCACGTTGCTGCAGCGCTGGAGCCGCCGCTGGGCGGAGGTGACGCCGTGAGCGCGCGCCATTCGCGTTCCTTCGGTTGGCCGCGCCTGCTCGGGCGGGCCTTGCTCACGCTCGCCGCCGTAGTGTTCCTGATCGTGTTCCTGCTGCTGCCGCTGTCGACGGTGTTCGTCGAGGCCTTCCGCCAGGGGGTCGGTGCGTTCTTCGCCGCGATCACCCAGGACGAGGCGCGCTCGGCGATCTGGCTGACCGTGCTGGTGGCAGCCATCGCCGTACCGGTGAATCTGGTGTTCGGCATCGCCGCGGCCTGGGTGATGGCGCGCTTCGAGTTCCGCGGCAAGGCGCTGCTCGGCGCTTTCATCGACCTGCCCTTCTCGGTTTCGCCGGTGATTTCCGGGCTGGTCTACGTGCTGCTGTTCGGCGCGCAGGGCTGGTTCGGACCGTGGCTGGAGGCGCATGGCGTGAACGTCATCTTCGCCGTGCCGGGCCTGGTGCTGGCGACGATGTTCATCACCCTGCCGTTCGTCGCGCGCGAACTGATCCCGCTGATGCAGGCGCAGGGCAACGAGGAAGAGGAAGCGGCCCGCGTGCTCGGCGCCAACGGCTGGCAGATGTTCTTCCGCGTGACGCTGCCGAACATCCGCTGGGCGCTGCTCTACGGCGTGCTGCTGTGCAATGCGCGCGCGATGGGCGAGTTCGGCGCGGTGTCGGTGGTGTCCGGGCACATCCGCGGGATGACCACGACCATCCCGCTCGAAGTGGAGATGCGCTACAACGAGTACGACTACGTGGGTGCCTTCGCGGTGGCGTCGCTGCTGGCCTTGCTGGCGCTGGTGACGCTGGCGATCAAGACCGCGCTCGAATGGCGCTATGGCGACGAGATCGCCTCGCACGCGCCGGGTGGTCGGTGATGTCGCCTTTCATCGCACGCATGCAGATGGCGGTCGCGCACAGGTGCGCTCCTGCAGAGGGCCGCGCCCACGCATGCCTCTGTAGGAGCG
>NZ_DASSES010000199.1:0-28497 GCF_035695185.1 Frateuria sp.
TCCCCCGGCATGGTGTTCTGGCACCCCAACGGCTGGGCGATCTGGCAGCAGGTCGAGCAGTACATGCGCCGTGTGTACCGCAAGAGCGGCTACCAGGAGGTGCGCTGCCCGCAGGTGCTGGATGTGTCGCTGTGGAAGAAGTCCGGGCACTGGGACAACTACGCCGAGAACATGTTCTTCACCGAGTCGGAGAAGCACACCTACGCATTGAAGCCGATGAACTGCCCGGGCCACGTGCAGATCTTCAACACCGGCCTGCACAGCTACCGCGAGCTGCCGATCCGCTACGGCGAGTTCGGCGGTTGCCACCGCAACGAACCCTCGGGCGCCCTGCACGGCATCATGCGCGTGCGCGCCTTCACCCAGGACGACGGCCACATCTTCTGCACGCCCGAGCAGATCGAGCCGGAGGTGACTGCGTTCCACCGGCAGGCGATGCAGGTGTACGGCGATTTCGGCTTCCAGGACATCGCGCTGAAGATCGCCCTGCGCCCGGACAAGCGCATCGGTTCGGACGAGGTGTGGGACCGCGCCGAGGATGCGCTGCGCAAGGCGCTTTCCTCCGCCGGCGTGCAGTGGGAGGAACTGCCCGGCGAGGGCGCCTTCTATGGCCCGAAGATCGAGTACCACATGAAGGACTCGATCGGCCGCGCCTGGCAGGTCGGCACCATGCAGGTCGATTTCATGATGCCCGAGCGCCTGGGCGCCGAGTACGTGGACGAGGCCTCGCAGAAGCGCCATCCAGTCATGCTGCACCGGGCGATCGTGGGCTCGATGGAGCGCTTCATCGGCATCCTGATCGAGCATCACGCCGGCAACCTCCCGGCCTGGCTGGCGCCGGTGCAGGCGGCGGTGTTCTCCATCACCGACGCCCAGGCCGGTTATGTCCGCGAGGTGACGCAAGCCCTTGTCGACAAAGGCTTCCGCGTCCAGGCCGATTTGCGCAACGAAAAAGTCGGTTATAAAATCCGCGAGCATACGTTGCAGAAGGTCCCTTATCTCCTCGTGGTCGGTGACCGCGAGAAGGAAGCGGGGGCCGTTTCCGTGCGTACGCGTTCGGGTGAGGACCTGGGCAGCATGCCGCTGGCCGACTTCATCGAGCGCCTTCAGGCCGAGACGCGGCGTTGACCCGTCTTGAGGCCTAATCCCAACACTTCTTCTGGAGGATAGTGGTATCGCCACCACCGACAACAAGGGCAACCGCCGCAACCATGAGATTCGCGTACCGCGCGTGCGCGTGATCGGCGTCGACTCGGAACAGCTGGGCATCCTTTCCCGCGACGAGGCGCTTTCGATGGCGCAGGAAGCGGGCATGGACCTGGTCGAGATCCAGCCCAACGGCGACCCGCCGGTCTGCCGCATCATGGATTACGGCAAGTTCAAGTTCGAAGCCCAGAAGAAGGCCCAGGCCGCCAAGAAGAAGCAGAAGCAGGTCGAGATCAAGGAAGTGAAGTTCCGTCCGGTCACGGACGTGGGCGACTACCAGATCAAGCTGCGCAACATGCTTCGCTTCCTGGAGGAGGGCGACAAGGTCAAGGTCACGATCCGCTTCCGCGGACGCGAGATGTCCCACCAGGACCTCGGCCAGAACCTGGCCAGGAAGATCCAGGAGGACGTCGGCGACAACGGCCAGGTGGAATCCTTCCCCCGGCTGGAAGGGCGCCAGATGGTCATGATGATCGGACCGAAGAAGAAGCAGTAAAAAAGGCGGCCGCGAAGGCTAGGCGTTCATTGACCTGTTGATGTCAGGTCCTTGGGGCCGCTACACCCCCGAGTTCAACTCGGGGGTTTTCTTTTGCCACGTGCCTACGTCAAGAAATCGGGCCTCGATTTCCACCTGACGCTCAACAGAGGCTACGCGACAGTGGCTGTTGAGCCGTCGAAAATGATGGCCTCCAGTCCATCCTGCGCGTGCTGTCTGCCGCGGAGGCGTTCGACAACCGCGACGCCGCTCTGAGCTGGATGCGCAACGAGCCGGCCTTCCGCCACAAGACTGCGCTGGGCCTTGTCCGCGAAGGACCGGCTGAAGCAGTGGTGTCCTACTTTGAATCGGTGTCGGCAGGCTTCATCGGGTAATCACCACGCTCGCCCGCGGGGCAAGTCTGTCTTTTCGAGGGAACCCCATTACGACCTAAGCTTTGTTCAGGCTCGTCGACTTTGCGAGACGTTCACAACTTGACGTGCAAACTGCCCGTGCCGCAGGTGCGCAACCTCGTTGTCGCAACGGACGGATGATTCAGCCGCCATTGGCAGGCGGCTGATTCGGGGAGGGTTACACGGGTAGCAGGTTTCATTTGTCATGCTCGCATGGCATGCCGATGGTGTCTTCGACACCACGTGGGCGAGGTGCACCTCCAATTCAAGGTCGTACCTGCCATCTAACTTGCTGTCATATGTTCGCGCTCTCCACGGCCCATGAAATGGGCCGTCAGCTTTCCGATCCAGAAATGCGGAATTGCTGTCAGGAACGGGAGGGGTCCCTACCGGCAAGACTGAGGAGAAGGAAATGCGAAAGTTGACAGCTGTAGAGCTCGCGCTGTTTGCTTCCTCACTTGTGGCATCCCACGGCACGCTAGCAGACGAACCACCGACGTTGGGCACCGTGACCGTCAACGCCACTTATAGCCTCCAAACAGCCAGTGTGAACTATGGCTACTACTGGGGCGGCGTGCTGAATGTCAGCGCTCCGCCGACCAATGTCGGAACCTACATTGGTCCTACGCCGACTACCGTCGTACATGCGATGGATTGCGCGAAGGCTTATGGCAAGAAGGCTCCGCTTTCAGGGCTTGGTCCGCGATCAGGCTGGAAGACATTTGTCATAAGCGCAACGATCTGGCGCGATTCCGCCGGAACGCACTACGAGAGCCCAACGGGCACGCCACCGTATCCGGGCCTCACGCAGCTTGGGGGAAGCACCCAGGGTACACAGTCCTTAGTGTCCTTGCCGGGGAACGGCTCCATGGCATACAAGATCCGGGCTTTCGCGCACGAATGGGCTCACCAATACGGAGCGAGTGAGGCCACCGCCAGCGCCGTCGGGAACGACGCGATGAACTCGTATGCCGCTGACCAAGGACGCAAGTGCGGCGGCTTATAGTGGCAGTTGGTCCGGCGTTCTCAAGGGTAACGATATGAACAGACGACATGTAACTGTGGGGCTGGTTGCCGTTGCGCTGGTGGCTTGCGTTGCCTGGACATATTGGGCGCCCTCGAAGGCGGACGCCCAACGCGGTGGCGGTCACGCCGCCGCGTTGGCGCCTGCTTCGTCCACCACCAAACAGGCACAGGCATCGCACCACCCGCGGTCGACGCCAAAGGCATCCATGCCAACGGCTCCCAAGCCCGTGGATGTGCATCGCGCGGTTGCCGACTTCGAACAAAGCAAGCAATGCTATTCAATGAATAACCGGCTCGCAGAGCTGGAGCGCAATCTGCAGGCATGCAAAGAGATTCCTTCCAACGATCTCGCGCGGTCTGCGCAATGCACGGCAGGCCTACAAGAGCAAATGGACGCACTGGATAAAGAACGCGATGAAAAAGCGGAATGTTCTACGGCGCAATCCTCGGCAAGAGATTTCTATGAGGCAACAAAGAAAGCCGCGTCCATGGGCGACGCCGACGCTCAGGTCTGCTATCTCCGATCGCTTTTCGAAGATGCAGACCGAACTCCACTGAGCTATTCGCAACAGGAAATTCGCGATTATAAGCGCCTTGCGCCCAAGTATATCGCGGAGGGCATGGCACGAGGTGATTGGCGGGTGGTCGCACTCCTCGCACAGACCAGCAACGAGGATGGCTCGGGAATGTTCCCTTACGTCCATCCGCTCGATCCGCTGAAACTTTACACAATGAACCGTCTGCTTCAGTTGGGAGCGGACGCGCCGTATGCGCAACGTATGAATGCGATCATCAACGTCATTTTTTTGTCACCGACCGATACGGGTGGCCCGATTCTGGCGCCGTCACTAGTAGCGCAAGGTAACAAACAAGCCGAAATGTTGTTCCACAAGTATTTCGAGGGCAAACCTCGCCTTAAGGAAGCTCCGTCGGCATGTGGACCATAGCGAGGCGGGGTCGCGTCCGTCCACACGAAACTGCATCCTGCACGCCTCTGTGCCAAGAATTTGCCCAGGGCACGGCTAGGAACCGTTAAAGCTTGCTTCAGGACAAGGTGACGCTTGTGGACGCTCCAGCTGGACAGCCATCGCCCGCGTCAGCAACCGCGGCCTTCATGGAGGCACTGGGAGCCGTCACTTTTGTCATGACTCGCTCCCCGACGTACTGCCAGTATCCGATTGCTTGTATCGCCGAATGGCTTCGTCCACCACTGCTGCTCTGTCAGTACACGCTGTTTTACGACGCAAGCGCCAATCTCGTGGGCTATATGACATGGGCGTTCTTGGCGGAGGACACCGAACAACGGCTGATTGGAGACCCCGCGATTTTGCTGCACCTGAGCGAGTGGAACGAAGGCGACCGGCTTTGGATCATGGATTTTGTGGTGCTCAACGGCGACGTCAGGAAATTCGTCCAACTCGGCAAGAATCGCCTTTCACAATTCGAAGAAGCCAAGTCGCTGAGGCGGCGAGATGACGGCTCTATACGCAAGGTCACGCGATGGGGCTGCATGACGCGGTCGCGCCTATGACGGCAGTGATTGCGAAGCATTTCAGCGCGTCCGAAATCGCGGCGTTAGAGCGTGGTGCTGTTGATCTGGCCAGCATCAGCGCGTCGATTCTGGTTTCTTTTCATGCACAGCGTCTGCACCGAGCGCGGCTGGCGTGGTTGAATGTCCGATGGTTCCTGCAGCAAGGCATCGACGTACTCAATGTGTCGACGCGTCGCCGCGCGGAAGCATGGCTGTTGGACGAGTTTGCCTACGAGGCCACGCTGGGTCGTGGCATTCCCTCAAGTGCCTTCAAGACCTTTTACGCAGATCGCTACGGCAGTACCGAAGGAACAACTCCTCACGGCGGGAGTGGGCGCAGCGGCATCGCGGGGCGGTTTAGTGCTAAAGGCATTGGCCAGACGCCGTTAGTGGGCGAAGACGCCCACCCAGGCCATGCTCACGGTCACGCGAGCCTCGAAGAGTGCTTGCGCGAAGCGGTCTACAGCGAAGTCTTCGACGCCGAATTCCCTGCAGGAGCACTGCCTGTCATTGCGGTACTGGACGCCGGTTGCGACTATGTTGATCCGGACCTGCGTTCTGCGCGGGCGATCCGTCGAGGTCTATTGATTCGTCCATGTACCTTGCGACCCGCTCACATCGAGAGGGCGCCGCTCTTTCGCCCGCTGGGAGCGAGCGAAAGCGACACCCGCGCCCATCAATTGGAGGACGTCGCCCGCGCCAAGGCGGCCGTCCGCTATTGGCTCACTGTTGGTCCTCCAGGCGGGGCGGCCGCTTGCCTCAAGCAGTTGGTCGCGCGCCTGGTGGACCAGATTGCCTTTGGTCAGGTGCACCGGCTTACAGGCGGCGGCGTGTTCTCTTCCAACGTCTCCGTTTGGGGACAATTGCTGGATTTCGGCAACGCTCATTACTTCCCCGACTGGGCACGCGCCAAAATTCTGGATCATGCCGCCGGTTTTGGTGAGGAACTCACCACGCTTAGAGCGGTTATCAAGTCCTTGGTTTTTTTCTTCAACAAGTACGGCCCCAACGGACGCAGGCCGCTGCGCGAGACGGAGTGGCAGGACTACGCGGCCAGCTGCTATGAGAACGCGTTTGTCCGCGAGTGCTCCTTGCTATTTAACGCGCAACAGGCCAACTCACCACAGGCGCTCTCCCTCGCCGCCCTTTTCCAAGCACACTTCAAAGAACGACAACGCCACTGCACCCGGTACCAGTACGGATTGATCGACGGTCAAGGTCGGCGGACGTTCGCGTCGGATTTTATCGCGCAGCACAAGCCGGTGCTTGATCGTTTGTTGGCTGACGTGTTCAAAACGAAATCCGATACTGAGCACTACGTCGCTGGAGCCTACGCGACCATGTGCCGCTATCTGGGCCCGAGAACAGAAATCGATCGCGGCCGCCTGACCGCGGTGTTGACCGACCATGCATCTAAGGCGGCTGAATCGATAGGAGAAATCGCTCCACACCTGGAAGCGCTGGTCAACGGGATCGTGGGCGCTTCTCGCCGGCACTGGCCATTGTTGCCGAACCATCTGGTTGTACATGCTCAAAAGGCTTATGGAGCCTCTTGCGTTCTGCTGTGCGAGGACGCAAGGACGAGCGAGCCAGTCCTATGGCTAGAAGGGATGCATCACGATGGGCGCTTGTGTCTGTTCGATCAGTGGCTGGCCGATGACGTACGCCAGTTCACGCTGAGGTCGCATGGAAACAAGCGTTGGTGCGCAGCTATTCGGGCCGTGGAGCTACAGACCGGTTGTGCTGCCAAGGAGATCGCGGCGGTTGTGAATGCGGCACCTGCCGAATTGCTTTCGTTCTCCAGCGGGGTAGATTTTCGGCGGTGGCGAATCGTGGAAAGACAGAATCCTTGCACCAAGGCCTAGGAGCGAGTCTCCCGCAAGAGCGTCCCCTCACCCCAACCCTCTGCCCGGAGGGAGAGAGGAGCGGGTCGCGCTCGCCTCAGCTTTCGAAGCGCACCAGCACCGTATCCGCTTCGACGAACTCGCCCTGGCTCGCGCTGACGTTCTCGATGGTGCCGGCGCGCGGTGCTTTCAGCGCCAGCTCCATCTTCATCGCCTCCATCACCAGCAACTCCTGGCCTTCCTCGACACTGTCGCCGGCGTTCGCCTTGACCAGCACGATCCGGCCGGGCATCGGCGCGACGACCTGATTGCCGCCGGCGCTTTCGGTCGAGGCCCAGGCAAAGGCGGGGGCGTGCACGAAGCGGTGGCGCCGGCCTGCGGCGTCGTGCAACAGCACGCGGGCGTCGTCGACCCGCGCGCTCAGGCGTTGCGCCTCGCCATCGAAGCGGGCGCTGAGGGCGTCCGTCTCAAGGCACGCGCCGCGTACTTCGCAGGTCGCCTCACCGTGTTCGAGGCGGTAGTCACCGCCATGGCCATGCGCGGCGACCTCGTAACGCCGCTCGTGCAGCGCCAGCGCCACCACGCGCTTGCCGGCATGGCCGATGCGCCAGGCGTCGGCTCTGGCCCAGGGCGAGTGCGGATCGGCGAGGTTGGCCTGCACGCTGCGCTCTTCCTGCAGCAGCGCCGCGGTGGCGGCGGCGAACAGCACGCGGTCGGCCGGCGCCGCGTCGCCCTGCAGGAACTCGTCCAGGTGGCGGTCGAGGTAGCCGGTGTCGATGGTTCCTTCGATCACGGATGGATGCCTCGCCAGCCGCTCGAGGAAGGCGATGTTGGATTTCGGCCCGACGATTTCGCACTGGGCCAGCGCCTCGCGCAGCCGTTCCAGCGCCTGCGGGCGGTCGACGTCCCATACGATCAGCTTGGCGATCATCGGGTCGTAGAAGATGGTGACCGTGTCGCCCTCGACCACGCCGCCGTCGATGCGCACGTGCTTCGACGGCGCGGGAAGGCGCAGCTTGAGCAGCTTGCCCGAGCCGGGCAGGAAGTTCTGTTCCGGGTCCTCGGCGTACAGGCGCACCTCGATGGCATGGCCGTGCGTCTGGATCTGTTCCTGCTTGAGCGGCAGCGGCTGGCCCGCAGCGACGCGCAGTTGCCACTCGACCAGGTCCAGGCCGAGCGTTTCCTCGGTGACCGGGTGCTCGACCTGCAGGCGCGTATTCATTTCCATGAAGAAAAACTCGCCGTCGGCGCCGACGATGAACTCCACCGTGCCCGCGCCCACGTAGTCGACCGCCCTGGCGGCGGCCACCGCCGCTTCGCCCATGGCCCGGCGCCGCGCCGGCGTGAGGAAGGGCGAGGGCGTCTCTTCCAGCACCTTCTGGTAGCGGCGCTGGGACGAGCATTCGCGCTCGTTGAGGTGGATCACGTTGCCGTGGCTGTCGCCGAACACCTGGAACTCGATGTGCCGCGGGTGCTCGACGTAACGCTCCAGGATCACCCGCGTGTCGCCGAAGGCGTTGGCCGCCTCGCGCTGGGCCGAGGCCAGCGCATCGGCGAACTCGCCTTCGCCGCGCACGATGCGCATGCCCTTGCCGCCGCCGCCGGCCGCGGCCTTGATCATCAGCGGGAAGCCGGTCTTGCGCGCCTGCTCGGCCAGGTGCACGGGCTCCTGGTTCTCGCCGTGGTAGCCGGGCACCAGCGGCACGGCGTGCTTTTCCATCAGTGCCTTGGCGGCCGCCTTGGAACCCATCGCATCGATGCTCCGAGGCTTCGGGCCGATGAACACGATGCCGGCCTCGACACAGGCGCGGGCGAAGCCGGTGTTCTCCGACAGGAAGCCGTAGCCCGGATGGATCGCCTGCGCGCCGGTCTTCCTGGCTACCTCGAGGATGGCTTCGCCACGCAGGTAGGAGTCGGCCGGGCGCGGGCCGCCGATCGGCCAGGCTTCATCGGCCAGCCGGACGTGTTGGGCGTCCTGGTCGGCCTCCGAATACACCGCGATGGTGTGGATGCCGAGGCGGCGGCAGGTGCGGATCACGCGGCAGGCGATCTCGCCGCGATTGGCAATCAGTACGCGCTCGAACATGCAGGGTCGGTCCCGAGTCGATGCAAAGCCCGCGAAATTAACAGATAAGCCGTGTGTAGCCGATGCGCAGCGCAGCACGGGGCGGGAGAGGGCTATCATTGCCGGTCGCCGTACGCGTTTCCCCTGCAGGCGCACTGTGCGCGACCGGGAGGCATGGCGGTCGCGCACAGGTGCGCTCCTACCAGAGCCCAGAGGCACGCCTTGAAGAAGTCCGATTTCGATTTCGACCTGCCGCCCGAGCTGATCGCGCAGGCCCCGTTGCCGGAGCGCTCGGCCAGCCGGCTGCTGCGGCTGGATCCGGTCGGGCGCACGCTGGACGATCGTCAGTTCCGTGAATTGCCGTCCTTCCTGCGTCCGGGCGATCTGCTGGTGTTCAACGATACCCGCGTGCTGCCGGCCCGCTTGTACGGGCGCAAGGAATCCGGCGGTGCGGTGGAGATCCTGATCGAGCGTGTCACCGGCGCGCACGAGGCCACGGTGCAACTGGGCGTGAGCAAGAAGCCGAAGGAGGGCGGCCGCATCGAACTCGGCGACGGCAGCCATGCCACGGTGCTGGGCCGTGACGAGGCGTTCTTCAGACTGCGCTTCGAGTCGCCCGAGCCGCTGGAAAAACTGCTCGCGAAGCTGGGCGAGATGCCGCTGCCGCCGTACATCGAGCGCCACGCCGATGCCTCGGACCTGGAGCGCTACCAGACCGTCTACGCCCGCGAACCCGGTGCGGTGGCCGCGCCCACCGCGGGCCTGCATTTCGACGAACCGCTGCTCGGGCGCCTGCGCGAACTGGGCGTGGACACCGGCTACGTGACGTTGCATGTGGGTGCCGGCACCTTCCAGCCGGTGCGCGTGGAGGACATTCACCAGCACACCATGCATCGCGAGTGGCTCAACGTCGGCGCCGCGCTGGTGGAAAAGATGCGCCGCGCGCGGGCAGCCGGCGGGCGGGTCATCGCGGTGGGCACGACGGTGGTGCGGGCACTGGAAAGCGCGACGATCGACGGACAGGTGCACCCGTTCGCCGGGGAGACCCAGATCTTCATCTTCCCGGGCTACCGCATCACCAGCATCGACGGCCTGATCACCAATTTCCACCTGCCGCAGTCGACCCTGCTGATGCTGGTGTCGGCGCTGGCCGGGCGGGAGTTCGTGCTGGAGGCCTACCGGCACGCAGTGCGGGAGCGGTACCGGTTCTTCTCCTATGGCGATGCGATGCTGATCCTTCCCGGTGCCTCGAACTAGTTCCCTCTCCCCGCCCGGAGAGGAAGCAAAAAGCGGCGATAATGTCGCGATGACTTCCATGACTTTCGAACTGCTGGCCCGCGATGGCGCGGCCCGCCGCGGTCGCCTGGCCTTCGCGCGCGGCACCGTTGAAACACCCGCCTTCATGCCGGTGGGCACCTACGGCTCGGTCAAGGCGATGACGCCGCGCGACCTCACCGAACTCGGTGCCGAGATCATCCTGGGCAACACCTTCCACCTCTACCTGCGTCCCGGGCTGGAGATCGTGGAGAAGTTCGGTGGCCTGCACCGCTTCATCGGCTGGAACAAGCCGATCCTCACCGACTCGGGCGGCTTCCAGGTGTTCTCGCTGGCGCACAAGCGCAAGCTGGCCGAAGAGGGGGTGACGTTCGCCTCGCCGGTGGACGGCTCCAAGGTGTTCCTGTCGCCGGAAGTGTCGATGAAGATCCAGACGGTGCTGGACTCGGACATCGCCATGATCTTCGACGAGTGCACGCCCTACCCGGCCACGGAGAAGCAGGCGGCCGACTCCATGGAGATGTCGCTGCGCTGGGCCGCGCGCTCGCGTGGAGCGTTCGACGCGCTGAGGAACCCCAACGCGCTGTTCGGCATCGTGCAGGGCGGCGTGTACGAACCGCTGCGGCGCCGTTCGGCCGAGGGCCTGGTCGGCATCGGCTTCGACGGCTATGCGGTGGGCGGGCTGGCCGTCGGCGAGCCGGAAGCCGAGCGCAACCACACGCTCGACTTCACCGTGGCGATGCTGCCGCAGGACAAGCCGCGCTACCTGATGGGTGTGGGCCGGCCGGAGGACATCGTCGAGGCGGTGCGCCGGGGCATCGACATGTTCGACTGCGTGATGCCCACCCGCAACGCCCGCAACGGTTTCCTGTTCGTGCCCGAGGGCACCCTGCGGATCCGCAACGCGAAGTACGCGGACGACACCCGGGTGATCGAGGAGGGCTGCGACTGCTACGCCTGCGCCAACGGCTTCTCGCGCGCCTATCTGCGCCATCTGGACCGCTGTAACGAAATCCTCGCCAGCCAGCTGGCCACGCACCACAACCTGCGCCATTACCAGCGGCTGATGGCCGGGCTGCGCGGGGCGATCGCCGCCGGTGCGCTGGAGGACTTCGTCGCCGCGTTCTACGCCCGCCGCCAGGGCGCCGCGGCGTAGCGCTCGCAGGAGCGGATCGGGGGCGCGACCGTCATCCCCCTGTCTGCGGGACTCCCCGCGCGCCGGAGATGGCGGGGCTGCCCGGGTGTGCTCCCGCGGAGCCCGGGAACTTCCCGCCGGGCCCGGTCACCAAGGCCCGCGGTGCTTGCAAACCCGGCCGCCCGCCGCCATGCAGGGGCGTGTGAAGCCGCCGTGCATGCCCCGGGGGTGCATGGCATAATCCAAGACCTTTTTCTGGCGCGGACGGAATTTCTTGTCCACGCCGCTACTTGCAGGATGAAACGATGAGCCTTCCGATGTCCCTGGTGATCGCCCAGGCTGCCCCCGCCGCCGCGCCGGGCAACCCGCTTTTCAGCTTCCTGCCGCTGATCGCACTCTTCGTCATCTTCTACTTCCTGATGATCCGCCCGCAGATGAAGCGCCAGAAGGAGCACCGCAACATGGTCTCCGCCCTGGCCAAGGGCGACGAAGTGGTCAGCAACGGCGGCATCGCCGGACGCGTGGACGAGGTGGGCGAAAGCTTCCTGACCGTCGAGATCGCGCCCAACGTCAAGATCAAGCTGCAGAAGGGTGCCATCTCCCAGGTGCTTCCCAAGGGCACGCTGAAGTCGTCCTGACGAGGCCGGACCCGGCCATCCGCCGCGGCCGAGGGGGCCGCGGCCTTCGAAGTAACGAGCAACGGGCTTCTTAAGGCATGAGTGACTTTCCACGCTGGAAATACGCGCTGGTCGCGTTGGTATTGCTGTTCGGCATCCTCTACGCGCTGCCCAACGCCTTCCCGCCGGTGCCGTCGGTGCAGGTGCTCGCCACCCACGGCGCGCCGCTCGATGCTGCGGTCAAGCAGAAGGTCGCCGATGCGCTGAAGGCGCAGAAGGTGCCTTACAGCGGGCTGGAGATCGACGCCGACCACCTGGTCGCCGACTTCCCCAACGCGGACGTCCAGGCCAAGGCTGCCGACGTGGTGAAGGCTGCGTTGGGCGACGACTACACGGTGGCGCTCAACCTCGCCTCGACGGTGCCCGGATGGCTGCGCGCGATCCATGCCAACTCCATGCCGCTGGGCCTGGACCTGCAGGGTGGCGTGCACTTTTTGATGGCGGTGGACCAGAACGCGGTGGTCGACAAGCAGGAAGAGCGCTACGCCGACGACATCCGCAGCCTGTTGCGCGAAAAGAACATCCGCTACGAGTCGGTGAGCCGCAACGCCCAGCGCGGGCAGGGCATCAGCGTGGTGCTGCGTTCGGCCGCCGACCGCAGCGCTGCCACCGATATCATCGGGACGGAGTACCCGGACCTGCTGGTGCGTGACGGCGCCAGCACCGGCGATCGCTTCCTGCTCGTCGCCTCGGTCAAGCCCGAAAAGCTGCGGGAGCTGGCGCTGGCCACCATCCGCCAGAACACCGCCACGCTGCGCAACCGCATCAACGCGCTGGGTGTCTCCGAGCCACTGATCCAGCAGCAGGGCGACGACCAGATCGTGGTGGAACTGGCCGGCGTGCAGAACCCGGCCGAGGCCAAGAAGGTGATTGGCGCCATCGCCACGCTGGAATACCGGGCGGGCATCGGCTTTCCGGGCGACCCGCGCGCGGTCGAGGCGGCGCGTACCGGCAACGTGCCGCCGGACGCCAACCTCTATTACGAGCGCGGCACCCATCGCCCGGTGCTCGTCAGCAAGCGCATCATCGCCACCGGCGACGAACTGGTGGACGCCGCCTCCGGCGTCGACCAGCAGAGTGGCACGCCCAAGGTGGACGTGACCCTGAGCGCCTCCGGCGCCAAGAAGATGCTCGACTTCACCAGCGCCAATGTCGGCAAGCCGATGGCAGTGGTGTACGTGGAAACCGTCTACGACACCAAGGTCGTCAACGGCAAGGAAGTGCAGGTGCCGCACACCACCCAGGAGGTCATCAGCGACGCGACCATCCAGGGCGTATTCGGCAAGCAGTTCCAGACCACCGGCCTGAACAGCCCCAAGGAAGCCTCGGAACTGGCGCTGCTGCTCAAGGGTGGTTCGCTGGCCGCGCCGATGAACATCGCCTCGCAGTTCGTGATTGGCCCGAGCCTGGGCCAGGACAACATCCAGAAGGGCCTGCGCGCGGTGCTGCTGGGCCTGGGCCTGGTGCTGCTGGCCGCGGCGATCTACTACCACCTGTTCGGCCTGGTCGCGGACATCGCGCTGTTCTTCAACCTGGTGATCCTGGTCGCGGTGATGTCGATGATCGGCGTGACCCTGACCATGCCGGGCATCGCCGGCATCGTGCTCACGCTGGGCATGGCGATCGACGCCAACGTGCTGATCTGCGAACGCGTGCGCGAGGAACTGCGCAACGGCTCCAGCCCGCATGCCTCGATCCGCGCCGGCTACGAAAAGGCCTGGGCGACCATCCTCGACGCCAACGTCACCCACCTGATCGCCGCACTGGCGCTGACCACGATGGGCTCGGGCCCGATCAAGGGCTTCGGCGTGACGCTGCTGATCGGCATCCTGACCTCCATGTTCACCTCGGTCACCGTGACCCACGCGATCACCGCGCTGATCCACGGCAACCGCAAGCTCAAGACGTTGTCGGTCTGAGGACGTACAAACGATGGAAATCTTCAACCACAACAGCAATGTCCCGTTCCTGCACTGGCGCAGGATCAGCATCGTCATCGCCGGGCTCCTCATGATCGCCTCGGTGGCGCTGCTGTTCACCCGTGGCCTCAACTACGGCCTGGATTTCACCGGCGGCATCTCGGTCGAGGTGAAGTACGGCAGCACGGTCGACATCGGCGAGGTGCGCAAGGCGCTGGACGAGGCCGGCATCGAGAACCCGGTGGTGCAGAGCCTGGGTGGCTCGCGCCAGGTGCTGATCCGGCTGCAGCCCAGGACCGGCAAGGCGGGCGCCACCGTCAACGGCGAGAGCGCCTCGGCGCGTGCCGACAAGGTTGCCGCCAACGTGATGGCCGCACTCAGGAAGCACCGGCCCGACGCCGTCGAGAGCAGCCACAGCTTCGTCAGCCCGCAGGTGGGTGACGAACTCAAGAGCGACGGCTCGATCGCGGCGATCTTCGTGATCATCGGCATCGGCGTGTACCTGTGGATCCGCTTCGAGCGGCGCTTCGCCATCGCCGCCCTGGCTACCGAAGTACACGACGTGCTGGTGACGCTGGGCGTGATCTCGTTGGTGCAACGCGAGTTCGACCTGACCGTGCTCGCTTCGGTGCTGGCGGTGATCGGTTACTCGATCAACGACAAGGTGGTGGTGTTCGACCGTATCCGCGAGTTGTTCCGCCTTGCCCGCAAGGCCGATCCGGAAGAGATCCTCAACCGTTCGATCAATACCACACTGTCGCGGACCATCATCACCTCGCTGTTCACCGGCATCACCATGGCCGCGCTGTATTTCTTCGGCGGTCCGGCGGTGCACGGCTTCGCCATCACCATGCTGATCGGCATCGTGGTCGGTACGCTGTCCTCGATCTTCGTGGCCAGCCCGATCCTGCTGTGGCTGGGCGTGTCCAAGAAGGACCTGATGCCGCAGACCCGGGACAACCCGGAGCTCGCACGGCGGCCTTGAGCGCCCGCCACCGTGTCACCGAAAAGCCCGGCCCTGCGCCGGGCTTTTTGTTGGGCCCGACGTGTCGGAGATGACGGGTCCATCCGGGCGCGTTTGCTCCGGCAACGTGTACTGCGGCGCTGGGGCATGGTCCGGAGCCACCGTCGGCGGGAGCCGCCGGCGCGTTCAATTTTTTGCCCGGCCGACCGATAACCCGGAATGCTGCTGGGCCCCGGGCCGCACGGAGTTGAACATGCTGGTTTTGGTTGGAACGCTGATCGTGCTTGGCTGCGTGCTCGGCGGTTACGTGATGTCGCACGGGCAATTGATGGCCCTGTGGCAACCCTACGAGTTGCTGATCATCTTCGGCGGCGCCATCGGCGCGTTCCTGGCGGCCAACCCCGGCAAGATCGTGAAGGGCGCACTGGGCGACATCACCGGTCTGCTCAAGGGGCCCAAGTACCGCCGGCAGGACTACGTGGACCTGCTGGCGCTGCTGTACGACATCTTCGGCGTCATGCGCAAGGAAGGCGTGCTGGGCATGGAGTCGCACATCGAGGACCCGCAAGCCAGTCCGGTGTTCTCCGCATACCCGCGCCTGCTGGGCGAGCACCACCTGGTCGAGTTCATCACCGACTGCCTGCGCCTGATCGTCGGCGGCAACATGGAGGCGCACGAGCTGGAAGCGTTGCTGGACGCCGAGGTCGAAAACCATCACCTCGAGGCCGAGGCCCCGGCGCAGGCGGTGGCCAAGATGGCCGACGGCCTGCCGGGCTTCGGCATCGTCGCGGCGGTGCTGGGCATCGTCACGACCATGTCCAACCTGGGCGGCGATACCTCCAGGATCGGTGAGCACATCGCCGGTGCGCTGGTGGGCACCTTCCTCGGCATCTTGCTGTGCTACGGCTTCATCGGGCCGCTGGCCGCGGCGATGGAAAGCCGCGTGCGCGAGGACGGAAAGGCCTTCGAGTGCGTCAAGGTGGCGCTGCTGGCCAACCTGCGGGGCTACAACCCCAAGGTGTCGGTCGAGTTCGCGCGCAAGGCCCTCTCGGCGCACACGCGACCCAACTTCCAGGACCTCGAGGATCACCTGAAAAGCGACCGCGCCGGAGCCGCCGCATGAGCGAGGGTGGCGGCGCGCCGATCATCATCAAGCGCGTGAGAAAGCAGGCGCATGGCCACCATGGTGGCGCCTGGAAAGTGGCGTACGCGGATTTCGTCACCGCGATGATGGCGTTCTTCCTGGTCATGTGGATTCTCGGTGCCGGCACGCGCGAGCAGAAGGCAGCGATCTCCGAGTACTTCCGCAACCCCAGCATGACCCCGGGCAATGCCACCGTCGCGCCGCCCGGACGCATGGGGCCGGGCGGCGCCAGCGACGCGGCGATCCAGCTGGGGGGGGCGATGGACCTCTCCCACGGCCCCGGGAAGGATCGCCACAACGGTCCCTCCGCGCCGGTCTCGAAGGAAGCGCTCGACCAGCGGGCGCGCGAGCGCGAGAAGGCCCGCCTGCAGGAGTTGATGCAGCAGCTGAATGCGGCCATCCAGAACAGCCAGGCGCTGGCGCCGTTCAAGGACCAGTTGCTGCTGGACATCACCTCGGAAGGGCTGCGCATCCAGATCGTGGACAAGCTCAACCGGCCGATGTTCGACCTCGGCAGCGCGAAGCTGAAGGACTACACCCGCGCGATCCTCGCCGAGCTGGGTACCTTCATCAACCGCGTGCCCAATCGCATCAGCATTACCGGCCATACCGACGATGCGCCGTACGCCGACGAGCGCGATTACAGCAACTGGGAGCTTTCCACCGACCGTGCGAATGCTGCACGGCGCGCGCTGCTTTCGGGTGGCATGGAGAAGGGCAAGACCGCCCGCGTGGTCGGGCTGGCGGCGTCCGTGCCGCTGGACAAGGCGCACCCGGACAACCCGATCAACCGGCGCATCAGCATCATCGTGATGACCCGCGAAGCCGAGGCGGCGGCATTGTCCCAGGACGTGGTCGAGAGCCGGCCGCGGCCCGTCGGACCTGCGCCAGCGGCAATCCAGCAGGGCCCCGCGGCAAAGCCGGCGGATGCCGCCGCCGATGCCGTGCTGCCCGGGGCGGATATACCGGCCCAGTCGGGCGCCCCGGTTGCCGCCACGGCGTTACCGGTGCCACCGACGCTCCGACCCGCTGGCCGCTGACGCGTACCGGCGTCCCCGGGAGCAGGCGAGCAGGGCCGCCTGTGCGCTTGCCGGAACATGGCGAAATGCGATGCAGACGCCGGCCACGTGTTCCCGGCGCGGTTGCGCGTCCGCCCGAACGGGGTGAGGGAAGCCAGCCCGGGCGTGTCGCCGAGGGCTAGGCCCAGGCCCGCCGCGGTTCGCGGTAGGGCGGGTAGTAGGCGAACACGTGGTTCTGGTTGCCGTAGAAATCCATGTCCTCGATGTGCTCGCCGCCCAGTCGTTCGGCCACGCGGTCGGATGCTTCGTTGCCGATACGGACCAGGCTGATGACGCGCGGCGCGTGCAGCTGGCTCCAGGCGAAGTCGAGGATCGCGTGGCCGGCCTCGGTGGCGTAGCCACGATGGCGGAATTCGGGCTTGAGCATCCAGCCCAGCTCCAAGTCCGGCCAGCCCTCCGGATACATCAGGCCGGCCCGGCCGATGAACTGTCCCGTGTCCTTCAATTCGAGCGCCCACATGCCGCAGCCGCGGAGCTCCCAGTGCCCCAACAGCATGGCCAGCGACCGCCAGGCGCCGGTTCGGTCCAGCGGCTGGCCGTCGCCGATCCAGCGCGTGCTGTCGGGGTCGGCGAGCATGGCCGCATAGTCGTCGAAGTGGCGCTCGGCCAAGGCGGTGAGGCGCAGGCGCGGCGTTTCGAGAGTGGGAATATCGGACATCGTCGTCGGTACAGCAGCCGTTACTTGAGCAATCGGCTCAGCGCACGCGTACTTGAGGCCAGGCTTTCGGCCCAGCCGTACCCGATGATTTTCTCACCGGTGGCCGCGTCGATAAAGTCCTCGGCCTGGCCCGGCGGCAGCAGGTGGCGATAATCCACGGTGAGCTCGGTGCCGGCAGGGAGGTCCGCCAGCGCGAACACGAAACCCAGGTGCCACAGCCCGGTGGGCTCGAAGCTGTGATTGATGTAGCACTCGTCCGGCCAGTCGGGAGAAAGCGTGTAGCAATCCTCGAACCAGCGCGCGCTGGCGTAGGTCAGCTCGGGACGCGCGGCCAGTTCGGCCGTGCTCCAGGTGCGGTCTATCCCATCCGGCGCGGTGACGATCCGCCCCGCGGCCACGTCCTCGTCCAGGAACAGCCCCTTGCCGGCGCCGCCAATGGTGGAGGCGGCAATGCGGTAGCGCGGGAGAATCATGATGGGCCGGCGGCATGGAAAGGGCGCGAGTGTAGCGCAAGCGCGACGTCGCACCGCCTCGGCAGCATCCACCTGGTGCCCGTCCCTGGGCGGTGGCCTGCCACTGCCATGGCTGGAGGAGCGCTCCGCGCTCCGGGGGCGGTTGGAGGAGGGTTGTCGTGAGGGGGTGAGGACCTCCCTCGCCCCAACCGGCTCCCCGGGGAAGGCGCCCGGGGAGGTGTCTCGGGTAGGGGCGATCAGCCCTTGGCGGCGACCCTGGCCTTGTGCGGCGCGCTCTTCCTGGCCGACGCCGCCTTCGGCGGCGGCAGGTCGCCGCTGAAGCGGATGGCGTCGTGGTTGCGCTGGAGCGTGCCCTTGCCAATGCCCTTGACCTGGGCCAGGTCTTCCACCCGCTTGAACGGGCCATGCGCCTGGCGCCAGGCGACGATGGCCTGCGCCTTGGACTGGCCGATGCCGTCCAGCGACTTCGCGATCGTCGCGGCATCGGCCTTGTTGACGTTCACCGGCGTGGCGGCGAATGCCGGCAGCGCGAACGAGGCCGCGACGGCCAGTGCGACGAGCAGTTGGCGGAACTTCGACTGCATGGGGTTTCCCTCCCTGGGATGCATTGGACGGCACCATTGCCGTCCGGCAAGTGTGGCCGGAGCCGCTGGCTGCCACAGTCGGCCGGTAACGCGGCGTCCGGGCGGTCGCGGTCGCCCACCCCTGTGGGCGATGTCCGACGCGCTGTGGGCCGTGACGGGCCGTTCCGGTGCCGCTGGTACACTAGACGGCTTCCCCTATGCATCAAGGAGTCTCGCCCATGGATACCGCGCGCCTGTCCGGCTTCATCGGTGGCTTGTGGGACGACGAGATCGTGCCTCAGCTCGTCGAGTACATCCGTATCCCCAACAAGTCGCCGATGTTCGACGCGCAGTGGGCCGAGCACGGCTTCATGGACCAGGCGGTGGACCTGCTGGAGCGGTGGGCGCGCGGCAAGCTGGCCTCGCTGCCGGGCGCCACGCTCGAAGTGGTGCGGCTGCCGGGTCGCACGCCGCTGATCTACATCGACGTGCCGGCCACGCTGCCCGGCTGCGAGGAAACGGTGGTGCTCTACGGCCACCTCGACAAGCAGCCGGAAATGACCGGCTGGGCCGAGGGCCTCGGCCCGTGGACGCCGGTCATCAAGGGCGACAAGCTCTACGGACGCGGCGGCGCGGACGACGGCTACGCGATGTTCGGCTCGCTCTCGGCGCTGCTGGCGCTGGCCGAACAGGGCGTGCCGCACGCGCGTTGCGTGATCATGATCGAGGCCTGCGAGGAGTCCGGCAGCTACGACCTGCCGCACTACGTGGACCACCTTTCCGCACGCATCGGCAACCCCGCGCTGGTGGTCTGCCTGGACTCGGGTTGCGGCAACTACGACCAGCTGTGGCTGACCACCTCGCTGCGCGGCATGACCGGCGGCGAATTGACCGTGCAGGTGCTGGAGGAGGGCGTCCACTCGGGCGATGCCTCCGGCGTGGTGCCTTCGAGCTTCCGCATCCTGCGCGAGATCCTGTCGCGGCTGGAGGACCCGGCCACCGGCCGGATCAAGCCCGAAGAGTTGTACGTGGAAATCCCGCCGCAGCGGATCGAGCAGGCGCGCCGTTCCACCGAGGTGCTGGGCGAGGCGGTGTACGACAAGTTCCCGTTCGTCGAGGGCATGCAGCCGGTCACCAAAGACCTGGTCGAGCTGGTGCTCAACCGCACCTGGCGCCCGCAGCTGGCGGTCACCGGCATTGGCGGCATGCCGGCGCTGGAGAGCGCGGGCAACGTGCTGCGCCCGTTCACCGCGGTCAAGCTGAGCCTGCGCGTGCCGCCGACCCTCAACGGCGCCAAGGCGGGCAAGTTCCTCAAGGAGCTGCTGGAGAAGGATCCGCCGTACGGCGCCAAGGTCAGCTTCAAGCTCGAGAAGGACGGCAGCGGCTGGAACGCGCCGCAGCTTTCGGCCTGGCTCGAGCAGGCGGTGGCCGAGGCCTCCGAACATTACTTCGGCGCGCCGGCGGCCCACATGGGCGAGGGTGGCTCGATCCCGTTCATGGGCATGCTCGGCGAGAAGTTCCCGCAGGCGCAGTTCCTGATCACGGGCGTGCTGGGCCCGCACTCCAACGCGCACGGCCCGAACGAGTTCCTGCACATCCCCACCGGCAAGAAGGTGAGCATGGTGGTGGCCGAGGTGATCGCCCGCCACGGCGAGCAGGCCAGCAAGGGCTGACGCGGTGGGTGTGCCGGCCGACACGCTCGCGGCGCGCTGGGCGGACGTTCGTGCACGCGTGGACGCGGCCTGCCGTGCGGCCGGGCGCGAGCCGGCCGAGGTCACGGTGCTGCCGGTCAGCAAGACCTTCGGGCCGGACGCGGTGCGTGAAGCGGCCGCGCTGGGCCTGACGCGCTTCGGCGAGAACAAGGTCCAGGAACTGCGCGAAAAGACCGCCGCGCTGGCCGACCTGCCGTTGCAGTGGGTGCTGATCGGCCACCTGCAGACCAACAAGGCCAGGGACGCGGCGCGGCTGGCCAGCGAGGTACAGTCGCTGGACCGGCTGGAACTGGCCGACGCGCTGCACCGGCGCCTGGAGCCAGAAGGGCGCGGGCTGGACGTGCTGGTGCAGGTCAAGACCTCGCCGGAGGAAAGCAAGCATGGCCTCCCGCCGGACGCATTGCCGGGCTTCCTCGACCGCCTGCGCGATTACCCCACGCTGCGCGTGCGCGGCCTGATGACGATGGCCGTGCAGTCGCAGGATGCCGATGCCGTGCGGGCCTGTTTCCGCGAGCTGCGCGACCTGCGCGATGCTGCCGTGGCCAGGGGCCATACGTTGCCGTGCCTGTCGATGGGGATGAGCGGCGATTTCCCGCTCGCCATCGCCGAGGGTGCGACCGAAGTGCGCATCGGCACCGCGATCTTCGGCCAGCGCTGAGCCGCTTTCCGGCAGGAGCGCACCTGTGTGAACCCACCCGCCGCGCGGGCCCGACCTGGCACCGGGCTGGCAGGCGTGCTCCCTGTCGCACGCCGGTGTGAGCGTTTCGCAACGACCGAGTCCGGTTAACGGCAATCCAACAACCGGTCGGAAACGCTTTGCTAACGTCGGCTCCCCGCCTGAGTCGCCACCGCGCCTCGGCCAAGCCCGACCCGCCCCCGCAAAGGCATTCCCGCATGCTCTGCCAGCGCCTGATCGTGACCGCCGCCCTGTTTGCCGCGTCGCTCGCGATCGTGCCCGTGCAGGCCGCCGAACGCCCGGTGCCGGCGTCCGTCGCCGCGCCACTGCTGTCCCCGTTGCCCCTGGCCAGCCTGGCGCCGGCGGTGGCCCGCGCCGCACTCTCTGCCGGCCCGGCGGTGCCGATGCCAGCGACCGGCACTGACGCAGGCGCCGTCGACGAAGTCTCGCGGGTGCGCCAGGCATTGGTCGTGCTGGCCATGAAGCTTCGCGACGTGCGCTATGTCCGGGGCGGCCATTCGCCTTCCACCGGGTTCGATTGCAGCGGCTTCGTCCGCTATGTGTTCGCACATGCGATCGGCCTGCAGCTGCCGGCCAACTCCGCGCGGCAATTCCTGGCCGGCGCCAGGGTCGAGCGTAGCGACATGCAGCCCGGCGATCTGGTGTTCTTCCGCACCCGCGGCAGGAAGCACATCTCGCACGTGGGCATCTATCTGGACCACGGGCGCTTCATCCACTCGCCTTCGGCGGGCAAGTCGGTGGAAGTCTCCAGTCTCGACGACACCTATTGGGCCAGGCGCTTTGCCGGCGCGCGCCGCCCCGAGGGGATTGCGCGCAACGGTTGAGGGAAACCACGGGGTTTCCGCAGTCGGGCCGCCAGCAGGCGGCCTTTTTTCATGGGGTGCCATCGGGTGCCCGGCATACCGCACACCGCACGCGGGCGCTGGATTCTCCGGCTCTCCAGCGCGGTTTGCGCTACCCTCACGAGGACTCGTCCGCCGGATCATCCATGCCTTTTCAGCTGCCGCCCGTCACCCGCAACCTGCTCATCGCCAATATCGCGGTGTACTTGCTGCAACTGCTGCTGGGGGATGTGCTGGTGATGCACTTTGCGCTGTGGCCGTGGGGGCCGGATCGGTTCCTGCCGACCCCCGAAGGCATGGTCGCGATCGGCTTCCGGCCGTGGCAACTGGTGACCTACGCCTTCATGCACGGCGGCCTCGAACACATCGCCTTCAACATGCTGGCGCTGTACATGTTCGGCGGCCCGATCGAACGGCTCTTCGGCGGGCGCGAGTTCCTGCTCTACTACTTCGTGTGCCTGATCGTGGCCGCGGTGGCGCAACTGATGGTCGTGCAGTGGTTCACCCATGGCTTCTATCCCACCCTGGGCGCGTCCGGGGCGATCTTCGGCCTGTTGCTGGCGTTCGGCATCATGTACCCGCACGAGAAGATGATGCTGATCTTCCTGCCCGTGCCGATGCCCGCCTGGCTGTTCGTGTCCGGGTACGCCGTGATCGAGCTGGTGCTGGGCGTGACCGGCACGCAGGCCGGCGTGGCCCATTTCGCCCACCTGGGTGGCATGCTCGGCGGCTACGTACTGATCGAGTACTGGCGCGGACGATTGCCGATCAAACCGAAGCGCCGGTTGATGCGCTGACCTTTCCTTTCCCGACAGGCCCCACATGAGCGAGCAACTTCAGCGGCAGCTCACGCCGCGCCACATCACCTTCATGGCTCTTGGCATGTGCATCGGCGCGGGCCTGTTCCTGGGCTCGGCCAGTACCATCAAGCTGGCCGGGCCCTCGGTGCTGATCGCCTACCTGTTCGGCGGCGCGATGATCTTCGTGATCATGCGTGCGCTGGGCGAGATGGCTGCGCACGAGCCCATTGCCGGTTCCTTCAGCACCTATGCGCACAAGTACCTGGGGCCTTACGCCGGCTACCTCACCGGCTGGAACTACTGGGTGCTGATGATGGGGGTGGGGATTGCCGAGAGCACGGCGGTGGGCATCTACATGAAGGACTGGTTCCCCGAGCTGCCGCAGTGGATCTGGGCGTTCGCTTCCGTGGTGATGATCGGCGGGCTGAACCTGATGGCGGTGAAGGTCTACGGCGAGATGGAATTCTGGTTCGCCCTGATCAAGGTGCTCACCGTGGTGCTGATGATCCTGGGCGGCCTGGGCATCATCTGGTTCGGCTGGGGCAACGGCGGGCACCCGGTCGGCATCTCCAACCTGTGGACGCACGGCGGCTGGTTCCCCAACGGTTTCACCGGCATGGTGCTGGCGTTGCCGGTGCTGGTGTTTTCCTTCGGCGGCATCGAGACGATCGGTATGGCGGCGGCCGAAGCCGCGCATCCCGAGCGCACGATTCCGAAAGCCGTGAACTCGGTGATCTGGCGCATCCTGATCTTCTACATCGGCTCGCTGTTCGTGATCATGGCGATCTACCCATGGGACGAGCTGGGCACGCAGGGCAGCCCCTTCGTCACCACCTTCGCCAAGCTGGGCATCCCGCAGGCAGCGGGCCTGATCAACTTCGTGGTCATCACCGCGGCGCTGTCCAGCTTCAACTCCACCACCTTCAGCGGCAGCCGCATGCTGCACAGCCTGGCCAGCAAGGGCCAGGCGCCGGCGGCGATGGGTCGCCTGAACCCGAGCGGCGTGCCGGTGCGTGGCGTGCTGGTGACGATCTTCTTCCTGCTGCTCGGCGTGCTGATGAACTACCTGGTGCCCGAGCGCATCTTCGGCATGATCATGTCGATCCTCGCGTTCAATACGGTTTGGACCTGGGGCACCGTGCTGGTGGCGCACTGGCGCTTCCGCCGTCGCCAGGCCGAACCCCTGCCGTTCCGGTTGCGTGTGTGGCCGCTCTCGAGCGTATTGGCGCTTGCCTTCCTGGCGTTCGTGCTGGTGATGCTCGGCTACAGCCCCGACACCCGCGTGGCGCTGTACGTGGGCGCAGGCTGGGTGGCGTTGCTGACCGTGGCGTACTGGGGGTTCGGCGTCCACCGGCGGATGCGCGCGGAACTCGCGGTCGCCTAGCCGGCCGGCCGACCAGGTGAGCGCCGGAGGCGATCCTAACGGCGGTCGCGCCCGAGGGCGCTCCTTCCGGAAGGCTCAGCCCAGCGCGAATTCGACCGCCGCCGCGGCGTGCAGCGCGGCGGTGTCGAACACCGGGATGCCAGTCTCGGCCTCACCCAGCAGCAGGCCCAGCTCGGTGCAGCCGAGGATCGCGCCCCGGGCACCGGCACGGGCGCCATCGGCGATGATTCCCAGCAGGAATTCCCGGGCCCGCGCGCCGAATTGCCCGGCGCACAGTTCCTCGTAGATCACCCGGTGCAACTCGGCTCGCTGTGCGGGCTCGGGCACCATGCAGCGCACGCCGTGGTCCTGCTGCATGCGCTCGCGGAAGAACGGCTGTTCCATGGTGAACGCGGTGCCCAGCAGCAGCACCGTGTCCAGGCCCTGCGCACGGATCGCGCGGCCGGTGGCGTCCACGATGTGCAGCAGTGGCAATGGCGTGGCGCCCGCCACGACGTCGGCCACCCGGTGCATGGTGTTGGCACCGATCAGGATGCAGTCGGCGCCGCCAGCCTGCAGGCGCCGCGCCGATTCGGCCAGCAACACGCCGGCACGGTCCCAGTCGCCCTCCCGCTGGCAGGCGGCGATGACCGAGAAGTCCAGGCTGTCCAGCAGCAGGCGGGCGGAATGGAGCGGACCGAGGCGGTCGCGCACGCCGCGGTTGATCAGCCGGTAGTACTCGACGGTCGACTCCCAGCTCATGCCGCCGATCAGGCCGATGGTGCGCATGCGGGGTTCCTTCTGGACGGGCCGCCAGTCTAGCTGCGCACGCGGCCGCCTCCCATGTGGGAGCGCACCTGTGCGCGACCGCCTCGCTTCGGGTCGCGCACGGGTGCGCTCCTACAGGGACTCAGCGCAACGCGAGGAAATCCGGGCTCGCGACGAAGCGCACGGCATCCAGCCGCAGGCGCGACTGCGGCAGGGTGGCGAGCACGGCTTGCCGTTCCGCCTCGAGCGCGGCGATCTCGGCAGGGTTGATCGATGGGTTGACCTCGCGCAGCGCACGCAGGCGGGCCAGTTCCGCATCCAGTTCGGCGGAGGCCTGGGCGAGGGCATCGGCGATGTGCTGCTGCGCTTGCGCCCCGGCGACGGCCTCGGCTTTCTCAAGCATCGGCGGGACCAGCTTGGCGAGGAACTTGCGATAACGCGGTACCTCGATATTGCGGTCGGCCGCCTTGCGCACGGATGCCTCGCTGGGCTCGAAGCCGGTCCGCTCGGCCAGTCGGGTGTCGATGGTCACCGCCAGCGGCAGGGCGGGCAGGAAGCGTTCGGCATCCAGGGCGCGGTCCGCGACGCATTCGAGCAGGAACACCGCCTGCAGCAGGGCGCTCCGCGGCGGCAGGGCGTCGTCGACCATGAAGGCGGCGTTGCCCTGTTCGCCGGACAGCGCCAAATCCAGCGCACCCTGCACCAGTGGATGGTCGAAGCGCAGCAGCGGCAGCTCCTCGCGCGCCAGCGCCACCTCGCGGGCGAAGGTGGCCGAGACCGGGCCCTCGGCGAAGCCGGGCAGCGCATCGGTGGAAAGGTATTGCGGGTCGAGCAGCAGTACCTGGCCGCCGAGCTCCTCGGCGTGGATGCCGAAGGCTTCGAGCAGGCGCTGCACATAGGCGTCGCGCGACGGGTCGACGTCCTCGCGGCGGAAGGCCTGGCCCAGTTCGTCGGCGTGCGGGTCGCGGCTGGCGGCCAGTTCCAGCAGGTGGTCGCGGCCGGCGCGGATCAGCGTGGCCAGCTCCTCGTGGGTGGCGCGGGTGTCGGCGATCAGCGCGTCCAGTTCCTGGTCGCGACTGTCGGCGTTGCGCGCGTGCTCTTCGGCCAGCCGCACCAGCGGCTCGCCGTAGCGGCGCAGCAGCTCGCGGCCATCGGCAGGGCTCGAGCGGAAGGCGTCGATGCCCTCCTCGTACCAGCGCGCCAGGACGTGCTGCGCGCTGTCCTGGACGGCGAGGATGTGGATCGCGATGTCGTGGGTCTGGCCGATCCGGTCCAGGCGGCCGATGCGCTGTTCCAGCAGGTCCGGATCCAGCGGCAGGTCCCACAGGACCAGCCGGTGCGCGAACTGGAAGTTGCGGCCTTCGGACCCGATTTCCGAGCAAAGCAGCAGGCGGGCACCGTCGGGTTGGGCGAAGTAGGCGGCATTGCGGTCGCGCTGGACGATGCCGAGGCCTTCGTGGAAGCGGGCGATGCCGGCGCCGGTGCGTGTGCGTAGCGCCTCTTCCAGTGCCAGCACCTTGGCCTGGCTGCGACAGATCAGCAGGAACTTGTCCTGCGGGTGCGCGTCGAGCAGGGCGACCAGTGCATCCAGACGCGGATCGGTCCCGTAGTCGAGCTCCAGCGCCGGGGCCGGCTGCTGGATATCGGCGTGGAATTCGGCCAGCAATGCCTGGCGCGCGTTCTCGTCCAGCGCGCCGGCGTCGAGCAGCTGCCACTCCGGCACGCGGCGCGGGAAGCCGCCGATGCCGGCACGGCGGTTGCGGAACATCGCCCGGCCGGTGCCGTGGCGGTCGATCAGCGCGTCCAGCAGTTCACGCGCGGCGGCCGGCCGCGCGGGGTCCTCCAGCAGCGCGAGCAGGGCCTCGTCGCCGGCGAAGACCTCGCGCAGGGTGGCGCGCTGTGCCTCTTCCAGCGGCTCGCCCGACTGCAGCCGGTCGGCGATCGGCGAGAGCGCCTGGAAGCGCTCGGCTTCGGCCAGATAGACATCCAGATCGTGGTAGCGCTGCGGATCGAGCAGGCGCAGGCGGGCGAAGTGCCCGCTGCGGCCGAGCTGTTCGGGCGTGGCGGTGAGCAGGATCACGCCGGGGGTCCGGGATGCCAGCTGCTCGACCAGCGTGTAGCGGGGACTGGCCGCCGCTGGCGTCCAGGCCAGGTGGTGCGCCTCGTCGACGACCAGCAGATCCCACGGAGCCTCGACCAGCTGGCGTGCGCGCTTCGGGTTTTCCTCCAGGAAGCGGAAGTCGGCGATGACCAGCTGTTCGTCCTCGAACGGGTTGCGACCGTCGCCGGACTGCTCCAGGGCCTCGCAGCGCTCCTCGTCGTAGATGGCGAAGCTGAGGTTGAAGCGGCGCAGCAGCTCGACGAACCATTGGTAGACCAGCGTATCGGGCAGCAGCACCAGGGCGCGCGAGGCGCGTCCGGTGGCGAGCTGGCGGGCGAGGATCATGCCCGCCTCGATGGTCTTGCCCAGGCCCACCTCGTCGGCGAGCAGCACGCGCGGCGGGCGGCGCGAGGCGGCAATGCCGGCCACGCGCAGCTGGTGCGGCACCAGTCCGATGCGCGCTGCTGCCAGGCCCCAGGTCGGCGAGCGCCGTGCCTGCGCGCGGCGACGCAGGCCTTCCAGGCGCAGCTCGAATTGCGCCACGGTATCCGTGCGTCCGCCGACCAGGCGGTCATCGGCCTGGCTCACGCTCTGTTCGTCGTCGAGCTGGCCCTCGTGCAGCTCGCGGCCTTCGCCGCGGTAGATCAAAAGGTCGTCCTTGATCTCGACACGCTCGACCAGGAAAGCCAGGCCCTTGCCGGCCACCCGCTGTCCGGGGCGGAATTCGGCGCGCACCAGCGGGGCCGAATCGATGGCGTACGGACGCAGCACGCCAGCCTTGGCGAACAGCACCTGCACGCCGCGGCCCTCCACCCTCAGAACGGTGCCCAGGCCCAGTTCGGGCTCGGCGGTGGAGATCCAGCGTTGACCAGGTACGAACATCGTGCTGCCGAGGTTGCATGAAGGGGCGCCGATTATCCGCTGCCGGCCGTGTAGAGGGAACCGCCGGGGCGCGACCATGGGCAAAGCGCACCGGTGCGCGCCTCCGGGCGGCCGAGCGGCTGCCGTCCGGGCAAAAAAAAGGCCCTGCCGAAGCAGGGCCCTTGGTTCGAAGCGGGTGACCGTCCCTCCCGCGAGGGGAGGGCAACGGCTTACCAGATCTTCACCTGCTTGTCGCCCGAGCGCACCATCGCGTCGCCCGGCTTGCACTGGAACGCGGTGGCGAACGCGTCCATGTTGGACGGTGCACCGATCGCGCGCAGCGAAGCGGGGGCGTGCGGATCGGTGTTGAGCTGCAGCAGTGCCTGCTTCTCGCGGATGTTGCCGCGCCACACGCGGGCCCAGTTGAGGAAGAAGCGCTGGTCCTGGGTGTAGCCGTCGATCTTGGAGCCGGCTTCCTCGGGGTTCTTCTTCAGCGCCATCTGCAGCGCGTCGTAGGCCGAGTTCAGGCCGCCCAGGTCACCGATGTTCTCGCCCAGGGTCAGGCGGCCGTTGACGTGCACGTCCGGCTTGTCCTTGATCGGCGTGTAGTCGTTGAACTGCTCGACCAGCTGGTCCGCACGGGCATCGAACTTGGCGCGGTCCGCCTTGCTCCACCAGTTGACGTTGTTGCCTTCGCCGTCGAACTGGCTGCCCTCGTCGTCGAAGCCATGGCTCGCTTCGTGGCCGATCACCGCACCGATGCCGCCGTAGTTGATCGCGTCGTCGCCGTTGGCGTAGAAGAACGGCGGCTGCAGGATCGCGGCCGGGAAGTTGATCGTGTTGTCGGTCGGGTTGTAGTAGGCGTTGACCGTCTGCGGGGTCATGCCCCACTCCTTGCGGTCGGTC
>NZ_DASSES010000200.1:0-5242 GCF_035695185.1 Frateuria sp.
TTGCAGCCGATATACATCGGCTGCATCCGGAATCCTGCAATTTGCTTGTCTAGCATGTGTCATTCACGCTGACCTTGGCAAGGCGAATTTTATGTTTCCGTGTCACAAACTAGTAACTACAATCGGCAAGTTGCATTCCGCGATCTAAAAGGTAAGCGACTGCTACTTAGAATTGCTTGAGAAAATTTAAGAATCTTTCAAGTGAATAGTTTTGAGACATGTTAATGGAACAATTTGAGGGTGACGGCACACACAGGCACCTCGAAATACCTGCTTGGCGGGCGGAATTCGGTGGTAATTTTGGGGCGCGATGAGAGATGAGGCAGCGGCTTCGGTTTGCTGGTTGCTGGGTGGGCGTTGGTGCGCGGTTTTGGGCCAGGCGGGCATGGGTCGGGCCTCGAATCAGGCGAGGCGCTGCAGATTGTAGGTGACATTGGCCAGCGTGACTGTCGTCGTCGCGCGCAGCAGACCAACGGAGCGCACGAGCAGGCCAATGTGGCCTTCTCGGAGCAAACTATGCGGGCCGCAGTGCCGCAAGGCGGCTCTGTGCGCGGCGACAATCAGGATAGTTGGCTCATCATCCAGATTGTCGCGCTATAGCTCTGCGGCTGACGACGGATCTGGGGGCAAGAACCGGCCGCGCGCCATCCCTGTGACGCTTAAGTCTGCGGTCCCCCCCTCCATTCCGGCGGGGCCGCGGGCTTCTGACAGACCAGCGGCGGACCCGCGGCCGTCCGGTCACACCTGTTGGAAGAAGATTACTGTTCCATGGCTGGGAATAATCGGCGGGCTGGCGCGTCATTCCCCTGAGAGCGGGAGAACGGAGTGGCCGAGGACCTACGCCCGATGCTTTCGGCACTGCTGCCGCGGCTGCGGCGGTTCGGCCTGGCCCTGACCGGCTCCGCCGTGGAGGCGGACGAACTGGTGCAGGATGCCTGCGCCCGCGCTCTGCAGCGGGAGGGGCAGTTGCGGGATCAGGCCCGGCTCGACGCTTGGTTGTACGGTATCATGCGCAATCTCTGGATCGACGAAATACGCGCGCGCTCGCGGCGCCGCCACGAGCCGCTCGATGTGGCGACCGAGGTCGCGGGAGATGATGGTCCGGCGGTCGCCGAGGGGCGGATCACGCTGGAACTGGTGCGCCGCCGGCTGCAGGAGATGCCGGCCGAACATCGCACCATACTCGTCTTGGTCTGCGTGGACGGCCTGAGCTATCGGGAGGCGGCGGAGGTGCTGGGCATTGCGATCGGCACCGTGATGAGCCGGCTGTCGCGGGCGCGGCGTGACCTGGCGGAACGGCTTGGGACGCGATCGGGCGGATCGGTGAGCCTGTTTCCCGGCCCGACTGGCCGCTCCACGTCCCGACCGATGTAGGATGCGGGCAATGACAGCAACCGACACGATGCTGCTGGCCTATGTCGACGGCGAACTGGATGCCGCGGGCGTGAGGGAGGTCGAGCAGTTGCTCGCCACGGACCCCCAGGCGCGCCGCACGGTCGAGATGTATCGGGAGACGGCGGCGCTGCTGCGGGCCGCCTGTGGCGAGACGGGCTATGCGACCGATGCCGCCCGTCTGCTGCCATCCGTCCTGCCACGTCCCTGGCCACGCCGGCGCCTCGTCTGGGCGGCTGCGGCCTGCCTCGCCCTTGGCATGGCGGCTGGGGCCGGCGGCACCTGGCTGGGCACGCGGCAATCTGCCATGGCGGCGCTGATCGACGAGATCGCGGAGTACCACGCCATCTATTCGCGAGAGCCGGGCCACCTCGTCGAGATGCCGGCCGCGCAGGCGCAGGCGTTTGTCGCCTGGCTCGACAAGCGCCTCCACCGCCATCTCGAGATCCCCGATCTTTCCGCCGAGGGGCTGAGCTTTGCCGGCGGCCGCATGCTGGTGGTGAACGGCAGCCCGGTTGCCCAGCTCATGTACACGCGCGCGCAGGGCCTGCCGGTCGCGCTCTGCATCAGTCAGCTGGAGGGTGGATCGCGGCCGCTGCAGGTCGAACGCCACGACGATCTTCGCGTGGCAGCATGGCAGCGGGACGGGTATGCCTATGTCGTGGTAGGCGAGATGCCGGCCAGCCTGGCGCGCGAGATTGCCGAACGCGTGCGCACGCAGCTGCACGCCTGATCGCCGATCGTCAGAAGGCGAGCCAGGCATAGGCGAACAGGGTGTTGTTCGCCCCCGCCCGGCGCCCGAACCCGTCGTAATTGGCGCCGCTGCCGTTGAAGCGCGTGTAGATCGTGTCCTGCACGCCGATCTTCAGGTTGGCGAAGGGGCGCGCCCAGGAGGTCTCCTTGCCGAACGGCACCCAGTCGGCCTCGATGATGAAGGCGTTGCTGTTCGGGCTGCCGGTGCGGCTGCCGCTGACCGGCGCCGGCGCCAGCAGCACCGGATCGGCGGTGCCCCAGATATTCTGCCACCCCAGGGTCAGGCCATAGGTTGCCTGGAAGAAGTAGGTCGCACTCGCGCGGATTTCGTTGAGCCGGCCATTGGGGCTGGCAACGCTCCCCAGCGCCGCGGACCCGTTCAGCCTGCGGTTCTCATGCAGAAGCAACAGGTCCGTGCTGACGACATGCCGGCCGGAACCGAGGAACTGATAGCCGGCATCGACCCCGATATCGAGGTAATGGTCCTGGCCGGCGCTGCTGTCGCTCCGTCGCGGCCCGGCTGCGGGGTTGAGGTTCGCGGCAAGCAGCACGCCGCCCACATGCACTGCCTGGTCGTTCCAGTCCCACTCATAGGCTAGGCGGACATACGGCGCCGGGCCCGCCGTGGCACCGGGACCCAGCGTGGCGCCCGTCAGCCCGAGCAGGTACGGGCTGCGGGTGACATAGACTCCCGCTTCGGCATACAGGCTGCGGTCATACCAGCCGTACAGGGTGAGGCCGATGCTGTTGCTGGCCAAGCCACCAAACAGCAGCGGCTCAAGCGCCGGGGTTGGCGCCAGCGCCGACGCGGCGAACGGGAAGATCCAGGCCGGCATGGAGTTGTACGGGTCCTGAACCGTCGGCGCGCTGTTGAGCGAGGCGCCGAGCTGCAGGTCCGTCACTCCGACGTGGAATGGATGGGTGATCCGCACATCGGTGTTGTCCAGCGTGATCGACTGGTCGATGCCGGAGTAGGTGCCCTGGACGAAGGCGCCGGCAAAGTCGGTGACACGCCCCGCCAGGAAGGCGCTGATCTGGTCCAGGGCAGGATTGTTGTTGTCGGCGAAGTGTGGCGCCGCCGGCGACGGCTGCGACCCTTCTGTATGGGTGAACGAGCCGAGCACCATCGCGGCGAGCGGAATATGTGCGGCAGGCCCCTGGCCCCCGGTCTCGGTATAGCCGCCGATCTTGAACGCACGGCCGAAGGGCGTCAGCTGCGGCCCGAACGCGCCGACATGGCAGGTGCTGCACGGCTCTCCGGTCTGCGCGGCGAAGCTGGGCACGGCGTATGCCGGGCGAGCCGCAAGCATCAGGACCACGGCAATGCTCACCGCGCACGCGACGAGACGGGCAAACGCGACTGACATTGGCACTCCTCAGTGCATATGCGCGAGGAAGGCGATCAGGTCAGCCCGCTCTCTGGCATCCTTCAGCCCTGGATAGGTCATGCGTGTCCCCGGCACGACCTGGCGCGGCGCGGTCAGGTAGCGGTCCAGCGTCGTGGGATCCCAGGTCAGGCCGGACGCGAGGTTGGCCTGCGAATAGTGGAACCCGGGCACCCGTCCGGAATGGCGCCCGATGACGCCGAACAGGCTCGGGCCGACCACGTTGCGGCCAGGCCGTACCGAATGGCAGATGCTGCACTGGGAACGGAACACACGCGCGCCCCGATCGGCATCCTGCGCACGCGCGGGCGATGCAATCAGAACAAGGCTCAACAACAGGGCGCACGAAACCACATGGCGGTTCGCTGCCATCCGCGAATCTCCTGGCTATGGAAAGGTCGGGCGGTCTTTTGTCTGGAACTTGATTCCGGGACGCGATTCTCGGGTCAGCATGTTCCGATACGCGGCAGCACAGGTCCGGTGCGTGCGCCCGGGCTGCTGATCGTCTACATGCCGAACATCGGTCGCGCGTGGTGCCCGTACGAACAAGCGGCAAGCAAGGCGCCGCCGAGCAGTGCCAGGAACATTCTGCCAAGCCAGAACATCGTCATCTCGCGATCCTTCTTCCCTGCCGGGTCATGCAGTCCTGTCAGGGAGACGGCGAACACCGGATGGATATTCCCGAATTCGCAGCCGGCTGTGACGGCAGAATTTCCGGAATAAGCAGCCGCCCAGGTCGTCCTCTTCATACGGGTTGGGGCGATAGCACGATGACTTTCCACGTCATGATGTACACGACACTGGGCCGCCTGCGTGACCGGAACCTCCGGCGGCTGCACGACCACCACGTCTGGCCCGGACGTAACAATGCCACCGCCCGGCCCCGCGCCCGCCAACCCTGAAGGCAGCGCCCACATGATCTCACGACGCAGCCTGCTTCCGTCTCTTGCCACGTTGCTGCTGGCGACGCGCCCTTCCTCGGCGGCGGACTCCCTGTATGTGATCGATCCCCGATACGGCAGCATCGAGTTCTCGGTCAGCCATATGGGGCTGTTCACCTCGCACGGCTGGTTCCGGCATTTCGAGGCAACACTCCTGGTGAATCCGGACCGCCCGGACCACACCTACGTCGCTGCCGATGCGGACGTGGATTCGCTCGACATGCCCTGGCATGAGGCATCGGCGATGCTGCGCTCGCCGGACTTCCTCGATGCGGCGCGCTTCCCGCGAATCCGCTTCCGGAGTACCGGTGTTTCTCAGACGGTGCCGGATCACTATCTGGTCCGCGGCACCCTCGAGATGCGTGGTGTCCAGCGGCCCCTGACGCTCGCGGCAACGCTGCTGGCGCGGCAGGCAGAGCAGGGCACCGCCGACTTTGCGGTGAGCGGAACGCTGCAGCGGTCAGCCTTCGGTATGTTTGCCGATCATCTGCTGATCTCGGACGAGGTGCGGATCGCGATCCTTGCGCGGATCCGCCTTGTTGCCGGCATGCATACCGGATGAGAAGAGGGATGGAGGCCGGCGGCGAGTGACGCCGGCCTCGTCGGTCGCGGCGAATGTGCTACAGCGACCGGCCGCCGAGTCGAGACAGTCTCCATGCGATGCGTGTTCGGGGACCGTCAGGCTCATACGGCCGGTCCAGGACCATTACGCGTGCGCCCCCCCCAACATCGATGCCACTGAATGATCACCGGCCGTGGCCGACAGGCTGC
>NZ_DASSES010000201.1:0-42727 GCF_035695185.1 Frateuria sp.
TCGACCCTCAAGGGCAACACCGGCGAGAACCTGCTGCGCCTGCTCGAGAGCCGCCTGGACAACGTCGTCTACCGCATGGGCTTCGCGGTGACCCGCGCCCAGGCCCGCCAGCTGGTCGCCCACAAGGCGGTGCTGGTCAACGGCAAGAAGGTCAACATCCCGTCGTACCAGGTCAAGCCGGGCGATGAGGTCGCGCTGACCGAGCGCGCGCGCAGCCAGCTGCGCGTGCAGGAAGCGGCGACCGTGTTCGACACCATGGACCTGCGTCCGATCTGGCTCGAGGTGGACTCCAAGAAGTTCACTGGCACGTTCAAGTCGGTGCCCGATCGCGGCGATCTGCCGTCGGACATCAACGAAGCCCTGATCGTCGAGCTGTATTCGAAGTAATTACCGGAGCCCTGCATGGCAGTTTCGTCAACTAGTGTGCTGCGGCCCCGCGGCCTCAGCGTCGAGCAGCTCGGAGCCAACCGCGCCAGGGTGGTGGTCGAGCCGCTCGAGCGTGGCTTCGGCCACACCCTGGGCAACGCGCTGCGTCGCGTGCTGCTCTCCTCGATCCCGGGCAGCGCCATCATCGAGGTCGAAATCGATGGCGTGCTGCACGAGTACACCACCCTCGAGGGTCTGCAGGAGGACGTCATCGAAGTCCTGCTCAACCTCAAGGACGTGGCCATTCGCCAGCATTCCGGCGACGAAGTCACTCTGACCTTGTCCAAGAAGGGCAGGGGCGTGGTCACGGCCGGCGACATCGTCGTTGACCACTCGGTGGAAATCGTCAACCCCGAGCACGTGATCTGCCACCTGACCAAGGACATCGCGCTCAACATGCGACTGAAGGTGCGTCGTGGCGTCGGCTACCAGCCGGCCAGCGCGCGCCAGCATCCGGACGACGAGGCGCGTCCGATCGGCCGCCTGCAGCTCGATGCCTCCTTCGCACCGGTGCTGCGCGTGGCGTACGAGGTCGACGCGGCCCGCGTGGAACAGCGTACCAACCTGGACAAGCTGGTCCTGGATATCGAGACCAACGGCACGATCGGCGCCGAGGATGCGGTCCGCAAGGCGGCCGAGATCCTCAACGACCAGCTGTCGGTGTTCGGTGACTTCTCGCGCCGCGAGAGCGCGTCGGACAAGGCGGAGAAGGGCGGTTTCGATCCGCTGCTGCTGCGCCCGATCGACGACCTGGAGCTGACGGTCCGTTCGGCCAACTGCCTGAAGGCCGAGAGCATCTACTACATCGGCGATCTGGTGCAGAAGACCGAGGTCGAGCTGCTCAAGACGCCGAACCTGGGCAAGAAGTCGCTCACCGAGATCAAGGACGTGCTCGGCTCCCGCGGTCTCGCCCTCGGCATGAAGCTGGAAAACTGGCCGCCGCCGGGCCTCTCGCACGGCATGCAGCTGGGTTGATGTATCACGGCGGCGATCGGAAGATCGCCGCCGAAGTTTCAAGCCGGCGGTGCGCGAGTCGTCTGCCGGCAGCATTCTTGGAGCGGTCGTTTTGACTGCCCGTTGCGGGGCCTGCGTTGGCCCCACGCGGTCCTCGTGATCGCCAGAGCAATAGACGGCCATCGATGGCCGCACTTCTCACGAGAGCCCGTACTGAAAGGGCTCGGAACAGCGGGTAACCGCGGAAAGCCGGACACAACCGCCGGTTTTTCATAACAACAGACAGAGAGAGTTCTCCCATGCGCCACCAGAAATCCGGCCGCAAGCTCAACCGCACCAGCTCGCACCGCGAAGCGATGTTCAAGAACATGGCCGCCTCGCTGATCAAGCACGAGCTGATCCGTACCACCCTGCCCAAGGCCAAGGAATTGCGCCGCGTCGCCGAGCCGCTGATCACGCTGGCCAAGGCCGATGGCGTCGCCAATCGTCGCCTCGCCTTCTCGCGCCTGCGCGACAAGGAAGCCGTGGGCAAGCTGTTCGTCGAGCTCGGCCCGCGTTACCGCGAGCGTCCCGGCGGTTACCTGCGTATCCTCAAGTGCGGCTTCCGCCCGGGCGACAACGCTCCGATGGCGTACGTCGAGCTGGTCGATCGCCCGCAGGCGGCCGCTGCCGTCGACGCCGAGTAAGCCTCGCGCGTACAGGCGTCCAGACGTCCAAACGACCGACCCCGGCAGGGCGACCTGCCGGGGTTTTTCGTTTTCTGGGCGTGCCTTGCTGACAGCGGTCCGGCAAGCGGGTAATGTCGGCTTTCCGCAACGCAACATACCACCATGAACCCTATGCACTGGTCCTACCGCGTCAGCTTCCTGGTCGGCTTCCTGGCCTGCGCGGCCCTGCTCGGCTTCGCGCTGTACACCGAGTATGCCTGGGGGCTCGTCCCGTGCCCGCTGTGCATCTTCCAGCGCATCGGGTTCCTGGTAATGGCCGTGTTCTTCCTCATCGGCGCGCTGCATGCGCCTCCCCGGCCCGGGTTGCGCTGGGGCTACACGGGCGGCGTACTGCTGGGTGCGCTGTGGGGTATTGCGGTGGCGGGACGGCACTTGTGGATCCAGTCGTTGCCGGCGGACCAGGTACCCTCCTGCGGGCCGCCACTCGATTACATGTTCGACGCCTTCCCGTTCTCGCAGGTGTTGCGCATGGTGTTCACCGGCTCGGGCGAGTGCGCCAAGGTCGAGCCGGTGCTCGGGCTGCCTATGCCGGCCTGGACGCTCCTGTGGTTCGTACTGCTGGCCGTCCTTGCGCTCAAGGCCTCCCTGCGGCGCCACCCCGCCTGACCGGACAAGACCGTGAACGACAGACCCGACCAACTGGCCGAACCACATGCCGACTGGACGCCGGCATCGTGGCAGCGGCGCGTGGCCCTGCAGCAGCCGCGATACGAGGACCCCGCGGAGTTGGCGCAGGCCACCACGCAGCTTGCAGCCCTGCCGCCACTGGTTACCTCGTGGGAGGTGCTGGCGCTCAAGCAGGCACTGGCCGAGGCACAGGAGGGCGAGCGTTTCCTGTTGCAGGGGGGCGATTGTGCCGAGAGCTTCGCCGACTGTACCAGCCCGGTGATCTCCAACCGGCTCAAGGTGCTGCTGCAGATGAGCCTGGTGCTGGTGCACGGCCTCAAGAAGCCGGTGCTGCGCGTAGGCCGTTTCGCCGGCCAGTACGCCAAGCCACGCTCGGCCGACACCGAGACCCGCGATGGCAACACGTTGCCAAGCTTCCGCGGTGACGTGGTCAATGGCCCGGCCTTCACTCCGGAGGCGCGTCGTGCCGATCCGCGGCGCCTGATCCAGGCTCATGCGCATTCCGCACTGACCATGAACTTCGTGCGCGCCCTGATCGACGGCGGCTTTGCCGACCTGCATCATCCCGAGTACTGGGATCTCGCCTGGGTCGAGCACTCGCCGCTGGCAGCCGAGTACCGCCGCATGGTCGCCGCCATCGGCGATTCGTTGCGGTTCATGGAAACTCTGGCGGGTCCCATCGCCAGCTTTTCGCGGGTGGATTTTTTCACCTCGCACGAGGCGTTGTTGCTGCACTACGAACAGGCGCTCACGCGGCGTGTCCCACGCCATCCGGGTTGGTTCAACCTGTCCACGCACTTCCCCTGGATCGGCATGCGCACGGCGGCCCTGGATGGGGCGCACGTGGAGTATTTCCGCGGCCTCCGGAACCCTGTGGCGGTGAAGATCGGCCCCTCGGTCACCCCGGACCAGCTGCTTCCGTTGATCGATGCGCTCAACCCGCAAGACGAACCGGGCCGACTGACCCTGATCCACCGCATGGGCAACGCCGGCATTGCCGGGGCGCTGCCGCCGCTGCTCGATGCAGTCAGGCGCGAGGGACGGCGCGTACTGTGGGTGGCCGACCCCATGCACGGCAATACCGAAAGCACGTCCAACGGCTACAAGACGCGTCGCTTCGACAACATCCGCGGCGAGCTGGATCAGGCTTTCGACATCCATGCCGCTGCCGGCACGCGATTGGGCGGCGTGCATCTGGAGCTGACCGGCGAGGACGTGACCGAGTGCATGGGGGGCGCGCGCGACCTCTCCGAATCGGATCTGAAGCGTGCCTACAAGTCGATGGTCGATCCCAGGCTCAATTACGAGCAGTCCCTGGAACTGGCCATGCTGATCGTGCGCAAGTCGGAGGCGGCGGGCGGCTGCTAGGCGGCGCTAGCAGCGCCATGTTGCTGGGCACCGCGAGGCCGGCGTGTTGCGAGCTATCGCAGCGCGAGTCCCCATCGGCCCGCACGGGGCAGGCCGTGCCTGGCCGGGTCCAGCGACAGCGCCACGAAGCGCGCGCGCCCTACGATTTCCCCGCGCGGCACCAAGCCGAAGAAGCGTGAGTCGTAGCTGTCATCGCGGTTGTCCCCCAGGGCCAGGTAATGCCCCGCGGTCACGGTGACCGGGCCGTAGTTGCTGGCCGGACTGGGCAGGTACCGCGCCAGCCGTACCAAATGGCCGGGGCCGCCGAGCGATTCCACCGCGTAGCCTGCCGGGTGCGCCTTGTCCGCCGCGATTCCCGCTACGCGGACGGCGTGGTAGTGGGCGGCATGGCCGTTGATGTAGAGCACGTTGCCGCGTAGCGCGATGGTGTCCCCGGGCAGGCCGATCACTCGCTTGACCAGCCGCTCGCCGGTCGCGGCCGAATCGATGATCACGATGTCGCCGCGCTGCGGGTCGTTCCGACGCAACAGCGCAACATGGGTGAAAGGCAACCGCAGGTCGTAGGCCATCCGGTCGACCACGATGCGGTCGCCGATGCGGATGGTCGGCTGCATCGAGCCGGTGGGAACGGTATTCCAGTCGGCCAGGGCGCTGCGAAACACCAGCATGCCGAACAGGAAAAGCAGGAGTCCGCGGTTGCGTAGCAGGAAACGCCTGAAGGCATGCATGGCCGGCTCCTTGTCGTGAGGTTCTCCGCTGGGACCGCCGCCGGGCTGGACGGTTCCTTCAGGGGCAAGACCCCTTGCATACCTGCATCGGAGGGCACGGCACGTCGCCCCAGGAGCAGAACACGCAACAGTCGCCCGGCTTGGGCTTGAGCAGGCCGCCACAGCCGGGGCAGTCGAGGAAGAACAGGCAGGCATCGGTCGGCATGGTGTGCACGGACCGGTGCCCGCACTGCGGGCAGGTCAACGTGCCCTGCAGCTGCGGCTCCACGCTCAGGGCGCACCGGCCGCCGGTCGGCCACCCACGGTGTCCAGAAACCGCGGTGGCTGCCAGGCCCGGGCGTGCTGTTCGAAGCCGTAGGCGATGGAGATGAGCGTGGGTTCACTCCATCGGGCGCCGAACAGCACGATGCCCACGGGCAGGCCGTGGGCGAAGGCCGCCGGCACCGTGATCGACGGGTAACCGGCCACCGCCGCCGGCTGCGAGGCACCACCCACGGTGGGATCGCCGCTCACGATGTGGTCGCCCAGCACCGGGTCGGTGACGAAGGCCGGGCCCCAGGAGGGAGCGAGCAGTGCGTCCAGATGGTTCTTCGCCAATGCCGCATCGATGCCTTCGGGTCCGGCCAGCCGTTTCGCCTTGGCCAGCGCATCGGTGTACTTCCTGTCGGTCAGCGGTCCCTCGGCCTGCGCCTGCTCGAACAGCTCCTGGCCAAACCAGGGCATTTCCTGTGCGGCGTGCTGCTTGTCGAAGGCGATCAGATCGGCCAGCGTCCTGACCTCGAGCCGGGGGCGCGTGGCCAGGTAGGCATTGATGTCGTGCTTGAACTCGTAAAGCAGCACGGTCATTTCCGGTCCACCGAGATCCGCCAGGTGGGGGACCGTGACCGGGTCGACGACGGTCGCGCCCTGGGCTTTCATGAGCGCGATCGCCTGCTCGAGCGCGCGGTCGGCGTTGGGTTCGGCGCCGGCGAGCTGGCGCACCACGCCGATGCGCTTGCCCTTGAGGCCATCGGGATCGAGGAACCGGGTGTAGTCGGTGGCGTGTCGGTCGGCCTCGGCGGTGGCGGGGTCGCGCGGGTCGCTGCCGGCGATGACGCTCAGCAGCGCCGCGGCATCGGCGACGCTGCGCGCCATCGGACCGGCGGTGTCCTGGCTGTGGGCGATCGGCACGATGCCGCTGCGGCTGACCAGGCCCAGCGTGGGCTTGATCCCTACAATGCCGTTGCTCGCGGCCGGGCAGATGATCGAGCCGTCCGTCTCGGTGCCGATCGCCACGGTCACCAGGCCTGCCGCCACCGCCGCGCCGGAACCGGCGCTGGATCCGCACGGGTTGCGGTCGAGCACGTAGGGGTTCTTCGTCTGCCCGCCGCGACCACTCCAGCCGCTGCTGGCGTGGTTGGAACGGAAGTTGGCCCACTCGCTCAGGTTGGTCTTGCCCAGCACCAGCGCGCCGGCCTTGCGCAGGCGCACGACCAGCCCCGCGTCACGCGGTGCCGGGGCATCGGCCAGCGCCAGCGAACCGGCGGTGGTGAGCATGCGATCGCCGGTGTCGATGTTGTCCTTCAGCAATACCGGGATGCCGTACAGCGGCCCGCGTGCGGTTGTCCTGGCGCGGCCGGCGTCGAGCGCGGCTGCGAGCTTGAGCGCGTCGGGGTTGGTTTCGATCACCGTGCGCAGCGTGGGTCCGGCCTGGTCGATCTGGGCGATGCGATCGAGGAACTGCCGCGCCAGGGTGCGGCTGTCCAGCGTGCCGGCGTCCATCTGCCGCTGCAGCTGGTCGATCGAGGCCCAGGCCAGTGGCCGGGTCGGTTGGGCGGCCATGGCCGGACCGGCGAGCAGCAGGGCGACGAGCAGGGCGGGGCGGACGGGCGAGGGTTTCACGGCGGCCTCCGGTGGGTCGTTGTGCAATGGCGCTTGACGGTGCGGCATGGTGTCGCGCTGGCGCAGCATATCCCTCCTGCACGCCTGTCGACCGCGGGACGCTACCTATAATCCAACGCATGAGCCTGCTTTCCCGCCTTTCCCTTGCGCCGGTGCTGCTGGTCGCCGCGCTGTCTACCACCGCCACTCGCGCCGCCGACGCGCCGACCGTGCCCGATACGCTCAAGCAGCGTATCGCCGCGTGCACCGCCTGCCACGGCGAGCATGGCGAGGGCACGCCCGAGAGCGGTTTCTTCCCTCGCCTGGCGGGCAAGCCGGCCGGCTACCTGGCGCGGCAGATCCGCAATTTCCGGGATGGCCTGCGCAAGTACGCGCCGATGGAATACACCGTGCGTGGTCTGACGCCGGACTACATGCACGAGATCGCCGGCTACTTCGCTGCGCAGCAGGTGCCCTACCAGCGCTCGCCGGGGCCTCAGGTCACCGACGCGATCCTGCACCGCGGCCAGGTGCTGGCGACCGAGGGCGACCCGGCGCGCAAGGTCCCCGCCTGTGCCGCCTGCCACGGCGAGCGGCTGACCGGCGTCCAGCCGGACATTCCCGGCCTGGTCGGCCTGCCTTACGACTACATCAGCGCCCAGCTGGGCGCATGGCGTACCCGCACGCGCGCAATGGTGGCGCCCGACTGCATGGCCACCGTCGTCAGCCGCCTGAGCGATGCGGACATCACCGCGGTCTCGGCCTGGCTGTCCACCCGCGAGGTGCCCGCCGATGCCCACGCGCAGCCGCCCGGTTCGGTGACGCCGCCGCTGGCCTGCGGCGTCCTCGGCGCGAAGGAGGCGACGCGATGAAGTGGCTGTTGCGCGGTTTCCTAGCCCTGCTGGTGCTTGCGATCATCACCGTCGCCTGGTGGCTGTTCGCCAGGCACCACGCCGCGCTGCCCCCTGCGCGGACCACGGCAGTCAAGCTGCAGGATCCGGCGTTGATCGCCCGCGGCGAGTACCTGGCCACGGTCGGCGACTGCGCGGCCTGCCACACCGCCCAGGGCGGCGAGCCCTACGCCGGCGGACGTGCGCTGCCCACGCCCTTCGGCGACGTGCCGGCGCCCAACCTCACGCCGGACGATGCCACGGGCCTGGGGCAGTGGTCGTTCGACGCGTTCTGGCGCGCGCTGCACGAAGGCGTCGGCCGCGACGGCCACGCGCTGTATCCGGCCTTCCCCTACACCTCCTACACCCAGGTGAGCCGCGAGGACGCGTTCGCGCTGTTCGCCTATCTGAAATCGCTGCCGCCGGTGCGCAACCGGACGGCGACGCCGTCGCTGCGTTTCCCCTACGACCTGAGAGCCAGCCTGACCACCTGGCGCACGCTCTACTTCCGCCCCGGCCAGTTCGTGCCCGATCCGAAGCAGTCGGCGGCGTGGAACCGCGGCGCCTACCTGGCGCAAGGCCTGGGTCACTGCAACGAATGCCATGTCTCGCGGGACAACCTCGGCGGCCTGCCCCGGAACGAAACGCTCACCGGCGGCCAGATCCCCGCGCAGAACTGGTACGCCCCGGATCTCAGCACACACGCCCACGGCGGCCTGGAGGGCTGGAGCACGGACGATATCGTCGCCCTGCTCAGGACGGGGCAGTCGCGCAAGGGCACGGCGTTCGGGCCGATGGCCGACGTGGTCATGCAGAGCACGCAACACCTGCGCGAGGACGACCTGCGCGCCATCGCGACTTACCTGCAGTCACTGCCGCCGCGGTCCGCGCCCGTGGGCGGCGGCAGCCAGGTCGATGCGACCGCATCGCTCGATCGCGGCGGCAAGCTCTACGCGCAGCAATGCGCCAGCTGCCACGGCAAGGACGGCCAGGGCGTGGCGGGCGTCTATCCGCCGCTGGCCGGGAACACGTCGGTGACGGAGCCGACCGGCATCAACGCCATCCGCGTCGTGCTGCTCGGCGGTTTCGCGCCGACCACGGCCGCCCATCCGCGTCCCTACTCGATGCCACCGTTCGCCCAGCAACTGAGCGACGGCGACGTTGCTGCGGTGGTCAGCTACATCCGCCACGCGTGGTCGAACGACGCGGCGCCCGTGATGGAGCGCGACGTGGCGACGTACAGGAATACGCCGGCGGAGTAACGACACGCTGCGCGCGAGGCGTCAATTCATCGGCGCCATCGACGAGAAGTGGCAGCCCGCTGCAGGTTGGGCGACGCGGCGCGTCCAAAGCTGCCCTCGACCCTGCGGCCGAATGACCCATTGCAGTGGGCGCACCGCGCGCGTCGCCCTGCGATCGTGCGCATCGCGATCGTGCCGGTGCGTTGGCACGCTTTCTGCTCAACGCGTCGGGTCGTGAAAAGCAGGTAAAGATCCTCGGCAGCACGGTCGTCCGTGCCCACGTCGTCTCCTTCCCCTCGACAGACCTCCGCGTACGGGCCATGGGCCCGTGTGCTCCTTCACTGCACCCGGAACAAATCCAAGTCCAATGAACAAGATCTTCCGCATCGTCTGGAACAGGGCTCTTCGCCAATTCATGGTGGCCTCCGAGCTGGCGCGTTCCCCGCGCTCGGGCTGCGCCGTGGATGCACGCCGTGCAAGCGCGCCGAGTAGCGCGCTCCGTCGTGGCGCGCTCGCCCTGGCACTTGCCGCGGTCATCCCGCTGAGCCAGGCGCATACCGTTTCGGTGGGCTACACCAACAACGGCAGTGGCGCGCTCACCTTCTGGTACGGCACCTATCACGACCCGTCGGAGGCCAGCTACCACGAGGGCCAGTTCCACCTGACCGGGCCGAGTGGCTACGACCAGCTGGTCGACTTCACTCTGCTGGTCAGCACCAAGCCGGCCGAACTCGAGGACGGTTACAACAACTTCTACTCCTCGCCGGACCAGACCGGGCTGGTCGACACCAACAACATCCAGACAGTGCTGACCTGGCAGGGCGTGTCCTTCTCCGGCCTGACCGCGGGCACCTATGTCTACAGCTACGTGCCGATCGCCAACCCGACGCAGGTATGGGATCCGTATGCGCCGGTGCTGACCAACACCCTGACCATTACGGCAGCGGACCTCAACGGCTACCCGCTGGAAGGCGGCAACACCTACGACGAGACCACGCCGCAACTGAACCAATCAGACTCGATCGTGTTCAACGGCGGCATCTTCGCACCCACCGAGGACACCACCCGTAACCAGCAGGTCACGCTGCGTAGTGGTGGCGGTACGGTGGATACCAGTGGCGGCGACGTCGTGTTTACCGGCGGCGTCGATGGCTCCGGCACGCTGACCAAGACTGGCGAGGGCACGCTAACCCTGGACGGTACCAGTACCTACGCCGGCGGCACCGTGGTCGAGCAGGGCACCCTCAAGGGCGACACCGACAGCCTGCAGGGTGGGATCACCAACGACGGCACCGTGAGCTTCGACCAGTCCACCGACGGTACCTACGCCGGCAACATGGACGGCACCGGCAGCCTGGTGAAGGAAGGTAACGGCACGTTGGTGCTGACCGGCGACAACATCTACACCGGTGGCACCACCATCAACGGTGGCACGCTGCAGGGTGACACCCGCAGCCTGCAGGGCGACATCGCCAACAAGGCCACCGTGGACTTCAACCAGTCCGCCGACGGCACCTATGCCGGCGACCTGAGCGGCACCGGCAACCTGGTGAAGGACGGCATCGGCACACTGTTGCTGACCGGCAGCAACAGCTACACCGGCGGCACCACCATCAACGGTGGCACGCTGCAAGGCGACGCCAGCAGTCTGCATGGCGACATCCACAACAACGGTACGCTGGACTTCGTACAGGCGACCGACGCCAGCTACACCGGCGTGATCAGCGGCACCGGCGGGCTGGTCAAGGATGGCAGCGGCACCCTGACGATCACCGGCAACGCCTCGCACCATGGCGGCACCACGGTCAACGACGGCACGCTGGTGCTGACCGGCGCCAACACCTACACCGGCGGCACCACGCTCAACGGCGGCACGCTGCAGGTCGCCAGCGATGCCAGCCTCGGTGATGCTGCCGGCACGATTACCTTCAACGGCGGCGACCTCACGGTCACGCACTCGATGGAAAGCAACCGCGACATGGTGATCAACGCGGGCAACGCCTCGATCACCACGCTGGCCGGGGTCACGCTTACCGCCAATGGCGACATGGGCGGCAGTGGCGGACTGGTCAAGCGCGGCGACGGCACGCTGGTGGTGCGCGGCAACAACACCTTCACGGGAGGCACGCTGGTCGACGGCGGTGTCATCAAGATCGACAGCGGCTCCTCGCTGGGCACCGGCGTGATCGTGCTGCAGGGCGGCATGCTGCAGACCGTCCAGACTCTGGGTACCGGCCAGACGGTATTGGTCAGCGGCAACTCCGGGGTGGATACCGATGCCGGTACCACGACCGAACTCAGCGGCCAGATCCTGACCACCGGCAATGTCGGCTGCTTCGTCAAGAGCGGCAAGGGCACGCTCAACATGACCGGCGCCGCGACGCTCACCAACGGCACCTGCGTGCAGGACGGCATGCTGCGCGCTAACGGCGAGCTGACCAGCTGGGTGCAGGTCGACCGTCCGGCCACGGTGCGCGGCGTGGGCCTGATCCAGGGCTCGGTCAACGTTGAAGGCACGCTCGCGCCGGGCAACTCGCCGGGCACGCTGTCGGTCGCCGACGCGGTGACGATGAACGACGGCAGCACCTTGCAGATCGACATCGACGGCAAGGGCACCGGGACGGGCAAGGGCAACTATTCGCGCCTGCTCGTGGGCGGTACGTTCACGGCCGATGGCACGCTGGCGCCGATCGTGCGCGGGATCACCGGTAACGCATCCAACACTTTCACGCCGGAACTGGGTGACGTGTACACCGTGGTGGAGGCGGACGGCGGCGTGCAGGGCCGCTTCGCCGCCCTGCAGCAGCCAACGGCAGGCCTGGCCGCGAACACCCGCTTCCAGGTGTTCTATGTGGGCGGGCATGCGGTACAGCTGTTCGTCACCCCGACCTCCTACGCCAGCCTGTCTGGCGGCCATGCCAACGGCAACGCCGTCCGCGCGGGCGAGGCGGTCGACCGCATGGTGGCCGCGCAGGATGCCGGCACCGACACCACCGACCAGCACGAGCTGCTGTTCGCCCTCGCCGGCCTGCGCGCTGCGGCGCTGCCGCAGGTGATGCAGGGTCTGGCGGGCGAGGCGCACGCGCAGACCGCGGCGATGGCGCGCGAGGCGAGCCTGGGCCTGGCCGGCGACATGGCCGACCACCTGGCTGAGGCGTCGCTGGACCAGGGCCGGCACGGCAGCCGCGCCTGGGTCACGCTCTCGCAGGGCGGCTACCGCGGCTTGAGCGACGCGCAGGCCTCGGGCTTCCACTCGCAGCAGAGCCGGACCAGCGTGGGGCTGGATGCCTACCGTGGCGACGTGGTGCTGTGGGGCGTGGGCTTGGCGCACACCGAGTCGCGGCTGGAGAACATCCCGGCCTCCGGCAACGTGCGTGGCAACGGCGCACTGCTGTACGCCGAACTGGCCGCGGGCCCGGCACTGGTCGACGGCACCGCCTCGTGGTCGAAGGATCAGTGGCGCACCCGTCGCGCCGATCCGCTGGCGCCAGCGTCCAGCCTGGCCTCGCAGGCCGACGGCCAAAACATGGCCGCCAGCGTCACCGCGCGCTTCCCGCTGCAGCACGAAGGGCTGCGCATCGAGCCCTACGTGCAGGCGGTATGGCAGCGGGTGAACCGTGAGGGCTTCGTCGAAACCGGCGAGGCGACGACCCGCCTCGATGTGGGCCGCTACGACGAGACCGGCACGCGCCTGCTGGCCGGCATGAAGCTTGGCTCGACCGCGCAGGACCCGCTGGCCTCCAGCGTGACCTGGCGCCTCGGCGCGGCCGTCGGCCAGGACTTCGGCGCCACGCTCAACCCGGTGGTGGATGCCTCGCTGGCTGGCGAGTCGTTCGCAGTGCGCACGCCCTCGATGGGCCGGACCCTGCTCAAGCTCGACGCCAGCGGCACGATGCGCCTGGGCAAGCAGGCCTACCTGTACGGCGGCGTCAACTCCGCGACCGGCCATGATCGCGCGGGCTATGGCGTCAACGCGGGCGTGCGCGTGCAGTTCTGACGCCGCGCGCCCTGGGGGAAACCGCCGCCGGAGCGATCCGGCGGCGTTTTTTTTGCTCTTATGTAGGAGCGTCCCTGGGCGCTCCGTCGTGCGCGGCCCGCACATGGCGGTCGCGCCCGAGGGCGCTGCTGCCGGCCAACCCCGCCGGATGCCCGTCCCGCCGGCACACGCACGGCGCGAACGAGGCCAGGTGTCTCATGCACGCACCTCCCGGAGCCGGCCGGCCAGTTGTCGCCACGGTTCGAGGTTCCAGTGGCGGCGTGCCTGGCCCGACGGCGACGGCATGACATGGACCTGCGTGTGTTCGCGCCATTCGGGCTGCGGTCCATAGGCCTCGATCGGCCGGCCGAGCGCCGCGCGCGCGGCCGCCTTGCTGGTGAAGGCAAGCAGGCAGGGCCGGAAGCGCTCGATCTTGGCCCGCAGCGCGGGCACGTCGAGCGCGCCGCGGGGCAGGTCGGCATCGTTGCCGCTGTGGCGCTTGGCGAGGTCGGTCAGTCCAATGCCGAGGTCCAGCAGCCGGGGATACTCCGGCGGCGTGAAAAGGCGTGGCGTGATACCTGCCTCGTATAGTGCGCGCCAGAACAGATTGCCCGGGTGTGCGTAGTAGGCGCCTTCGCGGGCCGAGCGCTCGCCGGCCGCGGTGCCGCAGAACACCAGCGCGAGCCCCGGGCGCAGCAGGTCGGGCAGGACGTGCGGCTCAGCCGGCCGGCTCATCGGGCAGGAAGTCGGTGAACTGGAAGCGATCGTCGCGCAGGATCGATTCGCCACGTCGCAACTGCAGCTCGCGGGCGAACAGCGGGCCGCCGAAGCTCAGCGTGTGGAACTCGCCGCGTTCCCCGCACGGGTCGACGCCGGCAGGCAGGCTGTCGAGCAGGGCGCCGTCGTAGGCGCGGCCGCAGTACGCCGGGTCCAGTTGTTGCGTGTCCACACAGCACAGCAGCGCGCGGTGGCCTTCGCCGACGAAGCGGCGCGACAGGGCGGCGGTGTCCTCGCCCCAGATCGGGAAGACCGCACGCCACTCGGCGCGACCGAGCTGGCGCACGCGGTAGTCGCGCACGTCCTGCAGGAACAGGTCGCCGAAGGCGCAGTGGCGGATGCCGGGCCAGCGCATGCGGGCCTCGGCCAGTGCGCGCTCGTGCGCGGCCTCGTAGGCTTCGTTGCTGCCGGGCCAGTCCATCTCCACCTCCAGCACCGGCAGGCCGAGTGCGTTGCCCTGCGCCAGCAGGATGTCGCGCCGCACGCCGTGCATGGCGATGCGTCCGTAGGTGCGGTTGACGGTGGTCAGCAACGCGACCACCTGCCACTGCGGATCGGCGCGCAGCCGCTGCAGGGCCATCAGGCAGTCCTTGCCGCCACTCCAGGCGAGGAGGATCGGTGTCGGGTTCATCGGCCTACTTTACGCGAGCGGCGTGGCGGCCTGAACGTTGCGACCATGGCCCGCCCACGCCCCGTGGACGCGCGGGCGGGCAGGGTGGGGGAATGACCGAGAACCTGTTGGAGATCTGGCACGACCAGCCCTGGATCCGCCTTGGCGTCACGGTAATCGTTGCGTTGCTGGTCGCGATCGTCGTGCACCGGCTGGTGCGCGCCCTGTTGTGGCGCCTCAGCGATGGCCATCCGATGGCGCGCGAGATGCTCAGGCAGGCCCGTGCACCGATGGGCTGGCTGGTGCCGCTGCTGGTGCTGGTGGTGGCGCTGCGCACGCGGCCCGAAGCCGGGCAGTTGCATATCGCCGGAGCCGTCGAGCAGCTGCTGGTGATCGCACTGATCGCGGTGGCCACCTGGCTCGGCGTGCGCTGCATCAATGCCGTCGAGTTCTTCTTCTCCCGCCGGTTCCCGGTAGACACCGAAAACAACCTGCGCGCGCGGCGGGTGCTCACCCAGGCGCGTGTGCTCGGGCGCACCGGCACCGTGCTGCTGATCCTGATCGGCCTGGCGGCGTGCCTGATGATGATCCCGGGTGTACGCCAGATCGGCACCAGCCTGCTCGCTTCGGCGGGCCTGGCCGGGCTCGCGGTGGGCCTGGCGGCCAAGCCGGTGCTGAGCAACCTGATCGCCGGTCTGCAGATCGCCATCACCCAGCCGATCCGGCTGGACGACGTGGTGATCATCGAAGGCGAATGGGGCCGCATCGAGGAGATCACCGGCACCTATGTGGTGGTGCGCATCTGGGATGAACGGCGGCTGGTCGTGCCGCTCAACTGGTTCATGGAAAACCCTTTCCAGAACTGGACCCGCACCAGCTCGCAGCTGATCGGCACGGTGTTCCTGTGGCTGGACTACCGCGTGCCGCTGGAGCCGCTGCGCGAGGAGGTCAAGCGGTTGTGCAAGGAAGCGCCGCAGTGGGATGGGCGCGTCTGCGTGTTGCAGGTCACCGACACCACCGACCGCACGCTGCAGATCCGCATCCTGGCCAGCTCGGCCGACTCGGGCAGCAATTTCGACCTTCGCTGCCACGTGCGCGAAGGCATGCTCACGTTCGTGCAGAAGCATTACCCGGAGAGCCTGCCGCGGATGCGTGCGGAGCTGGGGGGACTGCCCGAGGCCGGGACGCCTGCCGGCGGCGCTGCCGCGTCCTAGGCTGCGGCAAGCCTTGCAGCCGGCTCAGGAGGCCCAGGTCAGCCGGGCATGCACCCGGCCGTCACCGAGGTCGAAATGCAGTGCCATGCCCAGTGCCTCGGCAGCGGCGTGCGCCAGCGCCAGGCCCAGGCCGGCGTGCCCGGCATGCGGCGGCTGCTTGCGCCAGAAGCGCTGTCCGAAACGCGCCAGGTCGGCCGGTTCCAGGTCGGGCGCGGCGTTGCTTATGTGCAGGGCGCCTGCGTCGAGCTCGACCCGCACCGTGTCGCCGGCCGGGGCGTAGGCGCAGGCGTTGCCGAGCAGGTTGCCCAGGATGACCTCCAGCAGCGCCGGGTCGGTGTGCAGCCGCGCCGGCGGTTCGCCGGCCACGGCGAGCGAGACGCCGCGGGCACTGGCGTGCGGACGCTGGCGCTGGAACTGGCGCTCCAGCCACGGCTTCAGATCCAGCGGCTGGCGTTGCGGTTGCTCCAGGCCCGACTGCAGGCGGGTCAGCAGCAGCAACGCGGCGACCGTGGCCTCCAGCTCGGCGCCGATCTGGCCGATCTCGCCAAGGATCTGGTTGAGCTCACGACCGCTCGGATAGCGTGCCTCCACCTCGGCCAGCGCACGCAGTTCGGCCAGCCGCGTACGTGTCTCGTGGGCCAGTCCGCTGGCGAACTGGCGCTCTCGCGCAAGGCTCTCGTCCATGCGTGCCAGCACGTCGTTGAAGCGCGCCACCAGCGGATCGAGCTCGCGCATGCCGGTGGCCGGCAGCCGTTGGCCCGGTGCGTGGGGACCGATGCCGCGCATGCGCTCGACCAGCGCGCGCACCGGCTTCAGTCCACGCCGCACGACCAGGGGTACCGCCACCAGCGCGACCAGCAGCGCCAGCGCCGGCCCGAGGGCGAGGATCCAGTCCAGCGTCGCCAGCAGGCGGTCGAAGGCGCGGCGGTCCTGCATGAACAGCAGGGCACAGTGGCGCGCGGGCGGGCGGATCGCGGAGGGCTCCTGAAAGGCGAACATCACCGCACCCAGCCGATCGGGGCCCTGGCGGAGGTTGGCGAAGCGCGGCGTGGCGTCGGCGGATTGCGGCCACCCGGCGGGCACGACCGGCGGTGGCGGCGTGCTGTGCTGGGGAGGCAGGCCTTCGCATTGCAGCGCATACCAGGCCTGGCCGTTGTCGGCGAGCAACCCGGAGGGCCCCTGTGCCTCGCCGGCGGCCTGCTCGATTTCCACCACCGTCGTCAGCGCCTGGGCCTGGGTCAGCAGGTTCTCGCGATAGCGCGCTTCCATCGCCTGGTCGATCCGCCAGTCCATCAGCAGCGCGGCGACGCCCAGCGCCGCCAGACTGATGCCGACCAGCAGCAGGGTGATGCGGGCGGCGAGCGAGGGCGGTTTCACGGGATCAGGTAGCCGGCGCCGCGACGCGTCTCGATCAGCCCGACCAGCCCGGCCGCATCGAGCTTGCGGCGCAGGCCGAACACCAGCACCTCGACGCTGCGGTCGGAGACCTCGGTGTCGCTGCCGGCGGTCCGCTCGAGGATTTCCTGGCGCGTGAAGGCGCGCCCGCGATGGCGCAGCAGCAGGCCCAGCACGGCGAATTCGCGCGGGGTCAGGGCAAGCGGCTGGCCATCCATGGTGGCGCGCTGGGCCAGTGGGTCCCACGCCAGCGGGCCCAGGGTCAGCACTACCGGCTGCGCCTGGAGCGGTCGGCGCGCCAGCGCATGCAGGCGGGCGATCAGTTCGTCGAAGGCGAAGGGTTTGACCAGGTAGTCGTCGGCGCCGGCGTTGAGCGCCTCGATGCGGTCGCCGACCTGGTCGCGCGCGGAAAGCACCAGGACACGGGGGCGTCGCCCGCCGGCAGGCAGGGCGCGCAGCACCCCCAGGCCGTCCAGCCGCGGCAGCATGAGGTCCAGCACTACCAGGTCGTAGTCGTAGCCGGCCAGGAAGCCCTTCGCTTCGATGCCGTCGGCGGCCGCGTCGACGGTAAAGCCGGCGCCCCGCAGGCCGTGCTGCAGGGTCCCGCGCAGGCGTTCGGAGTCTTCCACCAGCAGGAGTTTCATGCGCGTGGAGTCTAACCAGTCGGGAGCTTGCGGGCCCACCGCCAGCGCAAGCTGGCCGGCGCCACCCCTGCGCCACCCGCCGCGCGTGCGCTGGCGCATCGACAGTTTCATCGCCCACCCGCTATAAAGACTGCGGTCAATGGGGGTGGGTGTGAGCGAAGAGATCCTGATCAACGTGACGCCCCGTGAAACCCGCGTGGGCGTGGTCGAGAACGGCATGCTGCAGGAGGTCCACGTCGAGCGTGCCTCCCGGCGCGGCTATGTGGGCAACGTGTACAAGGGTCGCGTGCAACGGGTGATGCCCGGCATGCAGGCGGTGTTCGTGGAGATCGGGCTGGAGCGCGCGGCGTTCCTGCACGCCTCGGACATCGTGCGTCCGCCGCTGCCCGAAGGGGCCGAGGCGCACGGCAATGGCCATACGCCCTCGATCAGCGAACTGGTGCACGAGGGCCAGGAGATCGTGGTGCAGGTGGTCAAGGATCCGATCGGCACCAAGGGCGCACGGCTGTCCACCCACCTGTCGATCCCCTCGCGTTACCTGGTGTTGCTGCCGCATGCCCGCACGCTGGGTATCTCCGCTCGCATCGAGGACGAGGAGGAGCGCGCCCGCCTGAAGGAGGTGCTGGGCGGCCTGATCGGCGAGGACAACCGCCTGGGCTATATCGTGCGCACCAACGCCGAGGGGCAGTCGGCCGAGTCGCTGGCCTTCGACGTGACCTACCTCAGCAAGGTCTGGCGCGTGGTGCAGGAGAACATCGCCAAGGCGCGGGTGGGCGAGCGCGTCTACGAGGAGCTTTCGCTGCCGCTGCGCAGCTTGCGCGACATGCTCACCGACGACATCGAGAAGGTGCGCGTCGACTCGCGCGAGACGCACGAGAAGGTGGTCAAGTTCGTGCACAAGTTCATGCCGAGCCTGGACGACCGCATCGAGCACTACAGCGGCGAGCGACCGATCTTCGACCTCTATGGGGTGGAGGACGAGATCCAGCGCGCGATGAAGAAGGAGGTACCGCTGAAGTCCGGTGGCTACCTGATCGTCGACCAGACCGAGGCGATGACGACGATCGACGTCAACACCGGCGGCTACCTCGGTACCCGCAACCTGGAAGAGACCGTCTACCGCACCAACCTGGAGGCGGCGCAGGCGGCGGCGCGCCAGCTGCGCCTGCGCAACCTGGGCGGGATCATCATCATCGACTTCATCGACATGAACGACGAGGAGCACCGCCGCCAGGTCATCCGCATGCTCGAGAAGGGCCTCGCGCGCGACCACGCCAAGACTACGGTCTACCCGATGTCCGCGCTGGGGCTGGTGGAGATGACCCGCAAGCGCACCACCGAGAGCCTGGAGCGCCAGCTGTGCGAGCCGTGCCCGGCCTGCGGCGGGCGCGGCACGGTCAAGACCGCCGAGACGGTGACCTATGAGATCTTCCGCGAGATCACCCGCGCCGTGCGCCAGTTCAATGCCGAGAAGCTGCTGGTGATGGCCAGCCCCAAGGTGGTGTCGCGGATCCTGGAGGAAGAGTCCGCCGCGGTGGCCGAACTGGAGGAATTCATCTCCAAGAGCATACGCTTCCAGTCGGAAGAGCATTATTCGCAGGAACAATTCGATGTGGTTTTGCTGTAAGCGAAGGATTGCCCGCCACACCGGCCGGGACTGGACGAGGTGAACGCGCGCTGGCGACAGCGCCTGCATCTGGTACTGCGCGCCCTGGGCTGGGGCGCGGGCATTGCGGTGGTCGCCCTGGCCGTGCTGGTGGCGCTGGCGCAGCTGTTGCTGCCGCTGTTGGCGCGCAACCCGCAATGGGTCGCCGTGCAATTGAGCCAGCGCTTGCACCGCCCCGTGAGCTTCGCCTCGATGCAGGGCCATTGGCGCGGTTCGGGACCGCTGTTCGTGATGCGCGAGGTTACCGTCGGTCCCGGCCCCGGCGGCGGCAGCCCGCTGCACCTGCCCGAGGCGGAGCTGAAGATCGACTTCGGCAGCTGGCTGTTCCCCTCGCGGCACATGCTCGACCTGCGAGCGCGCGGGTTGGAGCTCGACCTGGGACACGATGCGCAGGGGCGCTGGCACGTCAACGGCATTGGCGGCCCCGGGGGCGGTGCGCGCCAGGACTTCTCGATGGGCCCGGTGTCGCTTGGCGTGTGGCTGCGCGATCTGCGGCTGGTCGTCACCGACCAGGCCAGCGGGCGTCGCTACACCGTGCTCGCCGACCAGCTGCGGCTCAGCCGACAGGGCGACCAGGTGCGATTCGGCGTGGCACTGCAGCGCGAGGGAGCGAGCGGGCAGTGGCGTGGCGCCGGCAGCTTCCGCGAGGACGGCAGCGAAGGGCGCTTGTGGCTGGCCGGCGACCGGCTGGACCTGCGCACGCTGCTCGGCGACGTGGCAATGGACGGCTATGCGGCCAAGGGCGGCACCGGCAGCATCGCCGCCTGGCTGGACTGGAAAGACCGCCAGGTCGTCCGTACCACCCTGCGGCTGGACCTGGCCAACCTCGCCATCGAGGGCCCCGCCGGAACGGTACACGTCCCGGCCCTGCGGGGCCTGGCCGGCATCGGCCGGCGCGGCGACGGGTACGAGCTGCGCTATGCGGCCGACCAGGGCGGTGGGCTGGCGTTGGCGCTGCATCCGTCGGACGGCACGCTCCGCGTGGGGCTGGCGGCACGTGACCTCGACCTCGCACCGCTGCTGCCATGGCTGGCACTCAAGCCCGGCATCGACCCTTCGCTTGGTGCCTGGCTGGGGAGCGGACATCCGCACGCCGTGCTCAAACAGGCCGTGCTCCAGTGGTCGCGGGCTGCTGGCGTGCAACGCCTGCAGGCGGTCTTCGTCGACGCCGGCATCGACGCGGTCGGCAAGCTGCCTGGCATCAGCCGCCTCGGCGGCACGCTGCGCGGCGATGCGGAAGGCTTCGCGCTGCAACTGCCGGGGCAGGCCACCGTGGTGGACCTCACCCCGCGTTTCCGCAAGCCGTTCGTGCTGCCGCGCCTGGCCGGGACCGTGGCGGCCTGGCACGCGGACGGGGCATGGCGGATCGGCGTCGACCCGCTGGTGTTCCAGGGCCAGGGTTTCGGCGGCAGCGCGCGTGGCACCGTGGCGCTGCCCGATGGCGGCGGACGCCCCTTCCTCGACCTCTATGCCCACGTCGACCGTGCCGAGGTGCCCGCCGCCAAGCTGTTCTGGCCGGTCGGATCGATGTCGCCGACGACGATCGAGTGGCTGGACCGGGCCCTGGTCGCGGGTACCGTGGACGAGGGTGACCTGGTGGTACGCGGCAGCCTGGCGGACTGGCCTTTCCGTCACAACGAAGGTCGCTTCGAGGCGCACGCAAAGATCAGCGGCCTTGCCTTCGATTACGGCGCGGACTGGCCACAGGCGAAGGGGCTCGCGGTGGAGGCCAGCTTCGTCGGCAACGGCATGCTGGCCGAGGCCCAGGGCGGCGAGTCGCTGGGCCTCAAGCTCGATCGCGCGGTCGCGCTGATCCCGGATTTCGGCGAGGCGCTGCTCGATCTCAACGTGCAGGGCAGCGGCAGCGGTGCCAATCTGCTGAAGTTCGTGCGGCAAAGCCCGATCGCCCGCCACGAGGCCGACACGCTCGCCAAGCTGCGACTCGGCGGCACCGGCACGTTCGCCTTCCACCTGTCGCTGCCGTTCAAGGACGTCGCGGCGCTGCAGCTGGACGGCAGCGCCCAGCTGGCAGGCGTGGACATGGACGCGCCGGAGTGGAAGCTGGCGCTGGGCAACCTGAGCGGGCCGGTCAGCTTCGATGCCCACGGCCTGCATGCCGGCCCGCTCGCCGGCAGCTTTCGTGGCCAGCCCTCGTCGCTGGATCTGGCGATCGGGGATGCCACCGGACGGCCCGACACGGTGCTTGCGGCGCAGCTGCAGGGCCGCTACGCCTTCGACGAACTGGTGCAGGGCTATCCGCAGCTGGAATGGCTGGGCAAGGCCGCCACGGGGCGCAGCGACTACACGCTCGGCTTCGACATTACCCACGGCAGCGGCCCGGCGCTGGTGCAGACGCTCAGCGCCGACAGCACCCTCGCCGGCACCGCGCTGGCCCTGCCGGTGCCGCTCGCCAAGCCCGCCGATACCGCGTTGCCGCTGCACCTCGACCTCGGCCTGCCGGTGGACGGGGCCCGCCTGGAGGTGGCGCTGGGCGACGTGATGCGCGCGCGTTTCCGGCTGCCGGCCGGCGATGCCCGGCCGCTGGCCGCGACCATCGCCTTCGGCACCGCCATGCCCGACACCCTGCCGGACCAGGGGCTGCGCATCCGCGGCCATGCCGCGTCGCTCGACGTGTCCGGCTGGGTGCAGCACGCGGTCGCCGGTAGCGGCGACGGCGGACCGGGGCTGGAGAGCATCGACACGCAGGCTGACCGTGCGCTGGTGTTCGAGCACGATTTCCCTGACATGCACATCAGGGCGGTCCCGAAGGCCGACGGGCTGGCCATCGATGTGGACAGCCCCGCCATGGCTGGCCACGTGGACGTGCCGGGCGCCGATCTGCGCAAGCGCGGCATCACCGCACGCCTGCAGCGGTTGTACTGGCCGCAGGCGGCGCCGCCGGCCACCCAGGCCGGGGCCGGGAAGGCTGCGACCGCCGCACCCGCGCAGCCGCCGGCCGCCGCGGCAGAAGCCGGGCCCGCGGAGACCGCCGATCCCGCAGCCACCGGCATCGAGCCGGCTTCGCTGCCACCCTTCCACCTGTGGATCGGCGACATGCGCCTGGGTACCGCCAGGCTGGGCGAGGCACGGCTGGAAACCTGGCCGACCGCGCAGGGCATGCACATCGACCAGCTGCGTGCGCTGTCCAAAAGCGTGCAGCTCAATGCCGGCGGGGACTGGAACGGCACGGCGCGGGCCAGCTTCACGCACATGCGCATCGATTTCGCCGCGCAGAACCTGGGCAGCATGCTCAACGCATTCGGTTACGAGGGCCTGTTCAACGGTGGCAAGACCCACGCGGTCCTGGACGCGCGCTGGCCCGGGGCGCCGACCTCCTTCGCGCTGGCCAACATGGACGGCACGCTGGCCATCGACGTGAGCCACGGCCGCATTCCAGAGGTGGCGCCCGGCGTCGGGCGCCTGTTCGGCCTGGTCTCCGTGGCCGAGCTGCCACGGCGACTCACGCTCGACTTCGGCGACGTGTTCGGCAAGGGCCTGGCGTTCGACTCGATCAAGGGCGACTTCCGTTTCGCCGGCGGCAACGCCAGCACCGACAACCTGAAAATGCGTGGCCCCGCCGCCGACATCGATATCCACGGGCGCACCGGCCTGCGTGCACGCGACTACGACCAGCAGGTCTACGTGGTGCCGCATGTAGGCAACAGCCTGCCGGTAGTCGGCGCGGTCGTCGCCGGGCCGGTCGGCGCGGCTGCCGGCTTTGCCGTGCAGGGGCTGCTCGGCAAGGGCCTGAACAAGGCCGCGAGCGCGCGCTACCACGTCACCGGCAGCTGGGAGAAACCGGTGTTCACGCTGGTCGAGAAGCACGAGGCGCAGTCCGCGCCGGCCACTCCCTCATCCGCGCCCGCACCAGCGACGAGCGCCGGGCACTAGCGGTCCGCTGAAGTCCGTCCGGCCGGCTTTTAAAGCTCCGGACCGGCCCCATGTGGGATAGTCACCCCTTTCGCCCCAAGGTTCCCGCTCCATGGATTCCCTGATCGCCCACGTCGAGAACAAGCTGCTGGTCCCCGGTGGCCTGGCCACCACCGACCTCGAGCGCGTGTTCACGCAGTTGATGGGGCCCGGCATCGACGCGGCGGACCTGTATTTCCAGCACTCGCGCAGCGAGTCCTGGCTGCTGGAGGAGGGCATCGTCAAGGACGGCAGCCATTCCATCGAACAGGGCGTGGGCGTGCGTGCCATCAGCGGCGAGAAGACCGGCTTCGCCTACTCCGACGAGATCGTGCTGCCGCAGCTGCTGGAGGCTTCGAAGGCCGCGCGGGCGATCGCCCAGGGCGGGCAGGGCGCCGGCAAGCCGCTGGCGCTCAACGGCGCGCGCCAGCTCTACCCGGCGCTGGATCCGGTCGAGAGCCTGCCCAACGCAGACAAGATCGCGCTGCTGCGCGAGGTGGACGCGTACGCGCGCTCGCGTGACCCGCGCGTCCAGCAGGTGATCGTCAGCCTGGCCTCGACCATGGACACGGTGCTGGTGGCCGGTGCCGATGGGACGCTGGCGGCCGACGTGCGGCCGCTGGTGCGGCTGAACGTGCAGGTCATCGCCGAGGCGGGCGGCCGGCGCGAGCAGGGCAGCGCCGGTGGCGGCGGTCGCTATGGCTACCGCGAGTTGATCGAGAACGGCCGCGCGCTGGCCTTCGCCGAGGAGGCGGTGCGCCAGGCGCTGGTCAATCTCGATTCGATCGACGCCCCGGCGGGGCAGATGACCGTGGTGCTCGGCCCCGGCTGGCCGGGCGTGCTGCTGCATGAAGCGATCGGCCATGGCCTGGAGGGCGACTTCAACCGCAAGGGAAGCTCCGCCTTCGCCGGGCGCCTCGGCCAGCGCGTGGCCGCCCCCGGCGTCACCGTGGTCGACGACGGTACCCTGCCCAACCGTCGCGGTTCGCTCAGCGTGGACGACGAAGGCACGCCGACCGAATGCACCACGCTGATTGAGGACGGCATCCTCACCGGCTACATGCAGGACAAGTTGAACGCGCGCCTGATGGGCATGAAGCCGACCGGCAACGGCCGCCGCGAATCGTTCGCCCAACTGCCGATGCCGCGCATGACCAATACCTACATGCGCGCCGGTTCGCACGACCCGGCCGAGATCATCGCCTCGGTCAAGCGCGGCCTCTACGCGGTCAACTTCGGAGGCGGCCAGGTCGACATCACCAGCGGCAAGTTCGTGTTCTCCGCCAGCGAGGCCTATCTGATCGAGGACGGCAAGCTCACCGCCCCGGTCAAGGGCGCCACGCTGATCGGCTCGGGCCCGGAGGTGCTTACCCGCGTGTCCATGATCGGCAACGATCTCAAGCTCGACGAGGGCATCGGTGTGTGCGGCAAGGATGGCCAGAGCGTGCCGGTCGGCGTGGGCCAGCCGACGCTGAAGATCGATGGCATGACGGTCGGCGGCACGGCTGCGTGAGGCCGGCACCGTCCGCGAGGGACTGCCTGCCTTCCCCGTAGCCTTCGGGGCAGCGCCTGAGTCGGGGTCCCTCGCTTGGCCTCGCCCTTGGCGGTATTGCACCTTCACCGCCGCTGCTCCAGAGGCCGACGGCCAACCTACAAAAAAAAGACACCGGCACGAGGCCGGTGTCCTTGCATCTCACGGCAATCGATCGGTCAGATCGCCAGATCCTTTTCCTTCTTGCCGGCCTTCAGCGCGTCGTTGAACCAGCGCGGACGCTTGCCGCGGCCGGACCACGTCTGTTCCGGATTGGCCGGATTGCGGTACTTCGGCGCCACGGTGCCGGTGCTGCGACGAGCCTTGCGGGTGCCGCCGAAGATATCTTCCATGGCGTAGCCCTCGGCCTTGACCATGGCATGGATTTTCTCGCGCAGCTTGGCGACCTTCTCCTTGCGCAGCTCGTTCTGGCGCGCCTGCGCCTTGGTGATCAGTTCATTGAGCTGGTTGTGATTGAGGTTCTTGATGTCGACTGCCATGCGTGGGCTCCGGATAAGTCTTCGATTATGTGTTTTTGCCTCTCGTCATGAGAGCGGTGCTTCCTGTCGGAGGCATTCTCGCCCAATGGCGGTGGCAATTGCAAAACGCTGATTATCCCGGGGCGGAATAATGCGGTACAGCGCAAAAAATCGCCCGGCCGATTGCCGAACTGGGCTGCACAGTAATTAGCCGTGCAGTGGCAATGGCCTGTTACTTTCACGCCAGCAGCGTGAACAATTCGTCCTCGCTAATGGCGCGGTTTTCAGTTTCGCCACGACGGCGGTATTCCAGCGTGCCGGCGGCGAGGCCCCGTTCGCTTACCACGACGCGGTGCGGAATGCCGATCAATTCGAGGTCCGCAAACATCTGGCCGGGGCGCAGGCCGCGGTCGTCCAGCACCGTTTCGATGCCGCGCTCCTCCAGTTTGCGGTAAAGGCCTTCGGCGGCCTCGCGCACGCCCGGCAGGCCTTTGGGGTTGATGATGCAGACGGCCACGCGCCAGGGGGCCATGGCTTCGGGCCAGATAATCCCGGCCTCATCGTGCGATTGCTCGATCGCGGCTGCCACGATCCGGCTGACACCGATGCCGTAGCAACCCATCGTCATTACCTGGGCCTTGCCCTGGTCGTCCAGCACCGTGGCACCAAGCGCCTGGGCGTATTTCTGGCCAAGCTGGAAAATGTGGCCGACCTCGATGCCACGCGCCAGGTGCAGCGTGCCATGGCCGTCGGGCGATGGATCACCCTCGACCACCTGGCGGATGTCCTCCACGCGGGTAATCCGCGCGTCGCGATCCCAGTTCGCGCCGGTGTAATGGGTACCATCGGCATTACCGCCGCAGACGAAATCGGCCAGCACGGCGGCGCTACGGTCGACGATCACCGGAATGGCATCCGGCAGACCGACCGGGCCGATGAAGCCCGGGCGCGTACCGGTCGCCGCCAGGATCTCTTCCTCGGAGGCAAGCACCGGCTCGTCGGTCAGCTCGGGCAGCTTGCCTGCCTTGATCTCATTGAGGTCGTGGTCACCGCGCAGGCAAACCGCGACCAGCCCGTCGCGGCCGCGCAGCAGCAGGGTCTTGATGCATTGCTGCGGCGAAACACCGAGCAATGCGCTGACGTCGGCGATCGTTTTCTGCGTGGGGGTATCCACGCGCTCGAGTGGCGCATGCGGCGCGGGTCGCCCGCCGGACGGCGCGAGGGCCTCGGCCTTCTCGATATTGGCCGCGTAATCGGAGCCGTCGGAAAAGGCGATCGCATCCTCACCGGAATCGGCCAGCACCTGGAATTCATGGCTGGCGTTGCCGCCGATCGCCCCGGTGTCGGCTTGCACCGCGCGGAACTTCAGGCCCAACCGCTCGAATACGCGCGAGTAAGCCTGGTACATGGCGCCGTAGGTGTGGGACAGCGAATCGGGCGAAAGGTGGAAGGAATAGGCATCCTTCATCAGGAATTCGCGGGCGCGCATCACCCCGAACCGCGGGCGGATCTCGTCACGGAACTTGGTCTGGATCTGGTAGAAGTTGACCGGCAGCTGCTTGTAGCTCTTCAGCTCGTTGCGCGCGAAGTCGGTAATGACTTCCTCGTGGGTCGGCCCGAAGCAGAACTCCTGGTCCTTGCGGTCCTTGATCTTCAGCAACTGGCCGCCGAATTTCTCCCAGCGGCCGGTTTCGTCCCACAGCTCCCGGGGCTGCACCGCGGGCATCAGCAATTCAATGGCGCCGGCGCGGTCCATTTCCTCGCGCACCACGTTCTCGACCTTGCGCAGCACGCGCAGGCCCAGCGGCGCCCAGGTGTACAGGCCCGAGGCCAGCTTGCGGATCATGCCGGCGCGGAGCATCAGCCGGTGGCTGGCGATTTCGGCGTCGGCGGGGACTTCCTTGACGGTGGCCAGGTGGAATTGGCTGAGGCGCATGGCGGGCAATCCGGGGACAAAGAGGCCGATTATACGTTGGCCACCGCCCGGCTTACGCGCGGCATGCGCCCGCGCGAGCGCCTACTGGCTGCAGAACTGCTGGTACTGCTTTTCGGCCACCGCGATCTGCTTGCTGCGCTGGGCATCGTCCAGGGCGACGGACTTGCCGTTCTGCTCCATGACCACTGCGCCGTGCCCCTTGAGCAGGTCGAGATTGGCCTTGAGCGAACTGCACAGCTTGGAGCGGTTTTCGGGGGTGTCGGCCACCGGCGCGCTGTCCGAACCGTCAGCCTCCGGGGCCGGCTCCGCGGCCTGCCCGGGGGGAGGCGCCACGGGCTGCGCGCTGCCGGTGGGCGTCACGCGCTTGTAGGGCGTGCCCTGCGGCGGCGGGATCTCGGAGTAGTGCACGGTCCCCTGCGAGTCGGTCCATTTGTACACCTGCGCGACAACCGCGGGCGCGAGCAGCAGCAACACGAGGGTGAGGGGAATGCGGCGCATGGGATTCTCCGGAGGGCGTGGGGCCCCGGCACTAGTTAACACTCCGCAGGATCGGACTCAAGCATACGGAGGCCGCCGACGGGCGATGGTTTACACTCTCGCGCATTCCGTCACGGATCGTTGCATGAGCGAGAACACGCCAGTCCGCACGCCCCGCCACCGGGGCATCTACCTGCTTCCGAACCTGTTCACCACGGCGGCGATGTTCGCCGGCTACTACGCGGTGGTCGCGAGCATCGGGCATCGCTTCACCGAAGCGGCGATCGCCGTGTTCGTGGCGGCGCTGCTGGACGGCATGGACGGGCGCGTGGCGCGGTTGACCGGAACGCAGAGCGAGTTCGGCGTGCAGTACGACTCGCTGTCGGACCTGGTCAGCTTCGGCCTGGCGCCTTCGCTGGTGATGTACAACTGGTCGCTGTCCTCGCTGCGCGACTACGGGCCGGTGTGGGGCAAGATCGGCTGGGCCGCGGCCTTCCTGTATGCCGCCTGCGGCGCCTTGCGCCTGGCCCGCTTCAACACCCAGGTCGGGGTGATCGACAAGCGCTACTTCCAGGGCCTGGCCAGCCCGGCAGCCGCCGCCGTGTGCATGTCCTTCGTGTGGACCATGGAAAAGTTCCAGGTGCCCGGTCCGAGCCTGTGCTTCCTCACGCTGGCCATGGCGGTGGTGGTGGGACTGCTGATGGTCAGCCGCTTCCGCTACTACAGCTTCAAGTCGCTGCCGATGGGCGAGCGCGACCGCGTACCGTTCCTGTGGGTGCTGGTGGCGGTGCTGATCCTGGTGCCGTTCCTGATCGATCCGCCGCGGGTGCTGTTCGTGGTGTTCACGCTGTATCTGCTGTCCGGCCCGGTGGTGACCCTGTGGGGCCGCGCCGCGCATCGCCGGCGGACCCGTCGCGCCCGCCCATGAGCGCAGCGCCGGCCAGCCGCGGTACCGTTTCCCGGCGCACGCGGGTGCTGCGCGTGCTGGGCGTGACACCGTGGGTCCGGCGGACGACGACGGCCTCGCCGGCCGAAGCGGCCGAAGCGGCCGAAGCGGTGGCCACACCGGTGCCCTCGCCGGCCTCCTGCCTGGTGGTGTTGCCGGAGGGGTGCGCCGCGCGTGAACTGGACCTGCTCGGCCGTGCGCTGGCCGCTTACGGTCCCGAGGTGGCGCGCGCCGGCCGCATCCTGGTCAAGGACGGCCGCCCCGTCACCGCCGTGCCGCCCGTACGTGCCTACCTGGTGTTCGGCCAGGCGCAGGCGCATGCGCTGGGCCGCGAGTTGCCCGCGGCGGTGATGAACCACGCGCAGATCGTGCTGGCGGACGCGCCGCACGAGGTGCTCGCCGGCGGTGCCGGCAAGCGCCGGCTGTGGACCGCGCTGCGCCAACTGCGGCGTGCGCTGGCGGAAAGCGTGTGATGGTTGCCGTGGCGCGCCCGCGCATCGAGATCCGTGCGATGCGGCGCGAGGATGTGGCTGCGGTCAGCGCGTTGGAGACCGCCTCCTACGAGTTCCCGTGGTCGTCCGGCATCTTCAGCGACTGCCTGAAGGCCGGGCACCCGTGCTGGGTGCTTTGCTGCGAAGGCGAGGTGGCCGGCTACGGCATTCTCTCGGTGGCCGCCGGCGAGGCACACGTGCTCAACCTGTGCATCGGGCCCGACTGGCGCGGCCGCGGCCTGGGCCGGCACCTGCTCGGCCGGCTGCTCGACGTGGCGCGTTGGAGCGGAGCCGAACGGGTGTTCCTGGAAGTCCGTCCATCCAACCCGGTGGCGCAGCAGCTCTATGCCTCGGTCGGGTTCAAGGAGATCGGCCGGCGCCCGCGCTATTACCCGGCCAAGGGTGGGCGCGAGGATGCGATCGTGATGGCGCTGGATCGCGAAGCGGCGCCTCGCTGAGGGTGGATTGCAGGAGGGCACCTGTGCGCGACCTGCTGGTGCCGGTCGCGCACAGGTGCCCTCCTACAGGTGATGCTCGCGATGATGCCGGGCTCAGCCCAGCTTGCGGGCCTGCTCGCGCAGGGCTTCCAGCTGCGTGCCCCAGTCGACGATACGCTGGCGCTCCTGCGCCACCACCTCGGCCGGTGCGTTGGCCACGAAGCTGGCGTTGCCCAGCTTGCCCTCGCACTTCTTGATCTCGCCTTCGATGCGGGCGATTTCCTTGGCCAGGCGCGCCTTCTCGGCGGTGAGATCGATCAGCCCGGCCAGCGGGATCAGCACGCGCAGGCTGCCGACCACCGCCGCGGCCGCGGCCGGCTCTTCGGCGCCGGGCTCGATCCACTGCGGCGTGTCGGTACGGGCGAGGAAGGCGATCTGCGGAGCGAACTTGGCGGTACGCGTGCGGTCGGCCGGTTCGCCACCGGCGAGCAGCAGCGGGATGGTCTTGCCGGGCGCGATGTTCATTTCCGAACGGATCCGGCGGACGCCCGAGAGCACGGCCTTGAACCACTCGATCTCGGCGCTCGCCGCTTCGTCGGCCGGCAATCCGGCGGCCTTCGGCCAGGGCCGCTCCATGATGCTCGAGGCCTGGATGCCCAGCCGCGGCGCCACCGCCTGCCAGATCTCCTCGGTGATGAACGGGATGACCGGATGCAGCGCGCGCAGCACGGTCTCCAGTACCACCAGCAAGGTGTGACGGGTGGAGGCGGCCGCTGCGGCATCGGCACCGTTGAGCGCGGGCTTGGAAAGCTCGAGGAACCAGTCGCAGTACTCGTTCCAGACGAACTCGTAGAGCGCCTGCGCCAGCAGGTCGAAGCGGTAGGTGGCGAAGTGCTCCTCGACCTCGGTCAAGGTCTGCTTGAGACGCGTGCGGATCCAGCGCTCCGCCTCGGTCGCCGGCGCGCCGGCCGGCGCCTCGATGGTGCCCTCGGGCAGGTTCATCAGCACGAACCGCGCCGCGTTCCACAGCTTGTTGCAGAACGCCTTGTAGCCTTCGGCGCGCTTGATGTCGAAGTTGATCGTGCGGCTGTAGCTGGCCAGTGCGGCGAAGGTGAAGCGCAGCGCGTCGGTGCCGATCGAGGGGATGCCGGCGGGATAGTCCTTGCGGATGCGGTTCTCGACCTTCTCGCGCACCTGCGGGATCAGCAGCGAGCGGGTGGATTTCTCCACCAGCGGCTCCAGCGCGATGCCGTCGATCAGGTCCAGGGGGTCGAGCGTGTTGCCCTTGGACTTGGACATCTTCTGGCCTTCGGCGTCGCGCACGATGGCGTTGATGTAGACCTCGCGGAAGGGCACCTGCCGGGTGAAGTACAGGGTCGCCATGACCATGCGCGCGACCCAGAAGAAGATGATGTCGAAACCGGTGACCAGCACCGCGCTGGGAAGGAACAGCTTGTCCTGTTCCCAGTTGGCGACCACCTCGCCGCGCTCGTTCTTCACCGGCCCCTGCATCGGCCAGCCGAGCGTGGAGAACGGCCACAGCGCCGAGGAGAACCAGGTGTCGAGCACGTCCTCGTCCTGGCGCAGGGAGCCGACCGGCTCGGTGGTGGCATGGCGGCGCGCGTCCCGCTCGTCCTCGCCGACGAAGATGTTGCCCGCCTCGTCGTACCAGGCGGGGATGCGGTGGCCCCACCAGAGCTGGCGGCTGATGCACCAGTCCTGGATGTTTTCCAGCCACTGCGTGTAGGTGGTGGTCCAGTTCTCCGGCACGAAGCGGATGGCGCCCGAACGCACCGCCTCCAGCGCCGGCTCGGTGATTGCGGTGCGACCGCCCGGGCGGCCGTCGGCCAGCACCCCGGAGGTGAGGTCGACGAACCACTGGTCGGTCAGCATCGGCTCGATCACCGCGTCCGAGCGCTGGCTCACCGGCACCTGCAGCTTGTGCGGTTTGGTCTCGACCAGCAGGCCGGTGGCCTCCAGGTCGGCCAGCACGGCCTTGCGTGCCTCGTAGCGGTCCAGGCCGCGGTATTTCTCCGGGGCGTTGTCGTTGACCTTGGCGTCCAGCGTGAAGATGTTGATCGGCTCCAGCTTGTGGCGCTGGCCGATCGCGTAGTCGTTGAAGTCGTGCGCCGGGGTGATCTTCACGCAGCCGGTGCCGAACTCGCGATCGACGTAGTCGTCGGCGATCACCGGGATCTCGCGTCCGCTCAGCGGCAGGTGCAGCTTCGTGCCGATCAGGTGCGCGTAGCGCTCGTCCTCCGGGTGGACCGCCACCGCGACGTCGCCCAGCATGGTTTCCGGTCGCGTGGTGGCGACCACCACGGAGCCGGCGCCGTCGGCCGTCATGTAGCGGATCGACCACATGTGGCCTTCACGCTCGACGTTGTTGACCTCGAGGTCGGACACTGCCGTGCCCAGCGCGGGGTCCCAGTTCACCAGGCGGTTGCCGCGGTAGATCAGTCCTGCGCGGTACCACTCGACGAACACCTTGCGCACCGCGGCCGAGAGCCCCTCGTCCATGGTGAAGCGCTCGCGCGACCAGTCGGCGGCCACGCCCAGCCGGCGCATCTGGTTGGTGATGGTGGAGCCCGATTCTTCCTTCCACTGCCAGACCCGGTCGATGAAGGGCTCGCGCCCCAGGTCGTGGCGGCTCTTGCCTTCGGCAGCGAGCTGGTTTTCCACGATCTTCTGGGTGGCGATGCCCGCATGGTCGGTACCGACCTGCCACAGCGTGTTCATCCCGCGCATGCGCTGGTAGCGGATCAGCATGTCCATCACGGTCTGCTGGAACGCGTGGCCCATGTGCAGCGTGCCGGTGACGTTCGGCGGCGGCAGCAGAATGCAGTAGGGCTCGCCCCGGCCCGTGGGCCTGAAGGCCCCGCGCTGTTCCCAGTGGGCGTACCACTTCGATTCGATCTGGCCGGGCTCGAAACTCTTGTCCATCGGAGGCTCGCGATGCGCACCATGTGGCGCGCGCGTCATGAAAGGTGAGCCGGTGATTGTACGGGGCGCGGGTGATCGCCCCAAGCGCAGCCTTCCATCGGCCTGCCGTGCGCAGACAGCCGAAGGCCCCGGCTCGCGAGCCGGGGCCTTCGGATCGACCAGCTTGCAGGCGATTCAGGCCACGAAGGCGTCGGCCAGCGACGTCGCCTGCAGCGGCGGCACCGCCTGCTGGTGCTCGTGCTGCTCGACCTGCATGCGGGTCAGGCCCGTCACGACCAGCAGGAACAGGGCCGCGGCGGCCAGGTTGAGGCCCTGTCCGCAGAGCAGCAACAGTTGCTGGGTGTGGAGCCCCTCGAACGTGTGCTCGGGCCGCAGGTACTGGGTGACGAACCAGTACGACAGGTTGCCGGCGATCCAGAACACCCACCATGCGCGCAGCAGCGATGGCGTGCCGAGCTTCTGCCAGCGCGCCGGCGACTGCGAGGCCAGCCAGATTTGCGTCATCGCACGCAGTGGCCGCACGAGGTTCATGACCGGGACGGCGTACCAGCCGACCGCCCAGCCGGGCGGATCGTCCAGGCCCCGCGCGCCCAGCGCCCGCACGTTGCAGGCGACCCGGTGGATCCAGCAGCCGGCCCAGATGTAGCAGGCCAGCATGAGCACCAGTTGCAGGCGGAACAGGTTCAGCTGGAGCCAGCCGGCGCGATCGAGCTGGTTCTGGAGTTCCGCGGTGATCCCCCCGGCGATTCCCTGCTGGAGCAACTGCAGCCCGTAGGCCATGACGCCGAGTAGCGCAAGCGTGAGCAGGACAAACGCGGCGAGCGCGCCGCGCAGGCCGTTGCCCAGCGTCGTCGGTGGGCGGAAGTGGTATTGCCGTGCGGATGGCGCCGCGGTCTCGTTGTCGACCGAACCTGGCGTGCTGAAAGGATTGACTCGCGACATAACGGCACCCCCATGCCTTTTGCCGACCGGCCAGTCGCCGGCGGCCCCATCATGCGCCCGAGGTATGGACAGGGCAAGCGGGCCTGTGCTAAGCGGGTGTCGCGGGTTAGAGCAGCTCGATCCCGAACCGCCGCACGGCCAGCGCGAACAGGCCGAAGCACACCACCGTGATGGCGGCGCAGGCGAGCAGGGTGAACCAGAAGCCGAGCCGTGGCAGCAGGGCGGGAAAGGCCAGGAACATCGGCAGCGTCGGCAGCACGTACCAGAAGGTGTACCAGGCATGGTTGGCGATCTTCCGGGCCGACTGGTGCTCCAGGTAGAGCCAGATGAGCGCCAGCAGGGTCACCATCGGCAGCGCGCCGAGCAGGCCGCCCAGGCGGTCGCTGCGCTTGGCGGCTTCAGACACCAGAACCACGACGGCAGCGGTGACCAGGTACTTGGTGATCAGCCAGGCCACCGTCAGCCCTCCCGCAGGCGACGACCGTACGCGTGCACCTCGTCGACCAGGACCTTGACGTGGTCGGGCTCGACCTCCGGCGTGATGCCGTGGCCCAGGTTGAAGACGTGGCCCGGGTGGTTGCCATAGCTTTCCAGCACGGCACGCGCCTCGCGGCGGATGACCTCGGGACCGGCGCGCAGGATGGCCGGGTCGAGATTGCCCTGTAGCGCGACCTTGCCCGCGACGGCGCGGCGGGCGTCGGCGAGATCGATGGTCCAGTCAACGCCGAGGGCGGCGCAGCCGGTATCGGCCATCGCGGCCAGCTGCGAGTGCGCACCCTTGGAGAAGAGGATCACCGGCAGCTCGCGGGCGTGCGGGTCGGCCTTCAACGCGGCCACGATCTGGCTCATGTAGCGCAGCGAAAATTCGCGGAACGGCGAGGGACCGAGCAAGCCGCCCCAGGTGTCGAACACCATCAGCGCCTGCGCACCGGCGGCGGCCTGCGCCGCAAGGTAGCTGGCCACCGCGCGTGCCAGTGTGTCCAGCAGCTGGTGGGCGAGTTTCGGCTCGTTCCAGCACATCGCCTTGAGCGTGGCGAAATCGCGCGAGCCATGGCCCTCGACCATGTAGCAGGCAAGCGTCCACGGGCTGCCGGAAAAACCGATCAGCGGCACGCGGCCGGCAAGCTCCCTGCGGATCAACCGTACCGCATCCATCACGTAGCGCAGTTCACCGTCCATGTCCGGCACGGCCAGCCGCGCGATGTCGGTCGCATTGCGCACGGGACGCGCGAATTGCGGGCCCTCGCCCTGCGCGAACGAGAGGCCCAGGCCCATCGCGTCCGGAATGGTGAGGATGTCCGAGAACAGGATCGCCGCGTCGAGCTCGAAGCGCCCCAGCGGCTGCAGCGTCACTTCGCAGGCGAACTCGGGGTTCTGTGCCAGGCCCATGAAGCTGCCGGCCCGCTCGCGCGTGGCGCGGTACTCGGGCAGGTAGCGGCCGGCCTGGCGCATCACCCAGATCGGGGTGGTGTCGGTGGGTTCCCGGCGCAGCGCGCGCAGGAAGCGGTCGTTCTGGAGTGCGACGGTCATGTCAGCGTCCGTGCGGGCCATCCAGGCCCTGGGCAAACATCACGCGGAAGCCGCGCTTCAGCTGGGTGTCGCGCGCCTTCTCGAACGCCGCGATGGCCGCGTCGCGCTCGAGGAACTGTTCGCGCTTGAGCGTGGCCCTGCCGCCCTGGGTGCCGCTTTCGCGGTACAGGGTCCAGCCGCCCAGCAGATCCTGCTCGAGCACGATCTGCACATAGCGCGGCGCCTCGGCCGAGGCGGGCATGGTTTGCAGGTAGAGGCGCATGGTGTCCGTGATGGTGCGGCAGGGGGCCGCAAGCGCGACATTCTAGAAGGCCACGGCGATGCTGGCGAGCGTGCAGGTCGGCGCTGGCGGATATGCATGGCCCATCGGTTGCCGCCGCCGCGGCTTTGGTCTTGTCGCCACGGGGGCGACCGCACAGTCCGCGCAACTCCCGCCGCGTGCCTTGGCCCACCGCCTGCGCGGAACAATCCCGGGAGCTCAGAGTCCCCGCGTCGGGGCGGGCGAAGCCTCGGACACGGCCGCGTGCAGCACCGCGAGCACGGCCTCCGGGTCGACCCCGGCGACGATCTCCGCCCGCCCGATGCCGCGCCACAGGATCAGGCGAAGCGTGCCGGCCGTGTTCTTCTTGTCCAGGCGCATCAGCCCGAGCAGTTGCTCCGCATCGGAACCCGCGGGCACCCCGGCCGGCAGGCCGAGGCGGGCGAGCAGTTGCTGCAGGCGCGCGGTGTCGGCCGGACCGCCCATGCCCAGCCGCTCGGACAGGCGGGCTGCCAGCACCATGCCGATGGCGACCGCCTCGCCATGCAGCAATGCCGTGTAGTGGCCCGCCGTTTCGAGCGCGTGGCCGAAGGTATGGCCGAGGTTGAGCAGGGCGCGCTCACCCTGTTCGGTCTCGTCGCGCGCGACCACGCCGGCCTTGTATCGCACCTTGCGCGCAATCGCCTCGATCACGGTGGTGGTGTCGCGGGCCGCAAGGGCGTCGACGTGCGCCTCCAGCCAGGCGAAGAACCCCGCATCGCCGATCGCCGCGCCCTTGACCACCTCGGCCAGCCCCGCGCGGTATTCCCGGTCGGGCAGGCTTGCCAGGGTGTCGATGTCGGCCACCACCGCGCGCGGCTGGTGGAAGGCGCCGACCAGGTTCTTGCCGGCCGGCAGGTTTACGCCGGTCTTGCCGCCAACCGAGGAGTCGACCATCGCGAGCAATGTGGTCGGCATCTGGATGAAGTCGATGCCGCGCATCCAGCAGGCTGCCGCGAAGCCGGCGAGGTCGCCGACCACGCCGCCGCCCAGCGCGACCACGCAGGCATCGCGGGTCGCACCCAGGGTGGCGAGCGCCTCCAGCGCGCGGCCCACGTTGCCGAAGTTCTTGTGTGCCTCGCCGTCTTCGAGCAGGAAGCTCGACCAGTGCAACCCATCGAGGCCCCGCGCGACCCGATCGAGATAGAGCGGGGCCACGGTGGTGTTGCTGACCACCAGTGCGTGGCGTCCCCGAAGACGCGCGCGCCAGCGGCCAGCGTCGCCGAGCAGGCCACGACCGATCCACACCGGGTAGCGCCGGGCATCGAGCGCGACCTCGACCGTCTGGACGTCGGTCCCGCTCATGCGGCCCGCTGCCGTTGCCAGTGCCGGTCGAGCAGGGCCAGGCAGCGCTCGCTCGCGCTGGCCACGCCTTCGTGCTCGCCGGGCATGCGCAGGTCGGCGATCTCGCGGTAGAGCGGTGCGCGGACCTGCGCCATGGCCTCCAGCTTTCCGCGGCGATCCTCGCCCGCCAGCAGGGGACGCTTGCTGTCGCGCGCCAGGCGGTCGAGCTGCTGCTCCACGGTGGTGTCGAGCCAGAGCACGAAGCCGCGTTCGGCCAGGTGCCTGCGGTTGCCCGGGTCCAGTACGGCGCCGGCGCCGGTGGCCAGCAGCACGCCGGCGCGCGCACTGAGTTCATCGAGCAGCGCGCTCTCGCGCTGGCGGAAGCCCGCCTCGCCCTCGATCTCGAACACGCAACGCACGTCCACGCCGCAGTGGCGCTCGATCTCCTGGTCGAGATCCAGGAACGGCAGGCCATAATGCGCGGCGAGGCGTCGGCCGATCGACGTCTTGCCGGCACCGGTCGGGCCGATCACGAACAGGTTGCACGAGGGGTTCATGCGCGCATGCTAGCAACCACGGGCGAACGCGTCTTGCTGGCCGGTTGCGGCGATGTCGGCCTGCGCGTGGCGCGGCGTCTGCGGGCCGCTGGGCACACGGTATTCGCCTTGCGCCGGTGCCCCCCGGCGGAGGGCGGCGACGGTCTCCACTGGCTCGCTGGCGATCTCACCGCGCCCGCTACGCTCGGGCCTCTACCCGAAGACATCACCCGACTGGTCTACCTGCCAGCCCCGGGCGCCCGCGAGCGGGCGGTGTACGAGGCGGTGTTCCTGGACGGCCTGCGCGGCTTGCTCGAGCGGTTGAACCGGAGCCGGCTGGCGCGCGTCCTGTTCGTCTCGTCCAGCGCGGTCTACGGGGACCAGGATGGGGGGTGGGTGGACGAGGACACGCCACCCGCGCCGCCCGGCTTCAACGGCGCCGTCCTGCTCGAAGCCGAGCGCTGGCTGGCCACCCAGGACGTGCCCTCGACGGCGTTGCGCCTGGCCGGCCTGTACGGACCGGGCCGGTTGCAGCTGATCGAGCGCTTGCGCGCAGGGAGGGTGGCCGTGCCCCGTGAGCGGCCGCACTGGGCGAACCGGATCCACGTCGAGGACGCCGCCGGGGCGATTGCCCATCTTTCGTTTCTGTCCGGTGCACGGCCGCTCTATCTGGGCGTGGACGACACGCCGCTGCCGCTGCATGTGCTGTACGACCGCCTGGCGTCGCTCGCTGGCGCGCCCCTGCCGGCCGAGGGTGCGCCCCCCACGGGCGTGGGCAGCAAACGGCTCAGCAATGCGCGGTTGCGGGCGAGCGGTTGGAGCCCGCTCTGGCCGGATGCGCGTTCGGGCTATGCCGCCTTGCTGGGTAGGGAGCCCTAGCAGGCGTCTTCGGGAATTCGCCGGAGCGGCTTCGATCAGGCGTGCGCCAGGCCGGTGACGTGGCGATCCTCGTCGTACTCGACCACGCTGTCGGCCAGGGCGGGCAGGGTGGCCAGCGCGTGCCGGCTCAGGCGTTCGAAATGCGCCAGGAAGCGCACCATCGCGTCGGCGTCCATGGCCAGCGGCGCCTTGCGTGCGAGCAGGAGCTGTTCCTGTTCGCCGCGCCAGCGCCGTACCACGTCCCAGCTTGGCGCCTGCAGCACGATCAGCGCATCGAGTTTGCGCCACAGCGGCTGGTAGGCGCGCAGCTGCTTGTTCACCCAGTGGCGCCAGCGGCAGTCCGGGTCCTCCTCGCGCTCGAGCGCGTTGACCGGCGGCTCCAGCGCCGCCTGCAGCTGCGGGCGCAGGCCCAGCGCCCAGCCCTCCAGGATGACCAGCCGGGGCGGGCGCGTGACCTTGGGCCAGCGCGAGGGCGGCACGCGGGTGTCGCGGCCCTTGTCGAAACGCGGCCAGGTCACCGGCAGCTTCTCCGACGCCTGCGGCAGCGCGGCCAGCACGGAGAGCAGCAGCTCGATCTCGTGCGTGCCCGGCACGCCGCGCGTGCGCAGCAACGGGTGCACCTCGCGCGCCAGCGTCTCGCGCTCGCTGCGTGGGTAGTAGAAGTCGTCCAGCGTGAGCACGTCGGTGGGCCAGCCACGGGATTCCGCCTCGGCTTTCATCACCCGCGCCAGCGTGCTTTTGCCGCTGCCCTGAAGGCCCGACAGGCCGAGGATGTAGGGGCGGCGTGAACGCGCGATGCGCCCGGCGTAGTGGTCGAGCAGGTGGCCGGCGAGGGCGACGTTCTGCGTGCTAGCATCGTTGGTCATCCGCGCATGATGGCGCGGCGCCGCCACGATGCAAGAGTCATGCTCAAACGCGAGATCCTGGACACCTTCCGCGGCCTGCTCGACGAGGCCACTGCCGGCGGCGACCCCGAACCCACTGCGATGAACCTGGCGACCGCCGACGCGGCCGGGCGGGTCAGCTCGCGCATCGTGCTGTTGAAGGGCGCCGACGAGCGCGGCTTCCGCTTCTTCACCAACTACGAAAGCGACAAGGGCGTGCAACTGGACGCACACCCGCAGGTCGCGCTGTGCTTCCACTGGAAGCACCTGCGCCAGGGCGTGCAGGTGCGCGTGGAGGGCGTGGCGCGCAAGCTGCTCGCGGAGGAGTCGGACGCGTATTTCGCCAGTCGCGCGCGCGGCAGCCAGATCGGCGCCTGGGCCTCGTTGCAGTCGCAGACGCTGCCGGACCGCGATACCTTCGAACAGCGCGTCGCGCGTTGCGAGAATGAATACGAAGGCCGCGACGTGCCGCGCCCGCCGCACTGGGGTGGTTTCGTGGTCGAGCCGGACATGGTGGAGTTCTGGTACGGCGCGCAATTCCGCCTGCACGAGCGCGTGCGCTGGAGCCGCCACGGCCAGACCTGGACCAGCCGGCTGCTGTACCCGTGAGCCACGCCCAGCCCGCGCCGCACGTCGCCCAGAGCGGCTTCGTCGTGCACACGCGCGGGCGCGGCTTCAGCGAGATCACTGCCAGGGTGGCCGAGGCGATCGCCGCCAGCCATGTGCAGACCGGCATCGCCAACGTCTTCACCCTGCACACCAGCTGCTCGCTATTGCTCTGCGAGAACGCCGACCCGACCGTGCGCGCGGACCTGGAGCGCTGGTTCGCGCGCGCTGTTCGCGATGGCGACTCCCTGTTCGAACACGATGCCGAAGGCCCGGACGACATGCCGGCGCACGTGCGCGCGATCCTCACCGGCGTGAGCCTCACCGTACCGGTCCACGGCGGCAAGCCGCAGCTGGGCACCTGGCAGGGCCTCTACCTGTGGGAGCATCGCCGCGAGCCGCATCAGCGCAAGGTTTCGGTGACCGTGCTGGGGCATTGATGGACGCGTTCCCGCAGCGCATCGTCTGCCTCACCGAGGAGCCGACCGAGGTGCTCTATGCGCTGGGCGAGGAGCACCGCATCGTCGGCATTTCCGGGTTCACCGTGCGCCCGCCCCGGGCGCGCAAGGAGAAGCCGAAGGTTTCGGCGTTCACCAGCGCGAAGATCGGCGAGATCCTGAAGCTGGAGCCGGACCTGGCGATCGGCTTTTCCGACATCCAGGCCGACATCGCACGCGAGCTGATCAAGGCCGGCGTGGAGGTGTGGATCAGCAACCATCGCAGCGTGGAGGGCATCCTGGCCTATATCCGCCGGTTGGGAGCGATGGTCGGCGCTTGTGAAAAGGCCGAGGCTTACGCGCAGCGCGCCGAGGCGCACATCGCCCGGGTGCGGGCCGACGCTGCGCGATTGCCGCGACGGCCCCGGGTCTATTTCGAGGAATGGGACGAGCCGATCATCACCGGCATCCGTTGGGTGGCCGAGCTGATCGGCATTGCCGGCGGCGACGACGCGTTCCCGGAGCTGGCACGCGAGCCGCTGGCGAAACAGCGCATCCTGGCCAATGGCGACGAGGTGGTGCGGCGGGCACCGGACATCATCCTGGGCTCGTGGTGCGGCAAGCGCTTCCGTCCGGAGAAGGTGGCCGCGCGGCCGGGCTGGGAGGCGATTCCGGCCGTGCGCGACGGCGAGCTGCACGAGGTCAAGTCGCCGATCATCCTGCAGCCGGGTCCGGCCGCACTGTTCGACGGGCTGGACGAGCTGCACCGGGTCATTGCGGCGTGGGCAAGCCGCTGCCTGTAGGAGCCCCGGACCGACCGGGCGCGACCGGTGGGGTGGGGGCGCTCCCGCAGGAGGGCGCGGCTAGAACCCGCGCGCCAACTGGTTGCCCCAGTCGAACAGCGGCGCGGCGATCAGGATGCGGGCGAGCAGCAGGCCGATCATCACCACCGCCGGCGAGAAATCGAGCATGCCCACGACCAGCTTGCCGCGCAGCGGGCGCAGCAGCGGATCGACGATCGCTTCGACCAGGCCCAGCACCGGATGGTACGGGCTGACCTGGAACATGCTCAGCAGCGACCAGCCGAACACCAGCACCAGGTAGAACAGCAGTACGAAGTCGAGCAGGTCGGCCAGCGCCAGCACCAGCAGGCCGGCCACGTGCGGGAGCGTGCCGACCAGTGCGAACAGGACCACGCGCTTGACCAGCATCACCAGGTAGCACGCCAGCAAAGCCGCCAGGTTGACCCGGCGCCAGTTGGGCAGCACGCGCCGGACCGGCGCCAGCACCGGATTGGTGTAGCGATAGACGAACTGGCTGACCGGGTTGCGGAAATCGGCCCGCCCCGCCTCGGCGAGCAAGCGGAGGACGAACAACGTGGCCAGCACGTCGAAGGCGATCTCCAGCAGCAGGGAAAACGCGTTGAGCAGATAGATCACGGGCGGGGCTCCTTGGCGTCCAGTTCGGCAGCCAGTTCGGCCCCGCGACGCGTGGCGGCGGCCACGGCATGGGCGGCGATGCGCGCCAGGCCATCGGCGGCGAAGCTTTCCAGGGCGGCCTGGGTGGTGCCGTTGGGGGAGGTCACGCGGCGACGCAGTTCGCCCGGGGCCTCGCCGCTCTCGACCAGCATGCGGCCGGCGCCCAGGCAGGTCTGCGCGGCCAGGGCGCGGGCGGTCTCGCGCGGCAGGCCCTGGGCGGTCGCGGCGTCCTCCAGTGCCTCGACCAGCGCGAAGAAATAGGCCGGACCCGAACCGGACAATCCGGTCACGGTATCCATCAACGCCTCGTTCTCGATCCAGCGGGTCAGGCCCACCGCATCCAGGATGTGCTGCGCCTGCGCCTTCTGCGGCGGACTGACCCGGGCGTTGGCGCACAGGCCGGTGGCGCCGGCGCCGATCAGGGCCGGCGTGTTGGGCATGCAGCGCACGATGGCCAGGTGCGCGCCGAACCACCGTTCCAGCTGGTCCAGCCGCACGCCGGCGGCGATCGAGATCAGGAGCGGGCGCTGGCGCTGCAGAACGTCGCGCAGCTCGGCCTGGAGCGCCGGCATGATTTGCGGCTTGACCGCCAGCAGCAGGATCTCCGCGCCTTCGGCGGCCAGCCGGTTTTCGGCGAAGGTGGTCACGCCGAACTCGCGGGCGAGCGCCTCACGGGCCTGCGCCTGCGGCTCGGCCACGCGGATGGATGACGCCGCGGCGCCCGTCTTGAGCAGGCCACCGATCAGGCTGCGCGCCATGTTGCCGCCGCCGATGAAGGCAAGTCGTGTCATGCCGGTCCTTTGGATGTTGCAGGGGCCCGATACCTTAACCGAAGCGCCGGAGCGGGGCGTCAGCGGGGCCCCGCACCCGCAGGAGCGCCCCTGCGCGCGACCCTGCTGCCTCCCTCTTGCGCGCAGGTGCGCTCCTAGGGGGAGCCCGGGCGGGAAGCGGTCGCAGTTTCAGCGGCCGGAGGCGCCAACCCACTGGCCGCAAAGCCATTCGCACGGGTAGTATCGGTTCGCTGCCAAGGGGGATGTCGATGGCCGGCTCGAAGGCGATGGGCGTGCGCGATGGCGCGATGCCCGGGCGGTTCCCTGTGCAGTGCCGCTTTTCCACCCAGACGAACGTTGTTAAGGGGAACGCCCGATGGACATCGCCGAACTGTTGGCCTTTTCGGTCAAGAACAAGGCCTCGGACCTGCATCTTTCGGCCGGCCTGCCGCCGATGATCCGCGTGGACGGCGACGTGCGTCGCATCAACATCCCCCCGCTGGAACACAAGCAGGTCCATTCGCTGATCTACGACATCATGTCGGACAAGCAGCGGCGCGACTACGAGGAGTTCTTCGAAACCGACTTCTCGTTCGAGATCCCGGGCCTGGCGCGCTTCCGCGTCAACGCGTTCAACCAGAACCGCGGCGCCGGCGCGGTGTTCCGTACGATTCCTTCCGAAGTGCTGACGCTGGAAGACCTGGGCGCGCCGCGCATCTTCCGCGAGCTGATCGAGCAGCCGCAGGGCCTGATCCTGGTCACCGGCCCGACCGGCTCGGGCAAGTCGACCACGCTGGCGGCGATGGTCGACCACATCAACAAGAACGAAT
>NZ_DASSES010000202.1:0-17958 GCF_035695185.1 Frateuria sp.
TGGTCGGGCGCCCAGCTGCGCAGGCTCGCCTCGTCGGCGACTTCGGCCAGCCACCAGCGCCGGCCGCCGTCGACCAGCGCCGGCGGCAGCGCGCCGGGTCCGATGCCGGCGAGCGTCGCGGCGAGCAGCGGATGTGCCTCACACCCGGTGGCGAGCAGACGCTCGCCGGGCGACTTCAGCAGCAGGTCGCGCGCATCGCCTTCGCCCTCCACGCGGATCGGCAGCACGCCGGCGCCGCATTCCTGCCACAGCATCCCGTCGACCGGCGCGGCCAGTCCGCAGGCCAGCGCCGCGTGCGCACTGCCGACGCTGGGATGGCCGGCGAACGGGATCTCGTGCTGCGGCGTGAAGATGCGCACCCGGTAGCTCGCCTGCGGCGTCGAGGGCGGCAACAGGAAGGTGGTTTCCACCAGCGCCGTCCAGCGTGCGAAGCGCTGCATTTCCTCGTCGCTCCAGCCACGTGCGTCGGTGACCACGCCAAGGTGGTTGCCGCCGCCACAAGTAGCGGCAAAGACGTCCAGATGCAGGTAGCGGAGCGGTTCCATGCGTGTCCGTGGGGAGCGGGCGGGTAAAGGCGCGCATGATACGCCCTGGTGCCGCAGCCGTGGCCGCGCGAGTCGACAAGCCGCATGGCGGACGCCAAGATGGACGGTCCGCCCGCTCCCAGGAAGCCCCAGCGATCATGATCACCCTGGCCATCATCGCCGTCACCTGCGTCGTCTCGTTCCTCGCGCTCGGCAAGCCGCGGCTGATGGACGACCTGATCCTCTGGCCCCCGGCGATCCAGCGCCACCGCGAATACCATCGGCTGGTGACCTACGGCCTGGTGCATGCCGATTTCGGCCATTTGCTGTTCAACATGCTCACGCTGTTCTTCTTCGGGCGGCTGATCGAGCAGTTCTATGCCGCCGAGCTCGGCCGGTTCGGGTTCCTGCTGTTCTACATCGGCGCGCTGGTCGCCTCGATCCTGCCCACCTACCTCAAGAACCGGCGCAACCCGAACTATCACAGCCTGGGCGCCTCCGGTGCGGTATCGGCGGTGCTGTTCACCTTCGTGCTGCTGGCGCCGTGGTCGCGCATCATCGTGTTCGTGCTGCCGATGCCGGCCGTGCTGTATGCGGCGCTTTACGTGGGCTATTCGATCTACATGGACCGGGCCGGCCGCGACAACATCAACCACAGCGCGCACCTGTGGGGCGCGGCCTACGGCGTGGTCTTCACCCTGCTGATAGAGCCCAGGGTGTTCACTCACTTCCTTGCGGAGCTTTCCCGCCCACGCATGTAGGGAGGTCCATGCCCTCGCCGCAAGACCGCCAGCGACCGTTCTTCGTGGTGCTCAACCGCCGCTCCGGCAGCGGCGACGCCGGCACTGCGGAACAAGCCATCCGCGACGCGCTCGATGCCGTGGGACATCCGTACCGGCTGTTCTGCGCACGACACCCGCGGGAGCTGGCCAGCCTGGCAGGGCAGGCGGTCGAGGCGGCGCGGGCGCAGGACGGCGTCGTGGTGGTCGCCGGTGGCGACGGCACCATCAACGCCGTGGTGCAGGCCGTACTTCCGGGCGGCGTGCCGCTCGGTGCGCTGCCGCAGGGCACCTTCAATTTCTTCGGACGCTGCCACGGCCTGCCCGAGGGCGACGTCGGGAAGGGCATACGCGGCCTGCTCGACGCGCGGGAAACCCCGGTCCGGCTGGGAATGGTCAACGACCGCGTGTTCCTGGTGAACGCCAGCCTCGGCCTCTACCCCGCGCTGCTGGAACGGCGCGAACAGGACAAGCGACGCTTCGGGCGCCACCGGCTGGTCGCGCTGCTCTCCGGGCTGCGCGCGCTGCTCGGCGACTACCCCGACCTGCGCCTGTCGCTCAGCGGGGATGGCCGGCGGCAGCTTCGGCGCAGCACTACGCTGGTCGTGGGGGACAACCGCCTGCAACTGGAAGGCATCGGGATCCCCGGGGTCGAGGCGCTCGAGCGTGGTGAGCTCATCGGCATCATGCTGCCGCCGCTGGCGCGCTGGCACATGATCCTCACGGCGGTGCGCGGGCTGTTCGGGCACCTGGGCGACGCGGAGAAGGTCGACAGCTTCGCCTTCACGGAGCTGGACGTCGCCGTGCCCGGGCGCAACCGGATCAAGGTCGCGCTGGACGGGGAAATCGGTCGCCTGGCGCTGCCGCTGCACTTCCGGGTGGCCCCCCGGCCGCTGCGGTTGCTGGTGCCGCGGGAGCGGGGGCGCGCATGAGCGTGCTGCTGCACCTGTCCGACTCGCATTTCGGGACGGAGCGACCGCCGGTGCTGGCGGCCTTGCGTCGGCTGGCCGAGGCGGTCCGGCCCGCGCTGGTGGTGCTCTCGGGCGACCTGACCCAACGTGCGCGCCCGAAGCAGTTTGCCGCGGCGCGCGCCTTCGTCGACAGCCTGCCCTCGCCGTCGCTGGCGATCCCCGGCAACCACGACATCCCGCTGTATGCCCTGGGCGCCCGCCTGCGCGCGCCGTATGCGCGCTATGCCGCCGCCTTCGGCAGCGACCTCGAGCCGGTGTGGTCGTCGGCCCGGTGGCTGGTGATCGGGGTCAATACCACCCGCTGGTGGCGGCACAAGCAGGGCGAGGTCTCGCCGGCGCAGGTCGAACGGGTGGCGTCGCGCCTGCGGCAGGCGACACCGGACCAGTTGCGGGTCGTGGTGGTGCACCAGCCGATGGCGGTGATCGAGCCGGCGGACTGGCGCAACCTGCTGCGCGGCCACGCGCAGGCGGCCGGCGCATGGGCGACCGCCGGGGCACAACTGGTGCTGGGAGGCCATATCCACCTGCCCTACGTGCGTCCGCTGCCCGAGCCGGGTGGCCGACCGCTGTGGGTGGTGCAGGCCGGAACCGCCGTCTCCCGCCGGGTCCGCGGCGGCATCTCCAATTCGGTCAACCTGGTGCGTTCCGGCGAGAGTGCCGACGCCTGCACCGTCGAGCGGTGGGACTACGACCCCGCACGCGAGGCCTTCGCCTGCCACGAGCGGCAGGTCCTCGCCCTGCGCGGGCCCTATCCACCCTGAATTGCCCGCCGCTTCATGCGGCAATCGCGCATGACAGCGCAAGATGCCCGCGCAATACTGGACGTGCAGGTCTTTCCGCCGCGTGCGTGGAGCATGCCAACGCGGGCAAGGCTGCACTGACCACCGCAGGAGTGATGACGCATGGCAACGACCCGCACGTCGGCCGCGAAGAAATCCGCGGCAAAGAAGGCAGCCGCCGGCAGCAGCGCGACCAGGAAGAGCGCCGCCGGCAAGGCCGGCATCAAGACCCCGATCAACCGGACGGCCGTCCGCCCGGCTGCAGCGAAGGCCGCCGGCAAGGGGCCGGCCGCCAAGTCCGCAACCGCATCGAAGCAGGCTTCGGCGAGCAAGGCGGCCCCGAAGAAGGCGGCCTCCAGGAAGGCTGCCCCCAAGAAAGCTGTGGCGAAGAAGGCCGTCCCCAAGAAAGCGGTCGCGAAAAAGGCTGCTCCCAAGAAAGCTGTCGCGAAGAAGGCGGCGCCGCGAAAGGCGGCACCCGGAAAGAGCACTGCCAGCAAGGCTGCGCCGAAGAAAGCCGCCACCCGGAAGGCCCCGCCCGCGGCGGTCAGGAAGACGGCCGGCAAGGCAGTGGCGAAGAAGGCGGCCACCCGCAAGGCGGCTCCCAAGAACGCAACAAGGAAGGTGGCGGCCAAACCCGCGACCAGGCGCGTTTCCGCCGGCAACGGGACGCGGCCGGGCACCGGCACGCCAGCCACCCGCAAGGGGGGCGCCTCCCGCAGGCCGGCCCCGGCCAACCAGCACATCAGCCCGGAAGAGGCCGTGGCGCACATCCAGGCCCTGCTCGAAGCCAAGCATGACCGGACCCGCGCCGCGGATCGCCCGGCCGATGCGCAGCCGCGACCGCAGGGCAATTCGGCCGTACATACGCCCGAAAGCCCGCAACTGCCGAGCGATGCACCCAAGACCACCATCCCGGTGCATACGGGGCAGCGCGGCGCCAAGATCTGACGCGCCGTCCGGCGGCGCCGCGCCCGCGCAGCCGCGGGCGCGGCGCTCAGGGCGCATTCAAACCGGCGCGACTAGCGTGACCTTCGTGACAGCAGTCACGGAGGTGAAGCCATGAAACGCATGCTTGCAGGAGTGGCGCTGGTGCTTGGCACGGCGGCGTTGTCGGGCTGCTATTACGACCCCGGTTACAGCTATGTGCGCGGCAACGGCTACCAGGGCGACGCCTATTACGGCGAAGGCCCGTCGGTGATCTACGAGCCTGACTATTACGGTTACGGCGGTTACTACGCCCCCGGCTGGGGCTACGGCTGCTGCTATTCCTCCGGCGTGAGCGTCGGCATCAGCGGCACCTGGCACGGCGACTCGCATCATTACCGGGGCCGGGACTGGAGCCGCGACCGTTATCGGGACCGCGACGACCGCCGCGAATGGCACGGTCGCGATGAGCGCGACGACCGCCGCGAATGGCGCGGCCGCGACGACCACGACCATCGGCGCGGTGACTCGCGCGAACGGCGCGATCACGACCATCGTTGACCCGCCGGGACCCTCGCCTCGCGCCGGAAGCGCGCGCACAATCGGGGCATGCCTCATTCACGCCCGCACCACGCCGCGCGACTGGCCGTTCTCATGTCGGGCCTGCTGCTCGGCGGCTGCGGCAGCCTGCGGTACTACGTGCACGTGGCCCATGGCCAGGCGTCGTTGCTGGTGCACCGCCGCCCGATCGCCAAGGTGGTACGTGACCCGGCCACCGATGCGCAACTGGCCCGACGCCTGCGGCTGGCCGCGCAGGCCAGGCAGTTTGCTTCCGCGGCGCTCGGACTTCCGGACAACCGCAGCTACACCACCTACGTCGACCTGCATCGTGCTTACGTCGCCTGGAATGTGTTCGCCACACCACCGTATTCGGTGGCGCCGTTGCCGCAATGCTTTCCGATCGCCGGCTGCGTGGCCTACCGCGGCTACTTCAAGCAGGCCCGCGCGCAGGCCCGCGCGGCGGCGCTGAAGGCGCAGGGGGACGACGTATGGATCGGCCCGGTGCCGGCCTACTCGACACTGGGGTGGTTCGCCGACCCGATCGTGTCCAGCATGCTGCGCTGGGACGACGACGAACTGGCCGGGACCATCTTCCACGAGCTCGCGCACCAGCGGCTGTATGTCAAGGGCGATACCGCCTTCAACGAATCCTTCGCCAGTTTCGTCGAGCAGGAGGGGGTGCGCGAATGGCGCAGGGCGCGGGGGTTGCCGCCGCCCGATACGCGCGACCAGGCCATGGAGCAGGGCTTTACCGCGCTGGTGCTGGATCTGCGCGGCCGGCTCGAGCGGCTGTATGCGAGCACGCACGACCCGGCCGTGCTGGCGCGCGGCAAGCAGGCACAGATCGCGGCGTTCCGCCAACGCTACGTGGCGTGGCGCGACAGCCACTGGCCGGACGACCATCGCTACGACGGCTGGGTCGAAGCCCCGATCAACAACGCCAAGCTGCTGCCGTTCGGTCTCTACGATCGCTGGACCGGGGCCTTCGCCGCGCTGTTCGAGCAGGCCGAACGGCAATGGGGGGCGTTCTATGCCGCGGTCGGGGCCCTGGCCGGCAAGTCCGGGGCCGCGCGGGAACGAGGGCTCGAACGCCTGGCTGCCGAAAACCAGGCACCACGATCCCCGGCCAGCCCACCGTCCGCATCGCCCGCCCCGCGGGAGCAGGCACCGACAGGCGGGTAGGGCGCCGGTGGGCCGCGCGCCGCGGGATTCGCATGGGCCGCCCTGGGGCGCCCAACCTCGCGACGAGGCTTGCGCCGGCTGCGCACGCCCCAACCTCGCGATCATGAGCGACACCTCTCTCCCGCAGTTCTTCACGCGCTTCCCCATGCGCCGCGTCGACGAGCCCGGGCTGGATACCGTGCTGGCGGAACCGGCCGAAGGCCTGACCGTCCTGTTCCTGTGGGGCCGCGACTGCCCCAACTGCGACATGGCCAAGGGCGCCATGCTGCTCGGGCACGAGCGCTTCCAGTGGCCGCGCGTGCGGTGGTTGCACGACAACGTATACGAGGACCCGGGCATGGCCACGCGCTTCGGGCTGCATGGCATTCCGGCGTTCATCGTGTTCGCGGGCGCGCGCAAGCTCGGGCGCATCACCAGCTGGCCGGGCACCGACGCGTTCGTGCGCGCGATCGACGCCCAGCTCGCCGCCCTGTCGCCGGCGCAGGGATAATGCGCGTCCCGATCCGGCGCCCGCCGGATCCCGCCAGGCCATCGCATGATCGTCCAGTCCCTGCTCGACACCGACCTGTACAAGTTCTCGATGATGCAGGTGGTGCTGCACCACTATCCGGCCGCGCACGTCGAGTACCGCTTCAAGTGCCGCAACCCGGGCATCGACCTGGTCCCGTACATCGACGAGATCCGTGCCGAGCTCGCCGCGCTGTGCAGCCTGCGCTTTACGCCCGCCGAGCTCGACTACCTGCGCGGCTGGCGCTACATCAAGAGCGACTTCGTCGACTTCCTGGGCCTTTTCCAGCTCAATGCCAAGTACGTGGAGATCGCGCCCGCCGCCGCCGCGAACGGCGAGATCGAGATCCGCATCCGCGGGCCGTGGCTGCACACCATCCTGTTCGAGGTGCCGCTGCTGGCGATCGTCAACGAGGTGTATTTCCGTAACACCCAACCCAACCTGGGGCTTGCCGAGGGCCGCGCGCGGCTGGCGGCCAAGATCGAGCTGCTGCGCGCGGATCCCGAATACGCCGACTGCCGCATCGCCGATTACGGCACGCGTCGGCGCTTCTCGCGGGAGTGGCATGAGGAGGTGGTGCGAACGCTGCGCGACGGCCTGGGCGACCAGCTGGCCGGCACCAGCAACGTCTGGATGGCCTGGAAGCTCGGCCTGACGCCGCTGGGGACACTGGCCCACGAGTACCTGCAGGCGCACCAGGCGCTCGGTCCGCGCCTGCGCGACTCGCAGCGCGTGGCACTGGAGACCTGGGCGAAGGAATACCGCGGCGACCTAGGCATCGCCCTGTCGGACGTCTACGGGCTGGATGCGTTCCTGCGCGACTTCGACATGTACTTCTGCAAGCTGTTCGACGGCACCCGCCACGATTCGGGTGATCCGTTCGCCTGGGGGGAGAAGGTGCTGGCCCACTACCGGGCCAACCGCGTCGATCCCCGCAGCAAGATCCTGGTGTTCAGCGATGCGCTGGACATGCCGCGCGTGATGCAGCTCTACCGCCACTTCCGGGGCCGCTGCCAGCTGGCGTTCGGGGTGGGTACGAACCTCACCAACGACGTCGGACCAACGCCCCTGCAGATCGTCATCAAGATGGTCCGCTGCAATGGCCAGCCGGTCGCCAAGCTCAGCGATTCGCCGGGCAAGAACATGTGCGACGACCCGGCATACGTCACCTACCTGCGGCAGGTGTTCGAGATCCCGCCGGAGGCGTGATGCCCTCGCAGGAGCACCCCCGACGCGCGCCTACCGGTTCGTGCGCCGATTTCGCACGCGCACCCGCCGGCCCGGTGCCTCGCGGCAGGCCGCATGGGCCAGCAGCACCAGGGTGGCAAGGGCGATCAGCGCGGAAAGGACCAGGTGCATCATCGGAGCATCGCCTCCCGTCTGCGGCCGTGGAAATGACCGTCGCTCATGTGCATATGCCGCTGCCGTCGTAGACTGCCGACAAGCTAAGGGAGCCCGTGCATGAGCAGCGTCTACGACTTTTCCGCGTGCGACATCGACGGCCAGGAGCGCTCCCTGGCGGAGTGGCGGGGACGGTGGCTGCTGATCGTCAACGTCGCCTCCAGATGCGGTTTCACCCCGCAATACACCGGGCTGGAAGCGCTGTGGCGGGAGTGGCGCGAGCGCGGGCTGACCGTGCTGGGCTTTCCCTGCAACCAGTTCGGTCACCAGGAGCCGGGCAGCGAGGCGGAAATCCGCCAGTTCTGCAGCCTCGACTACGCGGTCAGCTTCCCGCTGTTCTCCAAGATCGAGGTCAACGGCGCAGACACCCACCCGCTCTATCGCTGGCTCAAGCGCGAAGGCAAGGGCGTGCTCGGCAGCGAGGCGATCAAGTGGAACTTCACCAAGTTCCTGGTCGATCCGGACGGACAGGTGGTCCGTCGCTACGCGCCCACGGACACGCCGGAGAAGATCGGCGCGGAGCTGGCCAAACGGCTGCCGGGCTGATCGCCAGCACGAGCGAGCACACCGGTATGGTCGGGATGTCTGCGCCGAGGACGCTACATTGATTTCTCGTCCAGCCGCGCCAGCAGGATGGCGACCGCGTCGACGTCGGCACTGGCCGACGTCCCATCCGGCGGATCGTAGTCGTTGAGCAGGATCGCGAATGCCAGGTGCTCGCCCGCCGCACTGGTGACGTAACCGGCCAGGCCATTGACGTACGTCATGCTGCCGGTCTTGGCGTGCACGTTGCCCGCGGCCGCCGTGCCGCGCATGCGCCAGGCGAGGGTGCCGTCCACGCCCGCCACCGGCAGCATGTCGCGGACTGCGGCCGCGTCCGGGCCGTTGGCGAGGAACACCAGCAGGCGCGCCAATGCGCCAGGCGTGCTGAGGTCCCGGCGGGACAGTCCCGTGCCCTCGCCGATCAGGCTGGCCGAGGGCAGGATGCCGATGCGGTCGAGCAGCTGCCGAAGCGCGTGGATACCCCAGTCGGCCGCGCCCAGGAAACCGGCCGGGGCCGCCGGGTCGTCCACCGCCGTGGCATGGGCGCGCGTGCCAGCCAGTTGCAGCAGGTTCTGCAGGTAGAGGTTCTGCGAGCGCTTGAGGCCCTCACGCAACAGCGTGGCCAGCGGGGGTGACTCCACCTGCGCCAGCACGCTCATGTTCGTCCGCCGTGCCGTCTGCCGTGGCCAGTGCACCGTGCGCAGCCGGCCGTCGACCACGATGCCGCGGCTGCGCAGCGCCTGCAGCAGCGCGTTGCCGGCGACCTGCGCAGGGTCCGGCATGGCCAGGCGGTAACTGCGCGGCGACGACAGCACGGGCACCGAGCCGAAAGCCTCCAGCCGTTGGCCGCCCGGCGCGCGGAAGAAGTTGACGTCGCCAGGCGTGTCCGCGGGGGCGGTGAGCAAGCCACCGGCCAGCGGCATGGCCGCGATCGCCGGATCGAAGGCAAGGGTGGCTGGCTGCCCGGTGCGCGCTGCCGGCGTGACCGTCAGCCGCACCTGGTTTTCGTCCACGCTCAGCGCCGACGCCGGCGCGGCGAAACCGGCGAGCAGGTCGGAGGCTTCCCAGCCGCTGCCGATGGACGGCCCCGCAAAGTACGAGGCATCCGCCACCAGGTCGCCGCGCACGCGGCGCACGCCTGCGGTCGCCAATTGCCCGGCCAGCGAGCCGGCCCAGTCCGCGGTCGACGGGTCGGTGCCCAGCGAGGGATCGCCCATGCCATAGAGCACCAGCGGCCCGCTCACGCGCCCGTGCCTGTCCGGTGCGGCACCCAGCACGCGGGTGGGGATGCGGTAGCCGGCATCCATCCCGTTGAGCACCAGTGCCGCGGTGTACAGCTTGGCGGTGGATGCCGGCTGGAAGAGCTTGTCGGCATCGTGCGTGTACAGCGTGCGACCGCTGTCCAGCGAGACCACCGCAATGCCCCAGCGCGCGGCGGCAAAGCGCGGCTGCGAGATGCGGGCGTCTATCGCCGCGCGCGTGGCAGCCAGGTCCATCGCCGCGGAGCGCAGCGGCACGAGAGCGAGCACGAGGATCGGGAGCAGCCGCAACATCTTCATAGCGCCGCAGTATGGCAACCCGGCGCCAACGGCGCAGGCCGGTGTGACGGGCATCCACCCCCGACCTGTTAAGCTGGCCCATTCACCGTAAACGAGAGTGCCATGCAGATCGCAGACAACACCGTCGCCTCCTTCCACTACACGCTGACCGACGACGAGGGTCGCGTCATCGACAGTTCCGTAGGACGCGAGCCGCTGTCCTACCTGCACGGCACCGGGCAGATCGTGCCGGGCTTGGAGAAGGTGATGACCGGCCGCCAGGCAGGTGACCAGTTCAAGGTCGACGTCGCGCCGGAGGAAGGCTACGGCACGCGGCATCCCGAACTGATGCAGGAAGTGCCGCGCGAGGCATTCCAGGGCGTGGCGGACATCCAGCCCGGCATGCAGTTCCAGGGGCGTGGCCCGCAGGGCGTGATCAACGTGACCGTGGTGCGCGTGGACGATGACAAGGTGCACATCGACGGCAACCACCCGCTCGCCGGCCAGACCCTGCATTTCAACGTCGAGGTGACCGACGTGCGCGAGGCCAGCGCCGAAGAGCTCGCGCACGGCCACGTGCATGGCCCGGGCGGCCACCACCACTGACCAGCGCTGGAACGCCCCTGCCGAAGCCCGCCTGCCGTGCAGGCGGGCTTCGTCGTATCCGTCAGTACCAGTCCAGCAACGACACGCCGACCCCCAGGTAGGTGGCGTTGTGGTTGTAGTCGATCAGGCTCTCGCCGTAGCCCTTGAACAACTCGGCATAGCCGCGCAGGTTGCCCGCTAGCGGGAAGCTCCAGGTGAACCGCGCCGCCCCGTGGCTGCGGCTGCCACCGCGGAAGGAATGACGCAGCATCAGGGCGAACTCCTGGCCGTTGGACTCGTGCACGATCTGCACGTCGCCGCGGCCGATGTAGTCGCTGATGTCGGGGTTGTTGTCGTCGGTGCCACCCTCGGGAATGCGCCACCACGGGCGCAGCATCACCGTCCAGTCCCCACGTTCGAAGCCGATGTCGGCGATCACCCGGTTCCAGCTGCGCGAAAGCGGATTGGAGCGGCCGTTCGATTGATGATCGACGCCGATGCCGAGCAGGCGGCCGTCCCAGCCGAGTAGCTCGTAATGGGTGTCGAACACCAGCATCGCCTCGGGTTCGTAGTTGGTTTCCCGGAACGGACGCGAGAGACGGTCGTTGTAGACCTGCCAGCGGGAGGACTGGGTGTAGCCCAGCCACAGGTCGCCGGCATCGCCGAATACGCCCTGCCAGACCTTGGTCTTCAGGCTGAGCTGGAACTTCGCCTCGAGATTGTCCAGCTGTTCGGGCGCGGACACGGTATTGAGCGGGTTGGGACTGTGCGGACTGTCGTTCCGGTTGCTGGTGGCGAACACCGGCAGCAGGTAGACCGGCCGGTAGCCGCGCACGTTGTAGGTGCCGAGCTTGGCCTCCGGCGAGAGTTCCCAGCGGCTGTCCAGCAGCGACAGCGGGGCGGCAACCTCGGGGTTTTCCTGCGCAGCCACCTGGCCCGGTTTGAGGTCATGCCCGAACACGCTGGGCAGGACGGTTTCCTCATCGGTCCGCTTCTTCGCCACCGGCAGGTTGACGCGGCCGGTGGCGTGGTCGTAGCAGGCCAGTCGCTGCGCGTCGCTCTCGATGGCGGTACAGGCGCGGATGTCCATCGGGTCGGGGTTTTGCGCATGCGCCGCGCCGGCCCACAGTGCGCCGATCGCCACCAGCGCCGTGGCTGGGATGTGCTTCATCAAGGAGGTCGCTCCTGACCGCAAAGGGGCGAGTCTATCGAGTGGCGTCCGAACCCGTCGTGAGCAAAAAAAAAGCCGGCCGCGGGGGCCGGCGACGGGGAATTCTTGAAGAAGGGTTCAGTGAGACTGCCAGGCCTCGTACTCACGCTGGGTGATGCGGCCGTCGCGGTTCTTGTCGGCGTGGTCGAAGTCATTGGCCAGGGGTGGGTAGCTGGCGGCCTGCTCGGAAGTGATGGATTTCTTGCCGTTGGCCAGCTGGCTGAACTCCGGCGCCGGTCCGGCAGAGGACGCCGGCGGCATCGAGGATCGGAATTCGACGTTGCCGCTGGCACCGGCATTCATGCCGTTGGCGCCGGTATTGCCGCCGGCGTTCATGCCGTTGTTGTCCATGCCGTTGTTCATGCCCTGGTTGGCGTTCATGCCGTTGTTCATGCCCTGGTTGCCGTTCATGCCGGCCGCGTCATTGCCCATGGGCGGGGGCGCGCTCGACGCCGGCGGCGGCATGGACTGCATGCCCGGCATGCCCGGCATGCCCGAACTGGTCGGTGGCGCCGGCGGCGTGCTGTTCTGGTCGGGCGGCGGAGGCGGCGTCGGTGGCATGTTCGACTGCGGCGAGCCGGGCGGGGGCGGCGGCATCGGGGTGGTCGGCGGCGGTGGCGCCGGGTTGCTCGGATCCGACGGCGGCGACGGTGGTGTCGGGGGAGCCGGTACGTCCTGCGCCGCGAGGATGCCCGAGGCCAGCAGCGAGCCGGCGACAAGGGCGGACAGCAATGGCTTGCGGAATTTCATCATCGATACTCCATGCCAGAATGCGGGGGCGCGGGCTGAAGGCAATCGATGGGGTCGCCGCGCTTCCGGCACGCTAACAAACGATTTGTAAACGCGGCCTCATCTTGCACAGCAGGGTTCCGTGAAGTCCGACACAACGTTGTCTTCCGTTTTATCCAGCCAGGCGGCGCCGTTGCGCCCGGCCCAGGCGCGCCGCCTGCACCTTGCCGCCCAGGGCCTGCTGCGGCCGCTCGGCCGGCGTCCGCGCCCCGCCGACGTCGTCGCCGCCGTCGAGCGGATGCGGCTGCTGCAGATCGATTCGATCCACGTGGTGGCGCGTAGTCCGTATCTGGTGCTGCACGCGCGCCTGGGCGACTACGACGGCACCTGGCTGGATCAGGCGCTGGCGCAGGGGCGCATCGCCGAATGCTGGGCGCACGAGGCCTGCTTCGTGCCCGCCGCCGACCTGCCGTCGCATCGCGCCTGGCGTGAGCGCGGTGCGCACTGGGCCCATCGCCATGCCGCGCGCATGCATCGCGAGCATCGCGTGGAGATGGACGGGCTGCTCGAACGCATCCGCGCTCAGGGCGCCGTGCGCGCGGCCGACTTCCCGCGCACCGACCGCGGCGCCAGCGGCTGGTGGGAATGGAAGCCGGAAAAGCGCTGGCTGGAGGCATGGTTCGCGCTGGGCGAGCTGATGGTCCCGCGGCGCGAGCGCTTCCAGCGCGTGTATGACCTGGCCGAGCGCGTGCTGACGACGCTCGATCCACCGTTCGTGCCGAGCACACTGGACACCCCCGCGCTGCGCCGCCGGTTCATCCTCGACAGCGTGCGTGCGCTGGGCATCACTCAGGCACGCTGGATCGCCGACTACTACCGGCTCAAGCCCGGCGTGGGTGATGCCGAACTGGCGCCACTGGTTGCCGCGGGTGAATTGCTGGCGGTGCCGGTGCAGGGCTGGAACGCGCCCGGCTACGTCCATCCCGAGCATGGGGCGCTGCTGGACAAGGCGCGCACCGGCCAGTTGCGGGCCAGCCACACGGCACTGCTGTCGCCGTTCGATCCGCTGGTGTGGGACCGGGCCCGGGCCCAGGCGATGTTCGACTTCGAATATGCGATCGAGTGCTACACCCCGGCGCCGAAGCGGCGTTACGGCTATTACGTCCTGCCCATCCTGCACCGCGGCGACCTGGTGGGGCGGCTGGACGCCAAGGCCCACCGCACCGAGGGCGTGTTCGAAATCAAGGCGCTTTTCCTGGAACCGGGCCGGAAAGTGACGCCGCGCCTGGTCACCGACGTGGGCGATGCCATCGCGCGGACCGCGCGATGGCACGGGACGCCGGCGATCCGGCTGATGCGCAGCGAGCCGGCGGCCTTCGGGCGTGCGCTGCGCGTCCATTGGAAGGCCAGCGGCGCGGGAGGCTAGTCCCCGGTGCTGCCGGAGGGGGCCGGCGAGCCTTCGCAGGACTTGCCGTGCAGCGCCTGACGCAACTGGCTGGCCAGCGAGTTGCAGCGCTCGGCCAGGTTGGGACGGATCGCCGGATCCTGCGAGTCGCGCAGCAGGCTGGTGCGCATGGCTTCGTACCGGCCCTGAAGCTCGTCGGGCTTGTAGATGGCCGCAGCGCGATGGCAGGCCAGGTAGCTGGCAAGGTAGTCGTCGCACGCCGGGACGCCGGTGTTCTGGGGCAGTTCGCCGGCCCGCTCCGGGGCCGTGGTGGTCGTAGCGGCGCGGTTGCCGTGGGCGGCATGGCTGGCGGTGCGGCTTTCGCTTGACCGGGTGCCGGGCGCCGACGGGGTTTCCTGGGACGACTGCGGTTGGCTGGTGCCGGTGGCGCCGGGCCGGGCCGGGTGGCTGGCGCAACCGGCAAGCAACAGGCCGGCGCCGAGCAGGGCGAAGATCGGGCGCGGGAGGGTGAGCTTCATGGCGGGCGTTTCCTCTGGCGACGGTACCGGCAACCGGCAGGCGACCTCCACACTAGACAAACGGCGATGTGAAGGAAACCTGAAAATCCGGGGCTTGCGCGCCGTTCAGCTTGGCGGTCGCACCGGCGCCCGGTAGCGGCTATGATGCGCCCACTGTGTTTGCCGGGGTCACCAGAGTCACGTGGCCCGATGCCGCCGATCAGCGCTTCATCGAATCACCCCTAGGGTTTTCCTTGCACACCAGTAAGTCGGCCCCGCATGTCGCGGCGGTCGAGTCTCTTTGTTTACCTAGTGGAGTGTTTCATGTCTGATCGTCAGATCGGTACCGTCAAGTGGTTCAACGACGCCAAGGGCTTCGGCTTCATCAGCCGTGACAACGGCCCGGACGTGTTCGTGCATTTCCGTGCCATCAGCGGCACCGGCTTCAAGAGCCTGCAGGAAGGCCAGAAGGTCAGCTTCAAGGTCGTGCAGGGCCAGAAGGGTCTGCAGGCCGACGAGGTCATGCCGGCCTGAGCGGTATCCCGCACGAGCCACGAAAAGCCGGGCAATGCCCGGCTTTTTTTGTGGTCCAGGTCGCGGTTTCCTTCCGTCACTTGCTGTAAATGAATTTCCGTTATGCTTGGGGCACTGTGTCTGCTCGGGTCCACGTGCGTGCCCCGAAGCGGGATTCTTCCGAATCGCGCCTCGCTCCACCCGCTCCCTGCATGCCCAGTAAGCCGTCGGCCAAAGGGGAGGTCGACTTGTCTCAGCATCGTGCAGAACGGAGTGAGTCATGTCGGATCGAGAGATTGGCACCGTCAAATGGTTCAACGACGCCAAGGGCTTTGGCTTCATCAGCCGGGAGAGTGGCCCCGACGTCTTCGTGCATTTCCGTGCCATCAGTGGCACGGGCTTCAAGAGTCTGAAGGAAGGCCAGAAAGTCAGCTTCAAGGTCGTGCAGGGGCAGAAAGGCCTCCAGGCCGATGAGGTCGCTCCGGCCTGAGCCGAGCGAGAATTGCCAAGGGGCCGGCGCAAGCCGGCCTTTTTTTTACCCGTGGCTGGCCTGTGCAGGCTTGCGGGCCTTACCGGACGGGGACGCCGTGGATTCCACTTCGATCGAAGCGCGCACCGTTGGCGTGACCGCGGCCGACGGCGCGACCAGCGAGCTGATGCTGGTCGGTGCTCCCGTGGCGGGTCGATGGGTGTACTGGTTACCGGCCATGGGCGTACCGGCCCGCTCCTACCTGCCGCTGGCCCAGGCGCTGGCCGCGCGCGGCATCGCCGTGGCGCTGCACGAATGGCGCGGTATCGGCTCCAGCGACCGCCGCGCAGGGCGCCGCCGGAACTGGGGATATCACGCGCTGTTGCACGACGACCTGCCGGCAGGTCTCGCGGCTGCACGCACCGTCTGGCCGGAAGCAGCCGGCTATCTCGGCGGGCACAGCCTGGGCGGGCAGTTGGCGGGTGTGTTCGCCGGCAGTCACCCCATGGGGGTCGCCGGCGTGGTGCTGGTGGCCAGCGGTGCGCCGTATTGGAAGAGGTTCCGGCATGCCTGGCCGATCGGTGCCGCTTACGTGGCGGCCCCCATGCTGGCCCGTTTGCTGGGCTATTTTCCGGGCCGCCGGATCGGCTTCGGCGGCAACGAGGCGCGTGGAGTGATCCGCGACTGGGCACGGAGTGGGCGCACCGGCCGATATGCGGCCGCTGGGATGGGCGACCTGGAAGCGGGCATGGCGGCGTTTGCCGGGCCCGTGCTCGCGGTGCGCCTGCGCGACGACTGGCTGGGTCCGGCCGCTTCGCTGGACTGGTTGCTGGGGAAGCTGCCCCGCGCGGACGTCACGCGCGAGGTGCTCACCCCGGATGAACTGGGCGGTCCGGCCGATCACTTCGGCTGGATGAAGGCGCCCGGGCCGGTGGCGGCGCGTATCGCGCATTGGCTTGCCCGTCATTGATCCGCCGGCCGTGGAGCGCGGCGGGCGCTCACCTCCAGCTTCCCCCGTGGCAGCCCGCCGGCGGGCGTCGGCCCCCGCACTTGAAGCGTGGCCGGCGCGGCGTCATCTGGTGGGCTTGTGTCTCTCCCAAGGTTGCTGCATGGAACTCTTCACTCCGTATGCCCAACGCAGCCTGACGCTGCGCAACCGCATCGTCGTCGCGCCGATGTGCCAGTACTCGGCCACCGATGGCCTGCCGGACCACTGGCACCTCGTGCATCTGGGCAGTCGCGCGGTGGGTGGGGCTGCCGCGGTGGTCGCCGAGGCGACCGCGGTGTCGCCGGAGGGGCGCATCTCGCCTGGCGATACCGGCCTCTGGAACGACGCGCAGATGGCTGCCTGGCAGCCGATCACCGCTTTCATCCGCAGCCAGCGCGCGGTTGCCGGTGTGCAGCTTGCGCATGCGGGGCGCAAGGCCAGCGCACAGCGGCCGTGGGAAGGCGGCGGCCCGTTGCCGGCCGGGCACGGCGAGTGGACCACGGTGGCGCCTTCGCCGATCCCGTTCGACCAGGGCTGGCATACCCCGCAGGCACTGGATCAGGCGGGCCTGCGCAAGGTGGTGGAGGACTTCCGCACGGCAGCCCGGCGTGCGCTCGCCGCCGGTTTCCAGCTGGTCGAAGTACACGCCGCGCACGGCTACCTGTTGCACCAGTTCCTGTCGCCGCTCAGCAATCGACGCACCGACGCCTGGGGCGGCAGTTTCGAGAACCGCACGCGGCTGGTGCGCGAGGTGCTGGGAGCCGTGCGCGAAGTGTGGCCCGACAACCTGCCGTTGTGGCTGCGGATCTCGGCGACCGACTGGGTGCCCGGGAAAGACGATGCACACGGCTGGACGGTGGAAGAAAGCGTGCAGCTGGCGCGTGAGGTCAAGCCGCTGGGCGTGGACCTGATCGACGTTTCCAGCGGCGGGCTGGTGCCGCACGTGAAGATCCCGGTCGGCCCGGGCTACCAGGTGCCGTTCGCCGCACGCCTCCGGCGGGAGGCGGAGATCGCCACCGGTGCCGTCGGCCTGATCACCGAGCCACGGCAGGCGGCCGACATCGTCGGCCGCGGCGAGGCAGACCTCGTGCTGATTGCCCGCGAAAGCCTGCGCGATCCGTACTTCCCGCGGCGTGCGGCGCAGGAGCTGGGCGCGTCGCTGGAGGCGCCGGTACAGTACCAGCGTGCCTGGTAGCGCCTGGAGGGCGGCATGGACCACACACCGCGATTGATCGAAGGGCGCAGGCACGACCTGGGCGACGGCTTCTCCGTGCGCCGGCTGCTGCCCGCGCTGCTGGCGCGGCACGTCGGTCCGTTCGTGTTCTTCGACCACATGGGGCCGGCCGATTTCGCGCCGGGCAAGGGCATGGACGTGCGGCCGCACCCACACATCGGGCTGGCCACCATCACCTGGCTGTTCGAGGGGGCCATCCGCCATCGCGACAGCCTCGGCAGCCTGGCCGATATCCGTCCGGGCGAGGTCAACTGGATGACCGCCGGCGGGGGCATCGTGCATTCCGAGCGCACGCCACCCGACGAGCGCCGGCAAGGCCAACGGCTGCATGGCATCCAGCTGTGGGTGGCGCTGCCGCGCGAGGATGCGGAGGTGGCCCCGGAGTTCCACCATCACGGCGCGGAGGAGTTGCCACGGATCCGCTACGACGGCGCGGAGTTGCTGCTGATCGCAGGCGCCGCCTACGGCGAGCGTTCGCCGGTGAAGGTGTTTGCCCCGATGTTCCTGATCGAGGCCGGGCTCGCCGGCGGTGCCACGCTGGACTGGCCCGCGGGCCATGCCGAGCGTGGCGTGTATGTGGTCGAGGGCGAGGTGGAATGGGGCGAGGCAGTCATCGGG
>NZ_DASSES010000203.1:0-2001 GCF_035695185.1 Frateuria sp.
CACGCGGCGGTGGTGGATTTCGCCCGCAACGTGGCGGGCCTGAAGGACGCCGACTCGAGCGAGAACGACCGCAACACCACCAACCCGGTGATCGCGCTGATCACCGAATGGACCACCGCGGCGGGCGAGGTGGAGCAGCGCAGCGAGTATTCGGACCTGGGCGGCACCATGCGCCTGGGCTCGCAGGAGGCGCGCCTGAAGACCGGCACGCTCGCGCGCCAGATGTACGGCCAAGAGGTCGTGCGCGAGCGACATCGCCACCGCTACGAATTCAACAACCGCTACCGCCAGGATTTCGAAGACCTGGGCCTGGTCGTCTCGGGCAAATCGATGGACGACCTGCTGGTGGAAATCGTCGAATTGCCGCAGCAGATGCATCCGTGGTTCCTCGCTTGCCAGGCGCATCCGGAGTTCACTTCGACCCCGCGCGACGGGCATCCGCTGTTCATCGGCCTGGTCGAGGCGGCGCGCCAGTACAAGGCGATGCGCGAGGGCGAGCTGATGGCGCAGGAGCAGACCGCATGAAACTCTGCGGGTTCGAGGTCGGGCTGGATCAACCGCTGTTCCTGATCGCCGGTCCGTGCGTGGTCGAGTCCGAGCAATTGCAGGTGGACACCGCCGGCACGCTCAAGGAAATCACCGGCCGGCTGGGCATCCATTTCATCTTCAAGTCCAGTTTCGACAAGGCGAATCGCTCGTCCGGCCAGAGCTTCCGTGGCCCGGGCCTGGAGGAAGGCCTGCGGGTGTTGTCCGAGGTCAAGCGCCAGCTCGGCGTGCCGCTGCTGACCGACGTGCACGAGTACACGCCGATGAATGAAGTCGCGGCGGTGGTCGATGTCCTGCAGACGCCGGCGTTCCTGTGCCGCCAGACCGACTTCATCCAGAACGTGGCGCGCGCCGGCAAGCCGGTGAACATCAAGAAGGGCCAGTTCCTCGCGCCGTGGGACATGAAGCACGTGGTGGCCAAGGCCAGGGATGTCGGTAACGACAACATCATGGTGTGCGAGCGCGGCGCCAGCTTCGGCTACAACAACCTGGTGTCGGACATGCGCTCCTTGAGCGTGATGCGCGAGACCGGCTGTCCGGTGGTGTTCGACGCCACCCATTCGGTGCAGTTGCCGGGCGGACAGGGCGCGAGCTCCGGCGGCCAGCGCGAATTCGTGCCGGTGCTCGCGCGCGCCGCGGTCGCGGTCGGTATCGCCGGGCTGTTCGCCGAGACCCACCCGGACCCGAGCAAGGCGCTGTCCGACGGTCCCAACGCGTGGCCGCTGGGCAAGATGGAGGCGCTGCTGGAAACCCTGCTCGAGCTGGACACCATCACCAAGCGTCACGGTTTCCTCGAGCAGACTCTCTAGCGCCAGCCTGCCCGCGCGGCGCTGCACACAACGACATTGACGCCACCTTCGACAGACGGATTGCTTCCATGACCACCACGATCACCCGCATCCACGCCCGTGAAATCCTCGACTCGCGCGGCAACCCCACGCTCGAGGCCGAGGTCACCCTGGCCGGTGGCGCGTTCGGCCGCGCGGCGGTACCCAGCGGCGCCTCGACCGGCTCGCGCGAAGCGGTCGAGCTGCGCGACGGCGACCCGGCCCGCTACGGCGGCAAGGGCGTGACCCGCGCGGTCGCCAACGTCAACGGCGCGATTGCCGAGGCGCTGAAGGGTTTCGACGCGGCCGACCAGAAGGGCCTGGACGACAAGCTGATCGGGCTCGATGGCACGCCGAACAAGGGCAAGCTCGGCGCCAACGCGCTGCTGGGCGTGTCGATGGCCGCCGCGCACGCGGTGGCCGCCTCGCGCGGCGAGCCGCTGTGGAGGTACCTCGCCAGCTTCAACAAGAGTGGCGGCCAGCCGGGCAGCCTGCCGGTGCCGATGATGAACATCGTCAACGGCGGCGCGCATGCGGACAACAATGTCGATGTGCAGGAGTTCATGATCCTGCCGGTCGGCGTGCCCAACTTCGCCGAGGCGCTGCGCGCCGGCGCGGAAGTCTTCCA
>NZ_DASSES010000204.1:0-48509 GCF_035695185.1 Frateuria sp.
TTCTCCAGGATCGCCATGAACTGGTCCAGGCCCGCGGCCGGATCGCCCTCCAGCAGCAGCCGCACGCCGAGCAGGTCGCGCGAGGCCCAGTCGGTGGCGTCGGCCTGCACGCGCTGGCGCAACTGCGCGAGCGAAGGCGCACCTTCCAGCGCGCGGGCAAGGTCGAGCTGGCTGCGCAGGCGCACGGCGCGCGCGTCGGTGGCCAAATTGGCGGGCAGCGCATTGAGCTCGGCCTCGGCGGTATCGGCCTGGCCGTTGCGCATCAGAGCGAGTGCCAGGTCCAGCTTGAGTTCGGCGCGCTCCGGTTCGGCGGCGATTTCCTGCTGCAGACGGTTGATCGCCTGCGCCGCGTCCTCCTGCTCGAGCGGCTCGGGCTCGGCCTCGGCGCCGCCGTCCAGCGGCTGCACGTGGCGGGAGAGGAATTCGCGCAGTTGCCCCTCCGGCAAGGCACCGGCGAAGCCGTCGAGCAACTGGCCGTCCTTGACCAGCATCACGGTGGGAATGGAGCGCACGCCGAACATCGCGGCCAGCTCCTGGTTCTTGTCCACGTCCACCTTGCCCAGCCGGAAGGCGCCGTTGTATTCGGCGGCGAGCTTTTCCAGCACGGGGCCGAGCGTCTTGCACGGGCCGCACCAGCTCGCCCAGAAGTCGACCAGCACCGGCGTGGTCAGCGAGGCGCGCAGCACCTCCGCCTCGAAGTTGGCCGTGTCGATATCGAAGACGTGGGCTTGGGCAGCGGCGGTCACGTGAGCTCTCCAGGAGGGGACAGTCCCACATCGGGGCGTCTCCCAGCATATCAAGGTGGACCGCCTGGCTCCTCCGGATACTTGCCGGCCAGGCGGAAGGAACCCGGCGGGGCCGTGCCGGGGATGGCGGGCGGGATCCTCCCACGGTGCGCCCGATTTGCGAGAATGCAGCGATGAGCACGTCGGAGCATGGCCTGTCATCCAGCGAAGCGACGGACGTCGTCCCGGCCGCACGGCTGCATGCGTCCTCCGGCCCGTTGCTGATCTGCGAGCACTGCGACACGGTGCACCGCGGGCATGCGCTGGTGCGTGGCGAAACCATGCGGTGCGTGCGATGTGGGGCGCTGCTGGCGCGCTACCACGCGCTCGATGCCGACGGCATGCTTGCGCTGGTCCTCACGGCGCTGATCGTGTTCCTGATCGCCAACGTGTGGCCGGTGGTCACCCTGGGCCTGGGTTCGCAGCAGAGCAGCGCTACGCTGTGGGGCACCATCCTGATGATGTGGAAGCAGGGCACCCCGTTGATCGCGGTGGTGGCGGCAGCCACGCTGTTCTTCTTCCCGCTCAACAAGATGCTGATGCTCGGCTGGGTGCTGCTGTTCGCCCGTGACGGCCGGCGCGCGCCGGGCTTCGCCGCCATCATGAGGACGCTGTTCCACCTGCAGCCGTGGACGATGACCGAGGTGTTCGTGCTCGGCGCGCTGGTGTCGATCGTCAAGGCGCGCGCCTACTTCGACGTGCAGCCCGACCCGGGCATCTGGGCCTACGGTGTCCTCACGCTGCTGATCACGGTGTTCTCCGGCATCGACCTGCGCCGGCTGTGGGACGCGACGGAGCCGGACGCGTGAGCCGGGCGCCGCGTGCGCAGGAGCTGGGCATCATCGGCTGCCATGTCTGCGGCCTGGTTTGCCGCGCGCCGGCCGGCGAGGACGCGGCGTGCCCCCGCTGCGGCGCCGCGCTGCACCGGCGCAAGCGCGACAGCATCCGGCGGACCTGGGCGCTGCTGGTGGCGGCGTTCATCCTCTACATCCCCGCCAACGTGCTGCCGATCATGCGCACGGTGAGTCTGGGCGACATCGACGACAACACCATCATCAGCGGGGTCGTGGAGCTGTGGGTCAAGGGCTCGCCGAGCCTGGCGGTGATCGTGTTCACCGCCTCCATCGTGGTGCCGATGACCAAGTTCCTGGTGCTCGGCACCTTGCTGGTGACCACCCAGCGTCGCAGCGGCTGGGCCCTGCGCCAGCGCGCCAGGCTGTACCGCGCGGTGGAGTTCATCGGTTACTGGTCGATGCTGGACGTGTTCGTGGTGGCGTTGCTCACCGCGCTGGTGCGTTTCGGCTTCTTCAGCCAGGTCGGACCGCTGCCGGGCGTGGTGTTCTTCGGCCTGACCGTGATACTTACGATGTTCGCCTCGATGAGCTTCGACCCCCGACTGATGTGGGACAGATCCGACGATGACTGAGCAGACACCGCGCCAGGAACTGCCCGAGCCGGTGCTGCGCAAGCACCGCTTCAGCCTTTCGCTGATCTGGCTGGTACCGGTGCTGGCCGCGCTGGTCGGCCTGTCGCTGGTGGTGCACGCCTGGCTGCAGGCCGGGCCGGAGATCACCATCACCTTCCAGACGGCCGAGGGCCTGGAGGCCGGCAAGACGCCGGTCAAGTACAAGAATGTGGTGATCGGCAAGGTCACCAGCCTGGGGCTGACCGACGACCGCGAGCAGGTGCGCGTGACGGTCGCGCTCAACAAGAGCGCCTCCAGCTTCGCCACCAGGGGGACGCGCTACTGGGTGGTACGGCCGCGCATCGGACTGGGCGGCGTGTCGGGCGTGGATACGCTGCTCTCGGGCGCCTTCATCGGCACCGACGTGGGCGACTCGAAGGAGGAAAAGTACGAGTTCAAGGGGCTGGAGATGCCACCGGCCGTGCTGCACGGCGCGCCGGGCAAGAGCTTCGTGCTGCACACCGACGACCTGGGTTCGCTCGATACCGGCTCGCCGGTCTACTACCGGCGCATCCAGGTCGGCCGCGTGGTGTCCTACACCCTGGACAAGGACGGCAAGGGCGTGTCGCTGCGCATCTTCGTCGACGGCCCGAACGATCGCTACGTCACCCACGACACGCGCTTCTGGAACGCCAGCGGCGTGGACGTGTCGCTGGGTGCCAACGGGCTGAAGCTCAACACGCAGTCGCTGGCGACGGTGATCGCCGGCGGCGTGGCCTTCGGCGAGCCCAGGGGGCCGCACGACAGCACGCCGGCCGCCGAGGACGCCGACTTCGCCCTGTTCGGCGATCAGGCCACCGCGCTGTCGCCTCCGGATGGGCCGCCGCGCTACATCCGCATGCGCTTCAACCAGGCGCTGCGCGGCCTGGCGGTGGACGCGCCTGTGGAGTTCCTGGGCATCAACATCGGCAAGGTGGTCTCGATCAACCTGGACTACGAGGCCAGGGGCGAGCGCTTCCCGCTGACCGTCGGCGCCGTGATCTATCCGCAGCGGCTGGGCCATGCCTACGACAAGCTGGCCGCCCAGGCCGGGATGAAGGACGGCCGGGTGGACCTGGGACGCATGTTCGGCCCGCTGGTCGCGCGCGGCCTGCGCGCGCAGGCGCGCACCGGCAACCTGCTGACCGGCCAGCTCTACATCGCGCTGGACTTCGTGCCCAAGGCGGCCAAGGCCGGCTTCGACATGGGCGCCACGCCGATCGAACTGCCCACCGCCCCCGGCAGCTTCGACAAGCTGCAGGAACAGCTGGCCGACATCGTGACCAAGGTGCAGAAGATCCCGTTCGACAGCATCGGCCGCAACCTGGACCACACGCTGGCCGACCTGGACCACACGCTCAGGCAGGTCAACGCCGGTGTGTTGCCGGAGCTCAGGGGCACGCTCAAGGGCGCGCAGCGCACGTTGGGCAGCGCCGACAACGCGCTGTCGGCCGACTCGCCGTTGCAGCAGAACCTGGGCAGCACGCTGGAGCAGCTGCAGCGCATGGCCCGGTCGCTGCGCGCGCTGACCGACTACCTGGGCGTGCACCCGGAAGCCCTGATCCGCGGGCGTCCGGATGATCCGCCACCGTCGAGCCGCGAGCGCACCCACCCGTCCGCACGGCAAGGGAGTAAGCCATGATCCGCACGCGACACCTGCTGGCCGCCGCGCTGGGCTTCGGGCTGGCCGCCTGCGCCTCCGAGCCGGCGCACTATTACACCCTGCTTGCCCCCGCCGCGGCCCAGGCGGACGCCGCCGCGCCGGCCCCGTTCGACTTCGAGCTGGTGCCGGTGGCGATTCCGGCCCAGGTCGACCAGCCGCAACTGGTGATCCGCCAGGGCGGGCAGGGCGTGGCGCCGCTCTCGGGCGAGCGCTGGATCGCGCCGCTGGCCGACGAGGTGCGCGCGGCGCTGTCGGCCGACCTCGCCCGGGCGCTGCATGCGCGGGACGCCACCGGCCTGCCTGGCAGCGGCAAGCCGCGCCTGCGCATCAAGGTCGACCTGCGGCGCTTCGACTCCGCGCCCGGCGACTATGCGCTGGTGGAGGCCGCCTGGAGCGTGCGCCAGCTGCAGGGTGACGCCATGCTCGCCTGCACCGCCCAGCTCCGCGAGCCGGTCGGGCCCGGTTATGACGCGCTGGTCGCAGGCCACCAGCGTGCGCTGGCCCGGCTGGCCGCGCAGATCGCCCGGGTCGCCGGGCCGGTAGCGGCCGGCCAGGCGCCCGCCTGTCCGCAATGACCGGGCCCGTGCGGGGCAGGCTCGAGCCCCCCGCGCGTCTCATGAAGCCGATGGTTGAAGCCGGCCCGCCAGGGCGCGAACGGCCCGTTCCGTCTTGGCTCCGGCCGGTCGCTGGGCTAGGCTGACGGGTTCATCGCCGCGGCAACCCCGACCGGCCGCGCGAGCCCCCCAGCAACGGCACCGGACACATGCAGGACTCCCACGAACAGGCTTCGAACGAACAGGGCTACCAGCCGCAGGTGGTGGAAACCGCCGCGCAGCAGTACTGGGGCGCGACTCACGCCTATGAGGTGGTCGAAGATCCCGCCAGGCCGAAGTTCTACTGCCTGGCGATGCTGCCGTACCCCTCCGGCGCATTGCACATGGGCCACGTGCGCAACTACACCATCGGCGACGTGATCAGCCGCTACCAGCGCATGAACGGCAAGAACGTGCTGCAGCCGATGGGCTGGGACGCGTTCGGACTGCCGGCCGAAAACGCCGCCATCAAGAACCGCACCGCCCCGGCGAAGTGGACCTACAAGAACATCGAGCACATGCGCGAGCAGTTGAAGCGCATGGGCTTCGCCTACGACTGGACGCGCGAGTTCGCGACCTGCACGCCGGAGTACTACCGCTGGGAACAGCTGATGTTCACGCGGTTGATGAAAAAAGGCGTGGCCTACCGCAAGAACGCGGTGGTCAACTGGGATCCGGTCGACCAGACCGTGCTGGCCAACGAGCAGGTCATCGACGGCCGCGGCTGGCGCTCCGGCGCGCTGGTGGAAAAGCGCGAGATCCCGCAGTGGTTCCTCAAGATCACCGACTACGCACAGGAGCTGCTCGACGGCCTGGATACGCTGCCGGGCTGGCCGGATGCGGTCAAGACCATGCAGCGCAACTGGATCGGCCGCTCCGAGGGCCTGGAGATCCACTTCGACGTGGAGGGCGAGCCCGAGCCGCTGACCGTCTTCACCACGCGCCCCGATACGTTGCTGGGCGTCTCCTTCGTCTCCATCGCCGGCGAGCATCCGCTGGCGCTGAAGGCCGCGCAGGGCAACGAACGGCTGGCTGCCTTCCTGGAAGAACTCAAGCACGGCGGTGTATCCGAGGCCGAGCTGGAAACCCAGGAAAAACGTGGCATGGATACCGGCCTGCGGGCGATCCATCCGGTCACCGGTGAGCCGATTCCGGTGTGGGTGGCCAACTTCGTGCTGATGGGTTACGGCACCGGCGCCGTGATGGCCGTGCCCGGGCACGACCAGCGCGACTGGGAGTTCGCGCAGAAGTATTCGCTGCCGATCCGGATGGTGATCGTCGATCGCGGCGTGCTCGACGCGCTGGCCGAGATCGGCCACGACCTCAAGGCCGGCGTGCGTGCCGATGCGATGCGCGATGCGCTGGAGGGAGCGCAGACCGATCCGGTCGCCACCTCGGCGGCGCTGCGCTCGGTGCAGGAATTCGAGCGGCGCATCCACGAGGATGGCGCGTACACCGAGCGCGGCTTCCTGGTGAACTCCGGCGACTACGACGGACTCGACTTCGCCCAGGCCTTCGAGGCGATCGCCGACCGGCTCGAGCGCGAGGGCAAGGGCCAGCGCCGCGTGAACTGGCGCCTGCGCGACTGGGGCGTCAGCCGCCAGCGCTACTGGGGCTGCCCGATCCCGGTGATCTACTGCGGCACGTGTGGCGCGGTGCCGGTGCCGGAAGACCAGTTGCCGGTGGTGCTGCCCGAAGACGTGGAATTCTCCGGGGTGCAGTCGCCGATCAAGGCCGACCCGGAGTGGCGCAAGTGCACCTGCCCGCAGTGCGGCGGCCCGGCCGAGCGCGAGACCGACACCTTCGACACGTTCATGGAATCGAGCTGGTACTACGCCCGCTACACCAGCCCCGGTGCCGACGGACAGGTCGACGCGCGCGCCAACTACTGGCTGCCGGTGGACCAGTACATCGGCGGCATCGAGCACGCGATCCTGCACCTGCTGTACTTCCGCTTCTATCACAAGCTCCTGCGGGACGCGGGCCTGGTGCACTCGGACGAGCCGGCCACCAACCTGCTGTGCCAGGGCATGGTCATTGCCGAGACGTTCTACCGCGAGAACGAGGACGGCTCGAAGGACTGGATCAATCCGGCCGACGTCGAGATCGAGCGCGACGAGCGTGCCCGCGTCGTCGGTGCGCGCCTGAAGTCGGACGGCCAGCCGGTGCAGATCGGTGGCACCGAGAAGATGTCCAAGTCCAAGAACAACGGCGTCGACCCGCAGGCGATGGTGGAAAAGTTCGGCGCCGACACGGTGCGCCTGTTCTCCATGTTCGCGGCGCCGCCGGAGCAGTCGCTGGAGTGGAGCGAGGCGGGCGTGGAGGGCATGGCCCGCTTCCTGCGCCGGTTCTGGCGCGAGGTCACCACGCACGCCGCGCAGCCGGACCACCCGGTGGTCGACCCGGCCGGGCTGGACGCCGGCCAGAAGACGATGCGCCGGCAGCTGCACGAGGCAATCCAGAAGGTGGGCGACGACCTCGGCCGCCGGCATTCCTTCAACACCGCCATCGCGGCGCTGATGGAGCTGCTCAACGCGCTGGGCAGGTTCACCGACATGAGCGATCAGGGCCGCGCGGTGCGCCACGAGGCGCTCGAAGCCATGGTGTTGCTGCTCAACCCGGTGGTACCGCACATCAGCCACGCGCTGTGGCAGGTGCTGGGTCACCCCGAGACGGTGCTGGAGAACGTGCCCTGGCCGCAGCCGGACCCGGCCGCGCTGGTGCGCGACTCGGTCACCCTGGCGGTGCAGGTCAACGGCAAGCTGCGCGCTACCATCGAGGTGCCGGCCGGGGCCTCGAAGGAGGACGCCGAAGCGATGGCGCGCGCGCAGCCACAGGTACAGGCGCACCTGGAAGGGCTGACCGTGCGCAAGGTCATCGTGGTGCCGGGCAAGATCGTCAACATCGTCGCTGGATGAACCCATGAACCGTCTGTTCCGCGTTTCGCTGCTGGTCTGCACCCTCGCGTTGTCGGCGTGTGGTTTCCACCTGCGCCAGAGCGCCGCGCTGCCGGCCTCGATGCAGCGCCTGCACCTGACCGTGGGTGGCGGCGGAGACCTGCAGCGCGATCTGGCCCGTGCCCTGGAGGATTCCGGGGTCACCCTCGAGGACGAGGGCGGCCCGGGCATCGCCGAGCTGAAGATCCCGGTCGCCGCCTTTGGCACCGACACCCTCAGCGTCAGCGGCGGAGCCCGCGTCACCGAGTACACGGTTCGCTACCAGGTGCGCTTCGAGGTCGACGACAGCAACGGGCAGGTACTGGTGCCGCAGCAACGCATCGACATGTCGCGCGACTTCAGCTACGACGCGCTCAATACGGTGGGTACCGAGGCCCAGGTCGAGGAGATCCGCCGCAGCCTCAACGACGACATGGTGCAGGCGATCCTGTTCCGGCTGCAGGCGGCGGGCCGGCACCAGCTGGCCGCGCCGGCCGCGGCCGCAAGCGCCGGCTGACATGCCGCTCTCGCCCGCCCAGTGGAACAAGGTGCTGGCGTCCGATCGCCTGGCCCCGGTGTACCTGCTAGCGGGCGAAGAGCTGCTGGTGCTCGAAGCTGCCGACGCCCTGCGCGCCCGCGCCCGAGAACTGGGTTACGCCGAGCGCGAGGTGCTCGAGACCGGCCAGCATTTCGACTGGGACGACCTGGCGCGCGCCGCGGCCGGCATGTCGCTGTTCGCCAGCCGTCGCCTGCTCGACCTGCGCCTGCCGACCGGCCGGCCGGGCGTGGAGGGCGCCAAGGCGATCAGTGCGTTCTGCGCCGATCCGCCGCCCGACGTGACCTTGCTGATCACGGCCGTGGAATGGAGCAACAAGCACGAGGGCGCCTGGACCAAACAGGTCGACGCCGCCGGCGTGCTGGCGGTGTTCAACGCACCCCGGCCACAGGAATGGGCCGCGTGGATCGGCGCGCGACTCGCCTCGCGCGGGCTCGCCGCCACGCCGGACGCCGCCGCATTGCTGGCCGAACGCGTGGAGGGCAACCTGCTGGCCGCGGCGCAGGAAATCGACAAGCTGGTGGTACTGCACGGCCATGGCCGCATCGGCGCGGACGAGATGGAAAACCTGGTCGCCGACAGCGCCCGTTATGACGCCTTCAAACTCACCGATGCCGCCTTCGCCGGCGACGGCGGCCGTGCCCTGCACATCCTCGCCGGCCTGCGTGGCGAGGGCGAGGACCTGATCCCCCTGATGGGCTGGCTGGTCAACCAGCTCCAGCTCGCGCTGCGCCTGGCCAACGCGCGCGATTTCGCCGCGCAGGCGCGCGCCGAGCGGCTATGGCCGGCGCGCGAACAACTGTTCCGCAAGGCCCTGCGCCGCGCCCCGCGCGAGCACTGGCTGGCCTGCCTGGCGCGCGCCTCGCGCATCGACCGCATGGCCAAGGGACGCGAGCAGGGCGAGCCGTGGCTGGAAGCCGAGCGCCTGATCGCCGTCATCGCCGAGCCGCGCGCCGCCGCGGCACTCGGATGAGCGCGCGCTCTGTGCCCTCTCCCCGCCGGGGAGAGGGCTGGGGTGAGGGGCCGGGGCTCGCGGCATGGTCCGCTCCTGCCCGGTGGCGAAACAGGATCGCCCCAGGCCTGATGGCTGCCTCAACGCGGCGTGACCCCTCACCCCAACCCTCTCCCCGGGCGGGACAGGGAGCGGAAGCGACATGCGGCCGCTAGCCATCCTCGGCGGCACCTTCGACCCCATCCACATCGCCCACCTGGCGGTGGCTTGGGAGGCGTCCGAACTGCTGGACGCCGAGGTGCGCCTGATGCCCGCCGCCGTGCCCCCGCACCGGCCGCCACCGGTCGCCGATGCCACCACCCGCGTGGCCATGCTGCGCGCCGCGCTGCGCGGGCAGGACCGGCTCGGCCTCGACACCCGCGAGCTGGCGCGGGGTGGCCCCTCGTACACGATCGACACGCTCACCGAGCTGCGTGCGGAGGAGGGCGACCGGCCGATCGTGCTGCTGCTCGGCGCCGATGCCTTCGCCGGCTTGCCGCAGTGGCACCGCTGGCAGGCCCTGTTCGAGGCCGCGCACATCGGCGTGCTCTCGCGCCCGGGTGGCGCGCGCGCCTGGCCGGCAGCCCTGGCCGAAGAGGTCGCGGCACGCCAGGTCGCCGACCCGCGCCAGCTGCACGGACAGCCGTCCGGCAACGTCGTGGAGCTGGAGGTGACTCCGCTGGACATTTCGGCAACGCGCATCCGCAGCCTGCTCGCGGCCGGCCGCGACCCGCGCTACCTGCTCCCCGACGCCCTGTTCGACGACCCGGCGTTGCTGGCCCCGTACCGGGAGCACGCGCTTCCGGAGCAGTTGCCGTGACCGTCACCGTGCGAAGCGTGGCGCGCACCGACCAGGCGGCGTGGCTGCCCTTGTGGCACGGCTACAACGCCTTCTACGGCCGCGTGGGCGCGACCGCGTTGCCGGCCGAGGTCACCGCGATGACCTGGTCGCGCTTCTTCGACGCGTACGAACCCATGCATGCGCTGGTGGCCGAAGCCGACGGCCAGCTGCTTGGCCTGGCGCATTACCTGCTCCATCGCAGCACCATCCGCATCGAGCCGAGCTGCTACATGCAGGATCTCTTCACCGTCCCCGCCGCGCGTGGACGCGGCGTCGGCCGTGCGCTGATCGAGGCGGTCTATGCGCGGGCGCGCGAGGCCGGCTGCCCGCGGGTGTACTGGCAGACGCACGAAAGCAACGCCACCGCCATGGCCCTGTACGACAAGCTGGCCGAGCGCTCGGGCTTCGTGGTCTACCGCCGGGACTTGTAGCGCCGGATCAGCCGGTCCGCGCGACGAAGCGCAGGGCCACCGAGTTCATGCAGTAGCGCAGCCCGGTCGGCTCGGGGCCGTCGGTGAAGACGTGGCCCAGGTGGCTGTCGCAGCCGGCACAGCTCACCGCGGTGCGCACCCAGCCGAACATGCGGTCGGTGCTCTCGATGACGTTCTGCCTGGCGATCGGCTGCCAGAAGCTGGGCCAGCCCGTGCCCGAGTCGAACTCGGTGGCGGCGTCGTAGAGCGCGGTGTCACAGGCCAGGCAGCGGAACAGGCCGGGCACCGGCGGTCGCTCGTGCGGCCCGCTGAAGGCACGTTCGGTGCCGTTGCGGCGCATGACGTAGTACGCCGCTTCGGGCAGGCGTTCGCGCCACTGCGCGTCGCTGAGCACCAGCTTGCGTACGTGGCAGGGGCCGAGGCGATGGCCGTCGTCGGCGAAACATTCCAGCAGCAGGTCCTTGCCGTTGGCGGCGACCGGTGGCGCAGGCGCAGGGCCGGCGGACAGCCGCGGAATCAGCACGCCGCCGCCCACTGCGGCGAGCGCGCCGCCGGCAAGGGCGGCGCCCAGGAAACGGCGCCGTTCCATGGCGACGATGTCGTCGGTGCGTGACATGGCAAACCTCCCGGAAGGGATCAGCCGAAGGTGAAGGCGTACGCGCGCACGCCCGGATCGAGAAAGGTGATCTCGAACAGCCGCTCGCCGCTGCCGTGCTTCTGCCGCACGAGCTGGTACAGCCGCTGCTCGGTGACGGTGCCGGAGCCGTCGTCGCCCACGTCCATGCCGTGGTCGGCGCCCGGGGGCTTGCCGTCGAGGGCGACGCGGAAACGCACGGGCCTGCCGTCGGCGCCAGGCCCGAGCACCAGGTGCAGGTCGCGGCCGCGGAAGCGGTAGACGATGCGCCCACCGGCCCGCTCGAGCCCGGCCTGTTCCGCATGCACGGCCCAGCGCCCGTCGAGCGACCACTGGCCGGGCAGCAGTGTCGCCGGCGCGTGGTAATCCCAGGCGTCGTCATGGGCGACCTGGCCACCGGCGAAGTGCGCGCTGCGGGCATAGCCGACGTAGGTTTCGGGCGAGCGCATGGCGTCGCCGGAGCCGGCCGCCTGGGCACCCCGGGCGCCCGGTTGCACGTAGCCGCCCGGGAGGTCCTTGTAGCCCGCCTCGGTGAGCAACCGGCGGAGGGTGTCCTCGCTGCCGGCATAGTCGCCCTCGCCGAAGTGGTGCGCGCGGATGCGGCCCGTGGCGTCGATGAAGTAGTGCGCCGGCCAGTACTCGTTGTCGAAGCCCTTCCAGATCGCGTAGTCGTTGTCCAGCGCGACGGGGTAATCCACGCCCAGTTCCTTCACCGCGCGCGCCACGTTCTCCGGCTGCTTCTCGAAGGCGAACTCGGGGGCATGCACGCCGATCACCACCAGGCCGTGGTCCCGGTACTTGTCGGCCCAGCCGCGCACGTAAGGCAGCGTGCGCAGGCAGTTGATGCAGGAGTAGGTCCAGAAGTCGACCAGCACCACCTTGCCGCGCAGCGCCTGGCGATTCAGCGGCGCCGAGTTGAGCCAGCCGGTGGCGCCCGCCAGCGAGGGCAACTCGCCTTCCACCGGCAGCGGTGCGCCGGCCGGGTGCGCCGGTTCCGGCGCGGGCGGCGGACGCGTGGCATCGAGCAGCTTCTGCTCCAGGCCGCCGGTATTGGCCAGCGCCACGCGGGTGAGCAGGCCGGTGTCCAGGCCCAGCGCGATCGCTGCCACCCCGGCCAGCACCAGCACGCCGAGCGCGCGGCGCACCCATTCGCCGGCACCGAGCGAGCGCTTCATCAGGGCGAACAACTGGCCGCCGACCAGCAGCGCCAGCGCCAGCGACGTGGCCGCGCCGGCGGCGTAGGTGAGCAGCAGCAGGGTGGTCTGGACGCTGGCGCCGTTGAGCGCCGCCCCGGTCAGCAGCAGGCCCAGGATGGGACCGGCGCAGGGCGCCCACAGCAGCCCGGTGGCGATGCCCAGGCCGGCGGCGGACCAAACCGAGCCTTCGGCGTCCGACCGTTGCGACAGCCGGTTGCCCAGGGCCACGAACGGCCGCGTGAGCCATGCGGCCAGCCGCGTGGAAAGCAGGGTCAGCCCGAGTACCGCCAGCACCACCAGTGCGATGGCGCGACCGTATAGGTTGGCCCGGATCGCCCAGCCGCCGCCGACTGCCGCCAGCGTGGCGACCAGCGCGAAGGTCAGCGCCATGCCCAGCAGCATGGGCAGGCCATTGCGGGCGAAGGGCCGGTCCGCGCGCGCGAACACGAAGGGCAGTACCGGCAGGATGCAGGGACTGAGGATAGTCAGTACGCCGCCGAGGTAGGCGAGGATCAGCAACAGCATGGCGCAGGGTTCCGCTGGGGGTGTGCGTGGGTATTCGCCGGAAACTGCGCGCCGGTTACGCCGGTTTGCGTGTCGAGGCCTGCCGGAGGTAACCGTGGGGCCGGGCGCGTCGAATGCCGGACATGCGCCACGCATTTCCCCCATGCCGGGCTTGACCGCCACCGGCACCATGGTTCTAGATGATCGCCCCTCCTGGGCGAGCGTCGAACCGGCCGTGCCAGCCGATCCTGCCAGCGACAGCCCCGAACGCCGCCGTGCCGCGTGGATGGCCGCCGCCCAGGCAGGCGACCGGCGCGCGTACGAGCGCGTGCTGGGCGATTCGGTAGCACTGATCCGCGCGGTCGCGCGTCGCCAGGGCGTGGGCCATGACCAGCTGGACGACGTCGTGCAGGAGACCCTGCTGACCGTCCATCGCGTGCGCCACACCTACGACCCCGCCCGCTCCTATGACGCCTGGCTGGCCGCCCTGGCCGCCCGTCGCGCGATCGACGGCCTGCGCCGTGGCGGCCGGCAGGCCCGCCGCGAGGTCGGCGACGAGGTCGCGGTCGCCATGCACGCGGACGAACAGGACGCCAGCGCCGAGAGCGACCGCGCGCAGCAGGCGCGCCGCCTGCGCGCGGCCATCGCCGACCTGCCCCCGGGCCAGCGCGAGGCGGTCGAACAGCTTGGCCTCAAGGAGCTGTCGCTGGATGAGGCCTCCGCCCGTACCGGCCGCAGTGCCGGTGCGCTGAAGGTGAACCTGCATCGCGCACTCAAGGCCCTGCGCGGGCGCATCCATGGAGACGACTAGAGCGATGGCCGACCCGCACGCCCACGACCGCCTGATCGCCTTGCTCGGTGCGGAGCTGGCGCCGGTGCGCCGGCTGTCCCCGCCGTGGCTGCGCACGCTGGGCTGGCTGGCGGTGGTGGCGGTGCTCGCGCTGGCCTTGTTCGCCCGTTATGGCACCGCGCCCATGCTCACGCGCTGGGCCGGTGCGCCGGACCTCGGCTGGGCCGGGTTGGGCGCGGCGCTGACCGCGGTCGCCGCCGCCTGGGCCGCGTTCGCCCTCGGGGTGCCGGGAAGCCGGACCACGTGGGCCTGGCTGCCGCTGGCACCGGCGCTGCTGTGGATCGGTGCCAGCGGACTGGGCTGCCTGCGTGGCTGGGTCGCACCGGCCACGCACGTCGCCAGCGCTCCGGAGGCGAGCGACTGCCTGCTCTTCATCATCGCGTTTTCGGTTCCGCTGTCGGCCTTGCTGGTCGTGCTGCTGCGCCGCGCCTGTCCGCTGCGGCCGGTGCTGACGGCGGTGATGGTCGGCCTGGCGAGCGCGTCCGCCTCGGCCAGCCTGCTGGAGATCTGCCATGCATTCGACGCGGCGGCCACCGACCTGGCGATGCACGCACTGGCGGTGGCACTGGTAATCGGGGCCAATGCCGCGCTGGGTGGGCGCTTGCTTGCTCCCGGGGCCCGTCGCGCGAGCTGAGACGCATCGGCGGCACGCTGCCCCCTTTGCAGGGAAGACAGCCATGCTCAGCGCACGCTTCACCGCCGCGGTCGAGTACGCACGGATCGCCCACGCCGGCCAGACCCGCAAGGGCACCGCCATTCCCTACCTCCAGCACCTCCTGGGCGTGGCCAGCCTGGTGCTCGAGCACGGCGGCGACGAGGACCAGGCGATCGCCGGCCTGCTGCACGACGTGCTGGAAGACTGCGGCGAGGCACACGCCGGAACGATCGGCGAACGCTTCGGCGAACGGGTGCTTGCGATGGTGCTCGGTTGCACCGACGGCACCGCCGAGGCCAAGGCGGTGCTCGCCGACGCGGGCGCCCGCCGCCGCGACTGGCTGTGCCGCAAGCAGGCCTATCTCAACCACCTGGCGCACGCCTCGGACGAGATGCTGCTGGTTGCCGGCTGCGACAAGCTGCACAACGCCCGCGCCATCGTCGGCGACCTGGAGCGTCCGGAAGTGGGGCAGGGCGTGTTCGAGCGCTTCACGGGCGGGCGCGACGGCACGCTGACCTACTACCGCCTGCTCGTCGACCTGTTCACCCAGCGTGGCGCGGCGATGGCGCCGGCACTGGAGGCGACCGTGGCCCGGATGGACGCGCTGGCCGGCGAAAACCTGCGCGATGCCTGATCCGGCGCGACAATGGCGCGTCGCCCCCCGGGAGAGTCCGCCATGTCCGCCTTCCTTCGTTCGCTGGGTGTCCGGCACCCGCTGGTGCAGGCGCCGATGTCCGGCTCCAACACGCCCGCGCTGGTCGCCGCGGTGAGCGCGGCGGGAGGCCTCGGCTCGCTGGGCGCCGGCTACCTGGAACCGCAGGCGCTGCTCGACCAGGCAGCGGAGATTCGCGCCGCGACCGACCAGCCGTTCGCCCTCAACCTGTTCGTGCTGCCCGACGAGGTCGCCATCGACGAGGCGCAGGTGGAGGCGATCCGCCGCCGGCTCGACGCGCTGATGGCAAGCGAAGGCCTGGCCGTGCGCACCGGGCGACCCGCGCGGTGGGCACCGCGCTTCTCCGACCAGCTCGCCGCGCTGCGCGAAGTGCGGCCGGCGGTGGCAAGCTTCGCCTTCGACGTGCTCGGCAGGGCGCAGGTGCGCGAGCTGCAGGCGTCCGGCATCCGCGTGGTCGGCACTGGGACCAGCGTCGCCGAGGCACGCGCCTGGGCCGAGCGTGGCGCCGACGCGGTGTGCGTGCAGGGCGCCGAGGCGGGCGGGCATCGCGGCACGTTCCTGCATGCCGCGGAGGACGCGATGATCGGCCTGTTCGCGCTGGTGCCACTGACGGTGGCGGCATTGGATATCCCGGTGATCGCCGCCGGCGGCATCATGAACGGGCGCGGCATGCGCGCGGCCGAGCTGCTCGGCGCCGACGCCAGCCAGCTCGGCACCGCCTTCCTGGCCTGCCCGGAATCCGCCGCGGCGGCCGCCTGGAAGCGCGACCTGCAGCAGGCGCAGGAGCACCGGATCGGCACCATCTACAGCTTCTCCGGACGTGCCGCGCGGGGGCTGCGCAACCGCTTCGTCGATGCCATGCAACCGTTCGCGGACGAGCTTCCGCCCTATCCGGTCCTCAACGCACTGACCGCCCCGCTGCGGCGTGCCGCCGCCACCGCCGGCCGCGGTGACCTGCTCTCCGAATGGTGCGGCCAGGGTGCATCCCTGGTGCGTCCGATGCCCGCCGCCGAACTGGTCCGCGTGCTGATGGAGGAGTACGCCGCGGCCGGTTGCACGGTCGCTTGACGTGCCATAGAGCCGTGCCGGTTATACTGCCTTGGCGCCATTCCGCGCCCTGAGTACGCCCCGAGGCACCCCCGCTTGAGCACGTCTTCCCGTAGCCAGTCTTCCGCCGCCGCCAGGAAAGCGGCCGATACCACCCACCTGCGCAAGCTCGTGGTCGATGCGCTGGAAGAGCTCAAGGCCAAGGACATCCGCGAAATCGACGTCCGCGGCAAGACCTCCATCGCCGACCTGCTGGTGATCGCCTCGGGTACCTCGGCGCGCCACGTCAAATCGATCGCCGACGAAGTGGTGAAGTTCGCCAAGAAGGCGGGCGTGATGCCGCTGGGCGTCGAGGGCGAGCAGGAAGCCGAGTGGGTGCTGGTCGACCTGGGCGATGTCATCGTGCACGTCATGCTGCCGCGTATCCGCGAGTTCTATGGACTCGAGCGGCTGTGGACGGTCGGCGACCGTGAGCCGGACATGGATGCGGCGAACGCCGGCTGACGCTCCGGCCTCCGGGAGAGGCTGGGTGAGGTCGCTCCTGCGATCCACCACCTGTGAAGCGCACGTCTCGCGCCCTCTCCCCTCCGGGGCGAGGACCGGGGTGAGGGGCCGCTCTTGCGACTTACTTGCCGCGAAGCGCGCGCAGCTTTTCAAAACACGCCTCCGATGACGATCCCCGCAAGCCCCAGCCCCTCACCTCAATCCTCTCCCCGGCGGGGAGAGGAGGCGAACGTGGCGCTGCGCGCCGCTTTCATCGGCTGATCATGCGCGCGCGCATGATCGCCATCGGCGAACGCATGCCCGGCTGGGTCGCCGAGGGCTTCGCCGAATACCGCAAGCGCCTTTCGCACGAGCTGCCGCTGGAATTGGTGGAGCTCAAGCCCGGTGCCCGCGGCAAGGGGCGCGACGACGCACGCGCGATCCACGACGAAGGCGTGGCGATGCTCGCCGCGCTCTCCCGCGATACCCACGTGATCGCCCTGGACGGCCGCGGCAAGACCTGGTCCAGCGAGGACCTGGCCGGACAACTGGCGAACTGGCGCATGGCCGGCCGTGACCTGGCGTTCCTGATCGGCGGTCCCGACGGCCATGCCCCCGAGGTGCTGGCGCGCGCCGACCAGCGCTGGTCGCTCGGTCCACTCACGTTGCCGCACATGCTGGTGCGTCTGGTGCTTGCCGAACAGCTCTACCGCGCGAGCACGCTGCTGGCCGGACATCCCTACCACCGCGCCTGACGGGACTCCTAGGCCGCCAGTTGAGGCACCTCCGGATGCGCATGCAGCGGCAGGTGCCTGGCACCGGTGGCGAGCACGGCCGGGCACGCGGCGGCAAGATGATCACGGTCGGCATCGATGACCACGAGAATGCGGCCACTGGTGATCTCATCCTTGAACTTGCGGTGCACGGCGTCGGGCACGTCCGTACCGACCAGCGCGCCGGTCCAGCAGCCGACCGCAGCGCCGGCCAGCGCGATGGCCGCACCGCCGGCCAGCGTCACGCCAAGCGGCGGCACCGCGACGGCAATCAGGCCCAGCAGCACGCCCGCGCCGCCACCGCAGGCGGCCCCCCGCGCGGCGGCGGGATAGAAGTCGGTGCGCCCGACCATCAGGTGATCGGGAATCTGTTGCAGCTCGATGTCCTCGCGGGCGATCAGCGAGAGGTCGTTGTCGGGAATACCGGCCTGGCGGGCGGCGGCCATGACGGCGCGCGCGGCGGTGAGGTCGGGGGTGCTGAATACGCAGCGGGTCTTCATGGGCGCCTCCCCGGGTAGGCCCCGGCCGGCATGGTCGGCAGCCATACCGTATGGTTCGCGCGGCTGGGTGATGGCTGCGTGCGCCGATTGTTAGCGGCCGCCCGCGGCCCGTGACCGGGCCGGGGCGACGGGGTGGACCTTCAGTCGTCCAGGTCCTCGATCTCGTCCTGGGCCTGGCCGACGTTCTTCTGCACCTTGCCGGCGTTCTTCTCCAGGTTGCCGGCGACCTCCTTGGAGGTATTGCCCGTCAGCTTGCCGACGCCCTCCTTGATGGTGCCCTTGACCTGGTGCTCGGTGCCTTCGACGCGGTTGTCGTTCATGTGGGTCTCCTCCTGGCCTGCCGGGTGCAGGCCCGGTTGGTTATAGGGGGATGCGTGTTCAGCGCCGGTGACAGCCGCGCAAGCATTCCGCCGAGCCGTGGCCTGGCTGCTGGCAAGGCACACAGGCCACTGTTCCGGAAAGGAAATCCATGCGTGTCCTTCCCGCCTCGACGACATGCGCGCGGTTAGCTTCCGGCGGACCCAGGGCCCGCCTCGAAGGAGACACCATGCTTGCCACCACCTATCGCCGACCCTACCGGGTGCGGGCCGCGCACGTGCCCGAGCCGGTGATCGAACACCCGGACGACGCCATCGTGCGGGTGACGCGCGCCTGCATCTGCGGTTCGGACCTGCACCTCTACCATGGCCTGGTGCCGGACACCCGCGTGGGTTCGATCTTCGGGCACGAGTTCACCGGCATCGTGGAAGAGGTCGGCGCGAACGTGCGCAACCTGAAAGTGGGCGACCACGTGCTGGTGCCGTTCAACGTGTTCTGCGGAACCTGCGCCTCGTGCTCGCGCGAGCTCTACGGCAACTGCGAGAACGTCAATCCGGAGGCGACCGCCGTCGGTGGCGCCTATGGCTACTCGCACACGGCCGGTGGCTACGACGGCGGCCAGGCCGAGTACGTGCGCGTGCCCTTCGCCGACATCGGCCCGACGGTGATCCCGTCCGACATCCACATCGAGGACGCGGTGCTGCTTACCGACGTGGTGCCGACCGGCTACCAGGCGGCCGAGATGGGCGACATCCACGAGAACGATACCGTGGTGGTGTTCGGCGCCGGCCCGATCGGGCTGATGGCCGCGCGCTGCGCCTGGCTGATGGGGGCCGGCCGGGTGATCGTGGTCGACCAGTACGACTACCGCCTGGAGTTCGCACGCCGCTTCGCCCAGGCCGAGACGGTCAACTTCCGCGAGGTGGAGGACATGGCCGTGCACATCAAGAGAATGACCGACTGGCAGGGCGCCGACGTCTGCATCGACGCGGTCGGCTGCGAGGCCGACGGCAACTTCATGCAGACCCTGACCGGGGTGAAGATGAAGCTGCAGGCCGGTGCCGCCACCGCGCTGCACTGGGCGATCAACTCGGTGCGGCGCGGCGGCAACGTCTCGATCGTCGGCGTCTATGGCCCGACCTTCAACCTGGTGCCGATCGGCAGCGCGATGAACAAGGGGCTGACCCTGCGCATGAACCAGGCCAGCGTGAAGCGCCACCTGCCGCATCTGATCGAGCACATCCGTGCCGGCCGGCTCAAGCCGCGCGAACTGATCACCCACCGCGTCCCACTGGAGGAGGTCGACGAGGCCTACCACCGCTTCTCGGCCAAGCAGGACGGTTGCATCAAGACCGTGCTGATCCCGCCCGGCGCCGATCGTCTCGACACGCCCACGCCGGTCGCCAGCCCGGCATCCAACCACCTGCACTGAAGGCCAAGCGATGAACCAGGCGAACGACCACTCGCACATCCCCGACTGGGGCGTGGACCTCGATCCGGCCCGGCGCCCGGCGGTGCCGATGGAGCATACGCCGCCGCGGCTGGAGGGCCTGCACTGGGACCGGCCCGCGCAGCAGCCCCGCACGGTGGAGGTACTCCACTCGATCGAGCGCCCCGGCATCCCGCCGGTGTTCGGCACCAGCGTGCCGCCGAGCGGCGTGAGCGGCTGGATCCGCCGGCGCGCCTTCCGTCGCAGCGAGAGCGACCTGCGGCACTGGATGCTCCTGCTACTGGCCGACCGCGTGAACGTGGCCGAGGGCCTGGTCGACGACGTGCGCCGCTCGCCACGCGCGCGGGCGGCCGCCTTCGGCGTGGCGGGTGCGGCGCTGGCGGTATGGATGCTGCGGCGGCGCCGGCAGGCCTGATCCCGGCAAGGGAGTCCACCCGCGGCCTCCCCTGCCCGAACGGCATTCAGTGGCGTTCCGCCGCGGCGTCGTCGTTCTTCAGCACCCCGCGCAGGTTGAACAGGAACAGGCCCACCTGCAGCCCGATCAGCGCCCAGGCGCGGTCGTGCCAGCCCCAGGCCACCCACAGCACGTTGCTCAGCACGAAGCAGCCGAAGCCCCAGGTGCGCTTGCGCCGCGACAGCGACCCGACCAGCCAGGCGGCCAGCAGGGTGATCGCCATCGCCGGCCATTGCAGGGCGTCAATCATGTCGCTCATGGCGCGGCCGCCCTGACGGCCGCGCCACGGCAACGGCTGCGCACCACCGGAAGAGGGTGGTGCGGCCCGCCCGGGCCCTGCCGCGAATGAAGGGCGGGGTGATGCGGGCGTGCGCTCAGGCGGGCGAGTCCGGGTTGCGCATCATCGCCACCGCAGAGGTCTTGAACCTGGCGTAGCCCTCGATCGCGTCGGCCGCGGAGGAATCCTTCCACTGGGCGTATTTCCGGTCCAGCTGGGCCAGTTCTTCCGCGCTGAACAGCTGGCGCACGGCATCGAACATCTTGGTTTCTTCCTCGTGCGCGTGGTGCTTGATCATTTCGCCGCATACCTGCACGGACCCGGCGAACTGGCGCGAGTCGACATCGGCTGCGTGGATATCGGGCAGCACCGCCAGCTCCACCGCGCGATGCTCCTGGATCGCCTCGGCATAGATCAGCCTCTGCTCGTGGTTCGCGCGCTTTTCGAACTCGGGGTAGAACACCGTCTCCTCCCACTTGGCATGCGGGATGAGCGCGGCCTCGATCTGCTTGAGCAGTTCGTGGCGGGCATCGGCTTCCGAATCGGCGGTCTTGTTGATCCTGGCGAACAACTCGCGCAGCTGGTCGTGCTCGCTCTTGAGGGTGTCGAGGATGTCGGGCATGAAAAGTGCTCCCGGTGGGCCTGGCCCGATTGGATAATGCGTGCCGTCGGGCGGCTGTGAAGCGGGGGAGTCGGCACTCCAGGAACGCCGCGGGTTGTGTCAGGCTGCCCGGCAACAGGGGGTAGTGTCTTGGAAATCAATCAGCAGCCCGGCAGCCTGGTCTGCGTGGGCATCGGCATGACGCTCGGCTCCCACCTGGGGCCGTTGTCGCGCAGCTACATCGAGCAGGCCGATGTGGTGTTCGCCGCCGTGTCCGACGGGGTCGTCGAACTGTGGCTGCAGCGGATGCACGATGACGTCCGCAGCCTTCAGTCCCATTACCGCGAAGGCAAGTCGCGCATGCAGACGTACCGGGAGATGGTGCAGGCCATGCTCGCCGAGGTGCGCCTGGGCAAGCGGGTCTGCGGCGTGTTCTACGGGCATCCGGGGGTATTCGCCTGGGCGCCGCACAAGGCCATCCAGATGGCCCGTGAGGAGGGCTACAGCGCGCACATGGAGCCGGGCGTCTCGGCCGAGGACTGTCTCTATGCGGACCTGGGGATCGATCCGGGCGATTGTGGCTGCCAGCACTACGAAGCCAGCCAGTTCATGCTCTACCGGCGCCGGGTCGATCCCGGCGCCTGGCTGGTGTTGTGGCAGGTGGGCCTTGCCGGCGATCGCTCGCTGAGGCGCTTTTCCACCGATGCCGCCTACCGCCAGGTACTGGTCGACGTGCTCGTGCGGGACTACCCGCGCGAGCACGAAGTGATCATCTACCGTGCCGCCACGCTGCCCATCCAGCCGCCGCGCATCGAGCGGCTGCCACTGGAGCGGCTTCCCGGGGCGCTGATCGAAATCGCGGACACGGTGGTCGTGCCGCCTTCGCAGGCCTTGATTCCCGACCAGGAGATCCGGGCACGGCTCGAGCAGCTCGACGCGCAAGCGGTCCGTCCGTGACCCGCCGGCTGCCCGGACAGGTGAGCCTCCGGACCGAACGCATGCGACTGCGCTCGCTGGTCGCGCAGGACGAAGCGTTGTTCTGTTCGCTGTACTGCGACCGGGACACCATGCGCTTTGTCGGGCCGCCGCTGTCCCCGCAGGCGGCTACCCGGTGGTTCCGCGACCTGCTGGCTCCGGGCGGGGGGCGCCAGCCCCTCCTTCTTGCGATGGAGGAACGAACCGGCGGGCGGTTGGGCCTTTGCGGGGTCACCTGCTGGGTCCCGGATGCACGGCATCTTGAAGTAGGCATACTATTGCTGGCGGAGGCCCGCGCACGCGGGTTTGCCCGCGAGGGGATGACGGCGTTGCTTCGGTGGCTGTTCGAGACGACGGCCGTCGACGAAATCCGCGTGGAATTTTCCGCCGAATGCGCCGCGGTAAGGCGCCTCAACGAACGTATCGGTTTCGCCCCCTGCGCCATCGGTGGGGGGCGGGCCGGCTCGGGAAGACTGACCTGGTCCGTGGGACGCGCATCCTGGGGCCGTGTCGAAAAGGGGGATGGCAATGACGGACGTAATCGATCTGCTGGAAGTTCTGGGTAGCAATGCCGCTGCGCGCGATGCACTGATCGACGGGATCCTGCCCGTGTCGGGCCTCGACGAGGAGGTCCGGGCCGCCATCCTGGCGCGTGACGACCGGCGCCTCAGGCACCTGCTCGGCGCGACCAATGTCTGCTGCGCGCTGATGCCTTCGAGGGATCCGATGCGCGACGAGCCGGAGCGGGAAGACGACACGCCGTTGCCGGACGAGGACACCTCGCTGTCCGACCGATCCAGGCTCGCAGGCTAGCCGTGAAACCGCTGGGTTGGTGGCGTTTGCCGGTGCTGTTTGCCGGCACGCTGTGCGCGACGATCGCCGTGGCCGCGACCACGCCCGCAGCCACGCCCCCGGGCCACCTTGGGAACAGCGCGGACCGGATGCTGCTCCAGGCCGATGGCCTGGCGACCACCAACCAGTCGGCCTATGTCCCCCTGCTGAAGCGGCTGGACGGGCTGCGACCCGGCCTGTCGCCCGAGCAACGCCTGCACCTGGACTATCTGCAGGGATGGCAGCTCGCCTACGAAGGGCACTACGAAGACGCCGGCCGCCGATTGCGCGCGGTGCTGGACAGCTCCGGTGATGCCACGTTGCGGCTGCGCGCGGGGGCCACCCTGATCAACATGCTGGGAATTTCCTCGCGCTACCAGGAGGCGTTCTCGCGCCTGAGCGACCTGCTCAACGACCTGCCCAAGGTGAGCGACCATGCCGCGCGCGCGCAGGCCATCGGTGTGGCTGCGATCCTCTACAACGAAGCGGGCCAGTACGCCCTGGCCGCATCCTTTGCCGACCGGATGCTGGAGGAAAGCCCCGACAAGCGGATCGTCTGCAGGAGCGCATACCTGCGGCTGGGATCGCAGTACCGCGCGGGCAAGCCACCTTCGCTGCGCACCTACGACGAGGCCGCCGCCCAATGCGACCAGGCGAGCGAGCCGATTTTCGCCGGCTTCATCCGGGGCTACGCCGCCTCGATCCTGCTGGACGCCAAGCAGCCGGACGCGGCGCTGTCGCTGCTGCGCGCGGGGTATGCCAAGGTGGCCGCGACGCACTATCCACGCCTCGTTTCGCACTTCGACGCATTGCTCGCGCAAGCCAACTGGGACGGCGGGAACGTCGCCCAGACCAGGGCTTTCGCCCTCGCGGCCATCCGGAACAGCATCCGCAAGGAATACACCCAGCCGCTCATCCAGGGCTACCGGCTGCTTTACGAGGTGGAGAAGAAGCAGGGGCATGCCGTCGCGGCACTGCAATACCACGAGAAGTACGCGGAAGCCGACAAGGGCTACCTGGATGAGGTAAGCGCCAAGGCGCTGGCCTATCAGCTGGTCAGGCAGCAGGTGCAGGCAAAGAAGGCCGAGGTCGGCGCCCTGGCGCGCAAGAACCAGATCCTCCAGTTGCAGCAGGCGCTCGACCGCAAGGAGGTGGAGGCCAGCCGGCTGTACATCGCCGTGCTGGTGCTCGGGCTGCTGGCGATCGGCCTCTGGCTGCTGCGCCTGAAGCGCTCGCAACTGAAGTTCATGCGGCTGGCGCAGTGCGACAGCCTGACCGGCATCTACAACCGCAAGCACTTCATGAGCGAGGCGGAGTATTCGCTGCGCTACGTACAGCGCTCCGACCGCGGCGCCTGCCTCATCCTGATCGACCTGGACCATTTCAAGCTGATCAACGACACCCATGGCCATGCCATGGGCGACCAGGTACTGCGCAGCGCCGTGGCCGCCTGCCAGGAGCACGTGCGTTCGACCGACGTGTTCGGTCGCCTCGGCGGCGAGGAGTTCGGCGTGATGTTGCCCGAGTGCGGGCTGGACGGCGGCATCGAGCGTGCCGAATTGATCCGGCGCGCGGTGGCGATGGTGAGCGACCAGGCGGAGCCGGGCATCCCGGTGTCGGCCAGTTTCGGCGTGGCGTTCACCGGCGAGTCCGGCTACGACCTGCGCCAGCTGTTGATGGACGCCGACCACGCGCTCTACCGCGCCAAACGCGCCGGACGAAACTGCGTGGTTGCCGGCAAGCAGGGGGAAGGGGTGGTGGTCGCCTGAGGCGCGGCCGCCGTCACTCGCCGGGCCCGGGCCAGTCGCAGGCGCGCCATCGCAGCAGCCGCGCCTGCATGCGGCGCACGTGGCTGCCGGGCCAGTAGACCCGGCCACAAGCCGGACAGGCACGGAACGGACCCGGCAGGTCGCGTGCCCGTGGCGGCACCCGCGTGAGCTCTTCCGGCGTGGCCCGGTGCAGCGGCGTGTTGTCGAGCAGGCAGCGGGTGAATGGCGCGCAGGTCCAGTCGATGCACAGTGCGGCGGTCAGTTCGGCCGCCTGGCCGTCGAGCCCGTTGGCGCGCAGCAGCACCACGCGCAGGCCGGTGCCCGCATGCGTGGCCAGGTGACGGTCACGCGTGACCAGGATCCGCGACTGCGCACGACAAAGGTCCAGGATGGCCCGGTCCATTGCACTGACCGGCGCCAGGCCCACGTCGTAGCCGGCCGCACGCAGCCAGCGGGCAAGGCCGGCGAGCATGGCATCGCAGAACAGCTGCAGGGTTTCCCCGGGCGTGGCCATCGCCCCATTCAACCGAGGGGGCGGGCGAGAGGGCGTGAGGGCGTTGCGGAGCGCCGCCCGGCAGCGCTACCAGCCGCCAGCCAGGCCGGCCTCCAGCCGATCGAGCAACGCCGCCTGGCTGGGCAGGATCTTCACGCGTGCCGGCGCCAGCGCGCACCACGCGACCCGGTCGATCTCCGGGAAACAGGCCATCCGGCCGCTGTGCGGTGGCCATTCCAGTTCGAAGACATTGCTTCGAAGCCGGGCCGGGTCGAAGTCGCCCCGCATCGCGAAGGCCTCGACCCATTTGCCCCCGCGCTGGCGCAGGCGGCCCAGCGGGCGCAGTGGGCCGGCCGCGGCGACGCCGAGTTCCTCCTCGAACTCGCGCCGCGCCGCCGATTCGGCTTCCTCGCCCGGCAGCAACTCGCCCTTGGGCAGCATCCACGCACCCTCGTCGCGATGGCGCCAGAACGGGCCGCCAGGGTGCGCGAGCAGCACCTGCGGCACGCCCCCGTGCAGGCGGTACATCAGGATGCCGGCGCTGGTGAGGGGCATGCTTCCTCCCGTGGGTGGCCCCTGGCCGGACGCGCGTTCACCTTCAGCGCGGTAGCATCCGGGTCCCGACTTGTTTTCCGGAGACCGCCATGGCCATCGGCTGGGCCGGCGACGGCGCCGTACAGGACCAGATCGACGCGACCGTGAAGGACGCGATCAAGCGCGCGCGCAGCAAGCTGCCGCAGGGCCCGAGCCTGAGCCACTGCGAGGAATGCGATGCGCCGATCCCCGAGGCGCGGCGCCAGGCCGTGCCCGGCGTGCGGCTGTGCGTGACCTGCCAGGAGGCGCAGGACAAGGCGCAGCGCGCGGCGAGCGGCTACAACCGCCGCGGCAGCAAGGACAGCCAGCTGCGCTAGGCGCGGCACGTTCAGCTGCCCAGCTTGCTGAGCATGAATGCGGCCAGGAAGCCGACCACCGTGATCAGTCCGGCCAGGTCGTGCGCCTGCTCGAACGCCTCCGGCATCATCGTGTCGGCCAGCATCGCCAGGATCGCCCCGGCCGCGACCGCCGTGGTCGCCGCAACGACTTCCACCGAGAAATGCCGGAACACCGCGTAGCCGACCAGCGAGGCGACGCCCGAGATCACCGCGATACCCACCCACACGCCGGCGACGTAGCCGATCGAGCGCCCGGCATGGCGCATGCCCGCCGCGCTGGACAGCCCCTCGGGGATGTTGGAGAGGAAGATCGCCGCGACCGCCACCAGGCTCACCGCGCCGCCCTTGAGCATGCTCAGGCCGATCACGATCGATTCGGGGATGCCGTCCAGCAGCGAGCCGACGGCGATCGCCAGCCCGCTGCCGCCCTGCTGGCCCTCGGACGGCTGCTGGTGGCCCGAACGCTTGCGGTGCTTGGCGCCGTTGCGCGAGAGGTACCAGTTCACCGCCGAATAGACGGCCGCGCCGCCGAGGAAGCCGATCGCGGTGGAGTCGAAGCCGCCGCGCCTGTAAGCCTCGTCCATCAGCTCGAAGGACAGCGCCGAGATGAGCACGCCGCTGCCGAACGCGATGATGGCGGCGATGAGTCGCTGCGGAACCCTGGCGAAGTAGCCGACGGCCGCGCCGATCAGCAGTGCCGCGCCCGCCACGAACCCCCAGAACGCCGCCTGCAGCCATAACGGAACCATGTATGTCTTTCCCCGCGTTGGGAGCCTGCGTCGAGGATGACCGTGCTTGCGTGCTTGCCTCGTCGTCGCGCGGCCCCATAACCGAGGGTCTGCACCTCACAGGAGTGTCCCCCATGCAAGATCCCAACGCTTCGGCCGCCGGCCAGTTCCAGATCGGCGGCGACATTCCGGTCAACCGGCTGGGCTTCGGCGCCATGCGCGTCACCGGCAAGGGCATCTGGGGCCAGCCGGCCGACCCCGAAGGCGCCCGCGCCACCCTGCGTGCCTTGCCCGGGCTGGGCGTCAATCTCATCGACACCGCCGACAGCTACGGTCCGGAGGTGAGCGAGGACCTCATCCGCGAGGTGCTGCATCCCTACCGGGGCATGCTGATCGCGACCAAGGGCGGCCTGACCCGCCACGGGCCGGACATCTGGGCACCGCTGGGCCGCCCGGAGTACCTGCGCCAGTGCGTGCTGATGAGCCTGCGCCGGCTCGGCGTGGAGCGCATCGATCTGTGGCAGCTGCACCGCATCGACGCCAAGGTGCCGCGCGAGGAGCAGTTCGAGCTGATCGCCGCGATGCGCAAGGAAGGCCTGATCCGCCATGTCGGCCTGAGCGAGGTCAACGTGGAGGAGATCGAGGCGGCGCGCCGGTACTTCCCGGTCGCGACCGTGCAGAACCTCTACAACCTGGCCAACCGCAAGAGCGAGGACGTACTGGAGTACTGCCAGGCACAGGGCATCGGCTTCATCCCCTGGTACCCGCTGGCTGCCGGCGATCTGGCCGCGCCCGACTCGGTACTGAGCCGCATCGCGCAGCGGCTCGGCGCCAGCAACGGCCAGGTCGCGCTGGCCTGGCTGCTCAAGCGCTCGCCGGTGATGCTGCCGATTCCCGGTACCTCGAAGGTGGAGCACCTGCGCGAGAACGTGGCGGCGGCACAACTGACCCTGTCCGACGAGGACTACCGCGAGCTGGAGGCGGCGGCGCGTTGATCGCTGCCGATCGAAAGTCGCCAGCCATGCCCTCCCCAACGGAGGGCGATGGCATCAGCGCCCCGGGTTCGGTGGCGTAATCACCTTGTACGGCAGTTCGAATGGCTCGATCGGCGCGCCCCCGACGCCCATGGGCTTTTCCGCCATACCGGGCGCACCGGCGGTGGCCGCGTCGCCCATGCGGTTGCCCTGTTCGGGGAGCGCCATGGCGCTGCCCAGGCTCGGATCGGCGGCGTCACCGCCGGGCGCGCCCTGGGCGGCGGCGTTGACGGTGCCGGCCTGCACGCCGCCGACGGCGCCGGGGCCCGCCACATCGCCCGTGCCCATGCCGCTGCCGGTGCCGCTGATCGCCGGGTTGCCGGTCGTCGTGCCCGGTCCGGGACCGGTGGGGGTGGTGGTCGATCGGGACATCGCGATTCCTCCTCGAAGCTGCGGCCATGCTGCGCGGCGCGCAGTGACCACCCCGTAAAGCAGGGCCTCCGGCAGGTGCCACGGCGGGCCCCACGTGGAACGACGGGCGTGGACGGTTATGCTCACTGGACCGTCAAGCCGAGGGAGCGGACATGCGCCGCCATCACCACCCCGAACGTCATCGCACCGGACACATGGGCTGGCTGCGCGCGGCCGTGCTCGGCGCCAACGACGGCATCGTCTCCACCGCCAGCCTGCTGATGGGCGTGGCTGCCGCGCATGCCGACCGCCATGCCGTGCTGCTGGCCGGCGTCGCAGCGCTGGTGGCCGGCGCGATGTCCATGGCGGCGGGCGAGTACGTATCGGTGCACTCGCAGGCCGACAACGAACAGGCCGAACTGGCCCGTGAGCGCGAGGAACTGGCGACCGACACCGACGCCGAGCACCGCGAGCTGGCCAACATCTACGTGGGCCGCGGGCTGGATCCCGCGCTGGCGCGGCAGGTGGCCGGGCAGCTGATGGCGCACGACGCACTCGACGCCCACGCGCGGGACGAGCTGGGCATCACCGAGGTGTTCCGGGCACGTCCGCTGCAGGCGGCGGGCGCGTCGGCCGCGAGTTTCGCGGCGGGTGCCGTGGTGCCCCTGCTGGTGGCAGCGAGTGTGCCGGCGGCGTTGCAGCTGGTGCTGGTGTTCGCCATCTCGCTGGGCTGCCTGGCCCTGCTCGGTGCCGCCGCCGCGCGGATGGGCGGGGCGGCGGCCGGCGTCGGCGCGCTGCGCATCGCCTTCTGGGGGGCCCTGGCGATGGGCGTGACGACCGGCACGGGCCTGCTGTTCGGGGCGGTCCCCTGAGTCGCGGTTGCCGTCGCACCGCTTGCACATCGCCGCCACGGGGGTTATGCAGGGGGCAGGCAACTTCAGACGGGCGGATGCGCAATTGAAAAAGAAACAGTCTTCGATCGGGCAGTGGATCGTTTCGGGCGTGGTGGTGATCCTCGCCATCGCGGTCGGCGTGTTCATCTGGCGCAAGGCCACGCAGACCGGTGGCGAGCCGACGCCGGCAACCTCCTCGAAGGCCGGCACCACCGCCGCGGGACCCGCCGCGGCCTCCACCGCGATCCAGCACCCGATCGCGCAGGCGGGCCCGGCACCGGCCACGACCGCGCCGCTGCCGGCGCTGGATGCGAGCGATACCGATGTGGCCAGCGCCTTGCTGGCGCTGGGTGGCGGCAACGGGCTCGACGGGTTGCTGAAGCGCGACCAGATCGTCCGCCGCGTGGTGGCGACGGTGGACGCGCTGCCCCGCCAGAGCGTGGGCACCAACATCCTGCCGGTGAAGACGCCCAAGGGCGCGTTCGTGGTCGACCAGGCCGACGGTGGCATCACGCTCAGCCCGCGCAACGCCGAGCGCTATGCGCCCTACATGCGGGTGCTCGAGGGCGTCGATGCCAAGGCGCTGGTTTCCTGGTACGTCGCGCACTACCCGCTGTTCCAGCAGGCCTATCGCGACCTCGGCTATCCGAAGGGCTACTTCAACGACCGCCTGGTCGCCGCCATCGACGACATGCTGGCGGCGCCGGTCCCGGATGCCCCGGTGACGCTGGTGCAGCCGAAGGTGTTCTACCGCTACGCCGATCCCGGCCTCGAGGCGCGGTCGGCGGGGCAGAAGCTGATGATGCGCCTCGGCACGGACGACGAGACGAGGGTGAAGGCCAGGCTGCGCCAGATCCGTGCCCTGCTGACCGGCGCCACGCTGCCGGCCAGGGCCGCGTCCGTGCGCTGAGTCGGGGCCGTCGCGCTGCGGGCCAGCCCCCGGTCCTTCGGGCAGCTAGCAATAGTTGGGTGGCAACCGCCGGTGCACGGTGGTTGCCGCAACGGCGGCATGGCCGACCGCCACGCTGATCTGGTTCAACGCGCTGACCACGTCGCCGATCGCATAGAGGCCGAGCACGCTGGTCTGCAGGCGGTCGTCCACCACCAGCGCGCCTTCGTCATCCAGCCGCGCGCCCAACGCCGCCGCCAGGCCCGATTGCGCATCGGCACCCAGCACGGGGTAGAGCGTGTCCAGCCGTAGCCGGCGGCCATCGGCGAAGAAGGCCTGGCACGCGCCATCGACCAGGCCCAGGTGCTCCGGCGCCGGCCACAGCTGCACGCCGCTGTCGGTGGCACGCCGCTGCAGCGCGTCGTCCAGTGGCGCGCCGTCCGCGACCAGCGCGCAGACATGGCGGGAGAAGGTGCGCAGGAAGGCGGCGTGGCCGACCGCTGCGTCGGCCGGCGCCAGGACCCCGATCACGTCGTCGCGGGCCTCGTAGGCATCGCAGACGGCGCACAGCCGCACCGTGCCCGCGGCAATCGCTTCTTCCACGCCGGCAACCGCGGGCAGGCGATCGACCACGCCGGTGGCCAGGATGATCGTGCGCGCATGCCAGTGGCGCTGGCCATCGCTGGCGGTAAAGCCTCGCTGGTGTCGTTCCACCTGGGTGATGCGCGTGTGCACCTGCGGTACGCCGTAGGCCTCTGCCTGGAGCCGGAAGCGCGCGAGCAGTTCGTTGCCGGCCACCCCGAACGGAAAGCCGGGGCAGTTGTGGCTCGCCGGGATCCAGCGCGCACGGCTGGCGCCGGCGTCGGCGACCAGGAGGTGGCGACGGAACCGGGCCAGGTAAGTGGCGGCCGTGAGGCCGGCCGGGCCGGCACCTACGATCAGGCAATCGAGGAGGTTATCGGACATACGGACGGGGCATGGGGCGACAACCGCAGTCGCCACGGCGTGAAGCGTCGGACCGCGGGCAAAGCGGGCACGGCGCGACGGAGCGCTCACAGGCCTTTGCCGGCCCGGTGACGGGCATGGGCCGATAGTGTGACCGTCGTCACGAAGTCGTGCCTTGCGTGCGGCTTCATGATCTGCAAAGGCGGCAACAGTGCGGCCCGGGCGCAGACAGGAATTGCGGAAAGCGCCCGGGGGCGACCATCCCATCCACCAGGCCCGGCGCGCAGGGAGGCTCGCGAGGAGTGAGTTTGCCGACATCCTCCATGCCAGCGTCAGCAGGGGGCGTGCTCCTCGCCGGCAACGGCGAGATGGCCTCCCGCATCCGTGCCTTCGACTGGGCGGCGACCCCGCTGGGCCGCTCCACCGACTGGCCCGGATCGCTGCGGACCCTGGTATCGATGATGCTGGAGAGCGAGCTGCCCATCGCGCTCGGGTGGGGGCCTCAACTCACCTGCCTCTACAACGACGCCTACCGGCCCCTGCTCGGCAGCAGGCCGGAGGCGCTCGGCCGTCCGTTCCGGGAGGTATGGCCGGAAGCGCCGGACATCACCGAGCCGGTGATCCAGCGCGCGCTGGAAGGCAGGCCGAGCTGCTTCCGCGACGCGCGCTTCTTCGTGAAACGGCAGGGCTACCGGGAACGGGCCTATTTCGACTACTGGATCGGGCCGGTACGCGACCAGAGCGGCGAGGTTGCGGGCCTGATCAACGAGGCGATCGATACCACCAAGCGCGTGCTCGCCGAGCGGCGCCTGCGCTTCCGCACCCGGCTGGGCGACGCCCTGCGCGGCCTGGCCGATCCCCGCGCGGTGATGGCCATTGCGGCGCGCCGGCTCGGTCGGCATCTGCGCGCGGACCGCGTGGGCTACGCCGAGCTCGACGAGAGCGGCGAGTACTTCACCGTCGAGCGTGACTGGGTTCGCGGCGACATGCCCACCGGGGTCGGGCGTCACCGGACGGCCGAGTTCGGCCCCAAGCTGGTCGCCGAGGCCTTGACCGGCGCGGCCATCCGCATCAGCGATCCGTTCGACGACCCGCGGGTAGGCCAGGAGGAGGCCATGGCGCACAACGGCCTGGGCGGCATGCGCGCGAGCCTGACCGTGCCGCTGGTCAAGGGCGGGCGGCTGGCCGCCTTCCTTTCGGTGCAGCAGCGCAAGCCGCGGCGCTGGACCGACGAGGACGAGGCGCTGGTGCGCGAGGTCGCCGAACGCACCTGGGCCAACGTCGAGCGCGCGCGCGCCGAGACCGCGCTGCGTGCGACCAGCAACCGGCTCAAGCTGATCCTGGAAAGCACCACCGGCTACGGCATCCTCACGCTCGACCTGGAAGGCCGGATCACGCTCTGGAACCCGGGCGCAGAGCGCCTGCTGGGCTGGCGGGAGGAGGAGGTGCTGGGCAAGCGGGCGGACATCCTCTTCACGCCCGAGGACCGGGCGCGCGGCGTGCTGGAGCAGGAAATGAAATGCGCGGCCGAGACCGGCCGCGCGCAGACCGATCACCAGCGCGTGCGCAAGGACGGCTCGCGCTTCTTCGCCAGCGGGCAGATGATGCCGCTGCGCAACGGCGGCGGCCGGCTGCTTGGCTACCTGAAGGTGCTGCGCGACCGCACGCCCGAACACCAGGCCCAGGAAGCGCTCGAGCGCGGCGTCGCCGAACGCACGGCCGAGCTGGCCGCGACCAACCGCCAGTTGCTCGCGCAGATCGAGGAGCGGGAGCGGGTGGAGGCCACGCTGCGCCAGATGCAGCGGCTGGAGGCGGTCGGCCAGCTCACGTCCGGCGTGGCGCACGACTTCAACAACCTGCTCACCGTGATCAGCGGCAACATCGGCATCCTCGAACGCTCGCTCACGGCGCCCGGAATCGATCCGCGCCTGCGCCAGCGGCTGGGATACATGAAGGACGCGGCCACCCGGGGCGCCAAGCTCACGGCACAACTGCTGGCGTTCTCCCGGCGGCAGCGGCTGGAGGCCAAGGCGGTCGACCTCAACGGCGTGGTCGCCGGCATGCGCGACCTGCTGCAGAGTTCCATGGGCGGCTCGGTCCGGTTGTCCATGAAGCTGCAGCCGGCGTTGTGGCCGGCGCTGGTCGATCCCACCCAGATCGAACTGGTGATCCTCAATCTGGCGATCAACGCACGTGACGCTTCGCCGGTCGGCGGCGACCTGATCGTGGAAACCGCCAACGTGTCGGTGCGCGAGCCGGCCTCGCGGCCGGAAGAGCCCTGCCCGGGCGACTACGTGATGGTGGCGGTGACCGACCACGGCACCGGCATGACCCCCGAAGTGCTGGCGCGCGCGTTCGAGCCGTTCTTCACCACCAAGGAGGTGGGCAAGGGTTCCGGGCTGGGGCTGGCGCAGGTCTACGGCTTCGCCAAGCAATCCGGTGGTGGCGTGCGCATCGATACGCGGCTGGGCGAGGGCACCTCGATCAAGGTCTTCCTGCCCTGTGCCCCCGCGGCCGTGACCCAGGCGGAGGACAGCCCACGCGAGACGGTGCAGGACGAAAAGGGCGGCGCCCGGCGACGGATCCTGCTGGTGGACGACGATACGGACGTGCGCGAGGTGACCGCGGTGATCCTCGCCGAGCGCGGCTACGAGGTCATCGAAGCGGGCAGCGGTGGTTCCGCACTCGACGTGCTCGAGCGCGAGGGGCCGGCCGTGGACCTGATGCTGGTCGATTACGCCATGCCCGGCATGAACGGTGCGGAGGTGGCGCGCGAAGCACACGCCAAGAGGCCATCGCTGCCGATCCTCTTCCTCACCGGCTATGCCGACCTGGGTGCCTTCAGGGAGATCGGCGACGAGCTCATCGTCAGCAAGCCTTTCCATGACGATGAGCTGCTGGCGAAGGTGCGCGCCGCGCTTGGCGGGAGCCGCAAGGCCGCCCGGCGCCACGCGTGAGGCTGGCGGTGGCGGCGGGGTGGCCGGCCGCGGCGCCATCGATTGCGACGCTCCGCGTCGCGCCGGCACGAACGCGGGCTCAAGCTGGCCCGCGCGAGGCCGATAACGCGATCTGGAGCTTTATCCCGGGAAGGACCCGGGCGCTTGAGGAGAGGTCCTGGGCTTGAATCTGTCGGTCGTTCCCGATTTCCTCGCCATCGGTGGCCTGGTGCTGGTCTTCGCCGGGCTGCTCAAGCGCACGCGCCAGACGCGACCGCGCTACTGGCTGGTGGGCTGGGCGATGATCCTGGTGCACATCGTGGCGCAATTCGTCGAACGCAACCTTTCCGCGGGTGTGGCGGCGGACGCCGCGCTGGCGGTTTCGCTGTCGATGCTGCTGCTGGCCAGCGTGGCTTTCATCTGGGCCGGCTCGGACACGCGCCTGGGTTGGTGGCGCGACCTGGGGGTCACCCTGCTGGCCGCGGTGCCGGACGTGGCGTTCGTCGTGCTCGCCGCCTACGGTACCGAGGCGGCGCTGCCCTATCTCGCCTGTACCGCACTGGGCCTGGGCTCGACGGCCTGGGTTTTCCGCCGCGACCGCCGCAGGCCGTCCTGGGCCGTGCCGGTGGTGATCGGCTTCTATGCGCTGCAGGGCATGTTCGCCTGGCATGGGTCGATCGAGCAGGCGCTCACCTGGATGCTGTTCTGGCACTACCTGGCGGTGGCGTTCTGCTTCTACCGCGGTACCGCCGGGCCGTCGGTGGGCGTGGCGTTCACCACCTTGAGCTTCATCGCCTGGGCCGCGGTGTTTCCGGTGGCCTCGGTGCTCGCACCGTGGCTGGCCGGCTGGGGCATCGAGAACGAGGCATGGAACCTGCCCAAGTTCCTGGTCGCCACCGGCATGATCTTCACCCTGCTGGAGGAGCAGATCGGCCATGCCGAGCATGCCTCCCGGCACGATGCGCTGACCGGCCTGCCGAACCGGCGCGTGTTCGTGCACCGGCTGGAGCACGCGCTCAGGCGCGCGCGCGAGAGCGGCGGGCGGATCGCCATGCTGGTGATCGACCTCGACGACTTCAAGCGCATCAACGATACGCTCGGGCACGCCGCGGGCGACGTGCTGCTGCACTTCGTGGCGCAGCGCCTGCAGCAGGCCATCCGCGCCGGTGACACGCTGGCCCGCCTGGGCGGCGACGAGTTCGCCGCGATCCTGCCCGAGGTGGCCGACCGCGCCGCCGCAGAGGCCCGTGCGGAACGCCTGGCGCGCGCCTTCGACGCGAGCACCGAATTCCAGGGCCTGCGGCTGTCCATCGGTGCAAGCATCGGCCTGGCGCTGTATCCGGACGACGGGCAGGACGAGACCCGCCTGTACGCCGCCGCCGACCGCGCGATGTACGCCAGCAAACTGGCCGAACGCGCCGGGCAGGGGGAGGCCGGGCCGGCGCCGGCATAGGCCGCGGCACCGGTCGGTTCGAACGCCGGCGCGGGTCTCCCTCCGAACGGGCCGGCGGCGCCTCCGCGACCGGACGCCCTTGGGACGGGCGCTCAGCCCCCGGTACCCTCGCCGCTGCCGGAGGGATGGCGGTCGCGCGAGGGCAGGCCCTGCGGGTCGTGCGCGTTGGGCGCGTGGCGTTGTGCCTGCGGCAGGGCACGCGCCTGCCGATGCCCGGCCAGCCAGCGGCGGAAGCCGGGCTCGTCCACCGGGCGGCAGATCAGGAACCCTTGCAGCCCGTCGCAGCCGAGCCGTTCCAGCGCTAGCCGCTGCGGCACCGTCTCGACGCCTTCGGCCACTGCCGTGATGCCGAGGCGATGGGCCAGGTCGATGATGAAACTGGCCAGCGGGTTGGCCATGTCCGGACTCAGTTCGCTGACGAAGGCACGGTCGACCTTGAGCACATCCAGCGGCAGGCGTTGCAGGTAGCTGAGCGAGGAGTAGCCGGTGCCGAAGTCGTCCAGCGCCAGGCGGAAGCCGGCCGTGGACAACTGCCCGAGGGTTTCCAGTGCGCTGTCGAAGTCGCGCAGCAGCGCGCTCTCGGTCAGCTCCAGGGTCAGCCGTGAGGGGTCGACCCCCGCCGCGCGCACCTGCGCCTCCAGCTGCGTGGCGAACTGCGCCTGGCCGAGCTGCCAGGCGCTCACGTTGACCGCCAGGCGGCTGCCGAACGCCACGCCGTCGCGGTCCCATGCACGGATGCATGCGCAGGCCTGGTCGATCACCCAGCTGCCCAACGCATGGATCAGGCCGGTTTCCTCGGCCAGCGGGATGAACACCGACGGCGACAGCTCGCCCAGCTGCGGATGGTGCCATCGCAACAGCGCCTCGGCTCCGAGCAGCTCGCCGGTGCGGTCGACCTGCGGCTGGAAGTGCAGGGCGAACTGCGTGGGCATGCGTTCCTGTTCCAGCGCCGTGCGCAGGCCACGTTCCAGCGCCAGCCGCGTGTCCGCTTCCTGCTGCATCGGCGCCAGGAACAGACGCACGGTGTTGCGTCCGGCCGCCTTGGCGCGGTACAGCGCGATGTCGGCCCGGCGCAGCAGGTCCGCCACGCCGTCCTCGCCGGCGGGGAACGGCGCCACGCCCACGCTGGCGCCGATGGCGAGGACGCGACCGTCCACCGTCACCGGCTCGGCCAGCCGCGCGACCACCCGCTCGGCCGTCTGTTGCGCCAGCGCTCGCGCGATGGCGGCAGGACCGGGCGACGGGCCGAGCACGAGTACGAACTCGTCGCCGCCCAGCCGCGCCAGCATCGCGTCGGCCGGCGCGGCGGCGACCAGGCGGTCGGCGATGGCTTCGAGCATGCGGTCGCCGACCGCGTGGCCCAGCGCGTCGTTGATGGTCTTGAAGTTGTCCAGGTCGATGAGCAACACGGCGCTGTGCTGGCCCCTGACGACCGCCTCGGCGTGCAACTCGGCAAGGTGGTCCAGTGCGCGCAGGCGGTTGGGCAGACCGGTGAGGCTGTCGTGGTAGGCCACGTGGCGCAGGTTGAACTCGGCCTCGTGGCGGGTGCGCGCCTCGGCTTCCAGCCGTCGCGTGGTCTGCTCCAGCTGCATGGTGCGCTGGTGCAGCTGGGTCGCCAGCGACAGCCCCATCAGCAGCACGAACGGCAGGAACGAGAACGCGTCCAGGTAGGGGTAGGGATGGCCGAGGGCATCGACGACCACGTCGCCCCACAGCAACGCGGCGAACTGGGCAGCCAGGCAGGTCGCCAGCAGCGACCCGCGCAGGCGCTCCCCGGCGCGGATCTGGCGGACCGCATGGGCCAGCGCCCACAGGAATGCGAGGTAGCTCAACGCGTGGAACAGCAGGCCCCAGAGCGACGGAACCCCGGCAACGTCGTACAGCCGCCGGCCCCACGGCAGCAGGATGCCCTTGCCTGGCTTCAACTGCGTGAAGAACAGCGTGTCGGGCATCTGCAGGTTGAGCAGGGCGAACAGGCCCGCGGTCAGGCCGACCGCCCATTGCAGGCGCGGCTGGCGCGCGCCGCCGGTGTAGGCGCGGATGAACACCACGAACGGAAGGAACGAGATCACCGCCGCGCCGATCATGGTGCGCAATGCCGCCCTCGCGAATGCCAGGTTGCTGGCCGTGTGCAGCATCGCGTTGGAATAGGCGAGCACGGCGATGCACAGACAGAGCATCGCGTAGGACAGGTACATCGCCTCGCGGCGACGCCACAGGCCGATCACCACGAACTGCGTGCCCGAAGTCAGTGCGATGCCGGCGGTGGCAACCAGCGCGGCGGTGTAGTAACCGAACGAAATCGGGCCTGCGTCAAACACCCTGCTCCCCCGTTGGTAAGGGCTGCCCGGCCACGATAACGGAACCATGCCGGGGCGCCCAGCCGGATTGGCCGGCTCCAGCGTTCATGTGGAGCCTTCCTGCGGATCGAGTCCCGGCAGCAGGCTTCGATCGGGCCTGCCGATGCCGTGGCGCAGCCCGGGTCCGATCGGCCGCGGCAACATGGGTGCCGGGGCAGCCGGAAAGGTATCGATGCAGCCGGCCGCCTGGCCTTTGCCCACCGGCCAGGAGGATGCGTGCCGCGTGCGCTGGACCATGGGATGCTCTGAGCGTCGAACCGCGAAGCGATCATGGCAGCAGGCTTCTCCGGCAGAAAACTGACGCGGATGGTTTTCGGGCAAGTGGCTTTCTGCGGACCTGTCCCGCGTGCCGGACACGAAGTCGCCAGCTCGCTGGCGATTTGCGGCATGCCGGACCGTCGTCACTTGGAAGGCGCCACCGGGCGCCGGCCATTGAAGGAGACCGCCATGCGCATCACCCCCCGCCTCGCCCGCCCCTGTTTCCCCTCGCGCTGCTGTCCTCATGCGCGGCCGCCGCGGCGCAGGCACGCTACACGATCGATACGGACCACACCTATCCGAGCTTCGAGGCCGACCACATGGGCATTTCCACCTGGCGCGGCAAGTTCAACCACAGCGAAGGAGGGTGACCCTGGACAAGGCGGCCGGCAGCGGCAGCGTCCAGGTGGAGATCGCATTGGACAGCATCGATTTCGGGCAGGACGCGCTCAACGCCTGGGCCCGCGGCAAGGATTTCTTCGACGTCGCGCAGCACCCGCGCGCGACGTACCGGGGCCGGCTCGCCGATTTCGTCGCCGGCGTCCCGACCCGGGTAGCGGGAACGCTGACGCTGCACGGGGTCACCCGCCCGCTCGACCTGCGCATCGACCACTTCAGGTGCATCCCGCACCCGGTCCTGAAGCGCGAATACTGCGGGGCGGACGCCAAGGGGAGCTTCGATCGCAGTGCGTTCGGACTGGACGCCGGCAGGAACTACGGCTTCGACATGCAGGTCGCCCTGCGCATCCAGGTCGAGGCGCTGCGCGACAAGTGACGGGTGGTGTGCGGATTCTCGCCGGGACCTTCACGCATGGGCCGGCAAGCTTCCACCCGCTGGCGCATCGCGCTTCCCTTGCCGGGTGGCACCCCGGCTCTCCGCACCCCCCTTGCGGTGGCCCATGGCTGAGCCAGGGCAAGGAAGCGCGATGCGCCGCATTGCTTTCCCACTGGAGCCCGCGATGTCCGACAACGGCTACCGCTGCGGCCACGCCGCCTGTCAATGCACGACCGCGCCCGATGGCGGGCAGTACTGCAGCGACTACTGCCGGGAGACCGCAGGCTCGGGCCACGCCGAACCGGGCCGCTGCGGTTGCGGGCATGCGGCCTGCGCGAGCGATCCCGAGGGCGACCTTCGCCAACAGGCGGAATGAGCCTGGCGTGGCCGCCTAGTAGGCGGTGCCGTCCTTGTGCGTCCAGCCCCGGGCGCCGTCCAGGTGCAGGTCGATGTCCGGGTAGTGGCAGGCATCCTCGGCCGAGCGTGTCCCGATCTCCAGATACACCGCGGTCCCGCTGCCACGGTTGACCAGGTGGTGGCCGTCCGCGACGCCCTTCGGGAAGGCTGCGCATTCGCCCGCGCGCAACGGCTGCTCGCCGGCGTCGGTCACCAGCACCAGCTCGCCCGACAGGACGTAGACGAACTCGTCCTCGCGGGTGTGCCAGTGGCGCTGGCTGGACCAGCTGCCGGGCGGCAGCCGGGTCAGGTTGACGCCGAAGTCCGACAGGCCGCCGGCATCGCCAAGCACCTGCTTGACGCGGTCCTGCGCCACCTTCGCGTACGGCGCCGGGTAGCTCGTGCCGCGGCGTTCGGGGACGGTCGTGAGATCGATCTTCGGCATGGCGGTGCTCGTCGTGGGAAACGTCCATTCTGACCGAGCTTGCGGAAGCCCGCTCGCGGGGCCTCGACCTGCGCGAGCGCTTCTACAATGGTCCGCATGCACCAGAGCTCCCTCGGCGGTTTCGCCGCCCCCCATCCTACCGACCGCCTGTTCTTCGCCGTGATGCCGCCGCCGGCCGTGGCGGAGCGGCTCGCCACGCTCGCCGGTGAGTTGCGCGAGCGCCTCGGGCTGCGCGGACGGCCACGGCCCACCGGGCACCTGCACGTGACCCTGCATCACCTGGGCGATTTCGCCGGACTTCCCCGGCAGCGGGTGGACGACGCCTGCGCGGCGGCCGCGGGCGTCGCCCTGCCTTCGTTCGAGGCCGGCTTCGACCGCGTCGGCAGCTTCAGCGGGCGCGCCGGCAAGCATCCGTTCGTACTGCTCGGCGCCGAAGGCGCGACCGGCCTGGCGCAGTTGCACGACCGCCTGGGGGCACGTCTCGCGGCGGCGGGACTGGCGCGGCGGGAGCGCGCGTTCATGCCGCACGTCACCTTGCTCTACGACAGCCGCATCATCGCCACGCTGCCGGTCGAGCCGCTCGGCTGGAGGGTGGGGGAGTTCCTGCTCATCCACAGCCTGCTGGGACGCACCGAATACCGCGTGCTGGGTCGTTGGCCGCTGGCCGGTGTCTAGCGGTGCGCACGCGCTCGCGACGCGGCCGGGGCTAGGGTGCGGTCACGAGCCGGGGAGAGCGATGAAGAAGCGCGCGCGCCGATGGGGCCTGATCCTGTTGCTGGTGGCATTGCTGGTCCTGCTGGTCCTTGGCGCCTTGCGCTGGCGCCAGCAGTTCCGCGCGGCCCCCACGGACGAGGGGCTGAGCCCCGCGGCAAGCGCGCCTATACGCTGAGGTCAGTCCTCGCTGTCGATCACCCGCCCGCTCGTGGGATCCACGGTGAGTTCGACGCGGTGGTCATTCTTGTCGTCGGCCTTGGCGTGCCATACACCGTCGTCGAAATCGACATCGTGCACGTTGGTGTAGCCCTGGGTGGCGAGCGCGGCGCGTACGTCGTCCTCGCTCAGGTGCGAAACGGTCTTGTCGGGGTACACCTGGCCGGTCTTCGCGTCCACGCGCAAGCTCACGTCGCTGCCGTCGGCGCTCTCGGCCTTGGCGCGCCACATGCCGCCGTCGAACTTGAGGTCGTCGATGTCCTTGTAGCCCTGGTGGATCAGCGTCTCGCGCACCTGGGCCTCGGTCATCGCCTGTTGCGCCAGCGCCACGCCCGAGGCGCCGAGCGCCAGCGCGAAGGTGATGGAAGCGAGCTTTTTCATGGCCGTTGCTCCGGGGGAGTGGTGCGCCCGAGTCTTCGGGCGCAAACGGCAATGGGTGATGAAAAAGCCGTGAGACCGGGCGGCGCCGTTCAGGCTGACAGGCCCGGCTAAAGCCGCTCTGCCGTAGCGAGGGCGCCGCCTTCGCCCGGCACGCACGGCACGTGAGCCGTTCGTGCCGGCCGGACGCCCGCCGCCGGCGCCGTGGGCGAGTCCTCAGCGCCCCTGGTCGAGCCGGTCGAAATGCGTCAGCGCGTTGAGCACCAGCGGATAACTCCCCAGGGTTTCCCCGCGCCAGATCGGATTGCCGGCAAACAGCAGGACGTGTCCCTTGCCGTAGCGCGCCTCGACCACCGCCGCGCGCTCGGCCATCTCGCTGCCACCGTCGAGCAGGCCGGAGAGCAGCAGCCGCTTGGCGTCGGCGAAGCGCAGGATCACCCGCGGACGCTGGTCCTGCGGGATCACCCAGGGATTGTTGTAGGCCTGGTCCTCGTTGAGCGGCAGCGCCTGCCAGGGTTTGGCGTCCGGCAGAGCGGGCGGTGCGGCAAACGGCCGGCCCTCGGGCACGTCCTGGTCCTGCGGGCCGCCGCGGCCGGTGGGCCGCTCGGCATCGAGGGCGCGGGGCAGGCCGCGGTCGCCGGTCAGCAGGTTGGATACGGTGAAGGACTGCCCCTCGGCGCTGTACAGCGCGAGGTGGTCGCCATAGCCCGAGGCCACCGGGCTGTCATGGTCGACGAAGTCGCCCTGCAGCACGCTGCCGACCACCTTCAGCTTGCTCCGGGGCGTGACGGACACGCCGGGGGCGAGGCCCGCGTCGATGGCGAAGCGGGCGGTGTCCTCGGCGGTGACCAGCAGGCCGCCGTCGTGCACAAAGCGCTTGAGGTTGGCCAGGCCGGCCTCGCCCAGGCCCGGGCGGATGTCCGGCGTGCTGTCGATGTGGCCCAGGTTGGGCGTGAGCCGGCTGGTCTGCCAGGGCATCGGCGGGCCCCACATCGGCAGGCCGTCGACGATGCGGCGCAGGCTGGCGCCGCCGACCGGGGCGAACAGGATGGCGTCGTACTTCGCGCGCAGGTCCGGCATGCGGGCCACGTCCTGCGTGCTGATGTAGTCGTAGTGCACGCCCAGCTGGTCCAGCGCCATGCGCCACCAGCCCTCCGTCTGCGTGCCGAGCCAGGTATGCATCAACGCGATGCGCGGCAGCCTGGCGTCCGCCACGTCGATGGCGGCGAGGCCCGCGGGCACGTCGACCGGCGTGCCCAGGCGCGCCATCGGCGCCTTCAGCACGGACGGGTCGGTGATACGCACGACCTCCACGTCGAACAGGTCGCCCATCGACCAGCCGGTGTCGTCGTAGGGATGCTGCTGCGGATCCTTGGGCGACCAGTACTGCCGGTCGAGCAGGGTGTCGGCGATGCGCGAGTAGGGCTGGTCCATGCGCACCACGTAGCTGCCGGCCGGGAAGCGGCGCGTGACCGGCTTCTTGTCCTTGCCGCTGGCAGGCAGGGTCACGCTGAAGGGCGCACTGGCGCGACTGATTTCCACGTGCTGGCGCTCCAGCACGCGCAGCAACTGCGCCTGGGTGCCGGGACGCTTCTCGTCGGCGGGCAGCACGTAAGCGGCGGGACCGGCTTCGGTGGGCTTTTCGATCGAACGCCTGGCCTTCAGGTAGAAGTTCTTCAGGAACGCCTGGCCGTTGTGCGCGAAGTAGTCCAGCGCCGTGAGCACGCCGGCCTGTTCGTAGTTGTTGTTGTCGCGCTGCGACCAGGTCACCTCCGGCAGCGGCGGGTTGGGGCGGTACCAGGTGCGCTGGTATTCGGACGGGTCCAGGATGCGCTTGCGCGTATCGGCGCCGCCGTTGCCGAAGGTCTCGTACAGGCGGCTGATGCCGTTGTGCATGGCCGCGATGAACATCAGGTAGCCGGGGCTCCAGGTGTCGAAGTCGCCGTGGGCGAACACGCCGGGCAGGCCGAGCTGGGTCAGCTTCTGCACGTTGTCCCAGCCCATCTGCTGCCACTCGCTGGCGAGGATGGGATCGATCCAGGCGTTGTAGGGGCCATCGCCCACCGTGTTGTCGTACAGGAACGGCACCGACTCGTGCAGGTCGTGCAGCACCTGCGCGTGCCAGCCCAGGTAGGTGTCGGCGACGTTGCGGGTAAGTGCCAGGGTCATGCCCATGGCGTCGCGGTTGTTGTCGTGTGCGACGTAATGGCCCCAGTAGAGCAGGTGCGGGTAGTCCTGGCCGGGGTGCGCCTTGTGCCAGTTGTAGAGATCGACCATGCGGTCGCGGCCGTCCACTTCGACGATCGGCGTGATCAGCGTGATCACGTGCGAGCGGATGTTGCGGATGTAGGGCGCATCGTCGACGGCCAGGCGGTAGGCCAGTTCCATCAGCGCCGTCGGCGCGCCGGTTTCGGTGGAGTGGATGGAGCCGGTCAGGTAGTAGACCGGCGTGGTGTTCCTGACCAGCGCGTCCGCCTTGGCGTCGTCCATACCGATCGTGCGCGGGTCGGCCAGCTGTGCCAGGCGCGCGTCGTTGGCCTGGAGGTTGGCCAGCAGGGCTTCGTCGGCGACCGCCACGGCGATCATTTCGCGGCCTTCCTCGGTGCGGCCGATGCTGAACACCTTCACGCGCGGGCTGGCTGCATCGAGGGCGCGGAAATAGCGGTAGACGTCCGCCGAGTAGGGCAGCCAGTCGGCCGCGCCGGCGATGTGGCCGAGCACCTTGAGCGGCGTCGGCACGTCGGCCGATGCGGGCAGGTAGTCGGTCAGCGGCGTGTTGAACCGCGGGTCGGTGGTGAACCGCGCGATCTGCGCGGTATAGGCCTGGTCGACCGGCTGGGACGGGTCGCGCGCGTAGGTGCTGGCGGCGAGCGTGTCGGCCGCCTGGGTGGCCAGGCTGGTGGCGGCCAGCGTGAGGCCGGCAAGGCAGGTTAGGAGGCGCATGGATTCCCTGGAGTGAGCGGACGGCTGCATCACTTTGCCAGAAATGCAGGCCGCGTCCCTCCCCTGCGCCGTCGGCGGCGAGAACACCGGGCCAGGTGGGTTGCCTCAGCCGCTGGCGCGCCTGCGCGGCCGGCCAAGCGCGACCCACGTCGGCGCATGGTCGCTCGGGTGCGGCATGGCCCGGACCCAGCGGTCCACGCCGGCATCCTTCAGCTGCGGTGCCAGCGCGCGGTTCAGCAGCAGGTGGTCGATGCGCAGGCCCGAGTTCCGTTCCCAGTGCTGGCGGAAGTAGTCCCAGAAGGTGTAGATGCGCTCCTCGCCGAAATGCCGGCGCAGCGCATCGGTCCACCCCTGCGCCAGCAGGTCCGCGTAGCGCTCGCGGCTCTCCGGCTGCAGCAGCGCGTCCTTGCGCCAGGAGCGCGGGTTGTAGATGTCCTCGTCGGTGGGCACCACGTTGTAGTCGCCGGCCAGCACCACCGGGTGCTCGCTGTCGACCAGGTCGCCGGCGTAGGCCAGGAAGCGGTCGAACCAGGCCAGCTTGTAGTCGAACTTGGGTCCGGGCTGGGGGTTGCCGTTGGGCAGGTACAGGCAACCGACGACGAGGCCGTGCGCGGCCGCCTCCAGATAACGGCTCTGGGTGTCCTTCGGATCGCCGGGCAGGCCCCGGCGGCTTTCCAGCGGGTCGGCGCCGCGGGCCAGGATCGCCACGCCGTTCCACGAGCGCTGGCCGTGCCAGATGGCGCCGTAGCCGGCGTCGCGGATGGGCCCGACCGGAAAGGCCTCGTCCGGCGCCTTCAGTTCCTGCAGGCAGACGATGTCCGGCGCCTCGCGCTCCAGCCAGGCCAGCAGCGCGGCCAGGCGCGTGCGCACGCCGTTGATGTTGAAGGTGGCGACCCTGAGCGGCTTGCGCGCGGGCATCGGCGTCCTCCTAGTATTGCGCCGCGCCCAGCGCGGAGAGCCAGTCCAGCGCGCGGCGCGTCCACGGGCGGTGTTGCCACTGCGCGAGCGAAAGCTCCTTCGATCGCGCGATGTCGCGGTCGACGACGCCGGTCATGTGCGCGGCGAAGGCGTGGTCGAAAACCAGCACGTTGGATTCGTCGTTGAGGCTGAAGGAGCGGTTGTCGAAATTGGCGCTGCCGGCGATGGTGAGATAGCCGTCCACGATCATCAGCTTGTTGTGGAACAGTGCCGGCTGGAAGCGGTAGATGTGCGCGCCGTCCTTGAGCATCTCGCCCCAGCTGTTCTGCGAGGCGCTCTTGATGATCTCGCTGTCGGTGTAGGGCCCGGGTACCACCAGGCGGATGCGCACGCCGCGCGCCAGCGCGCGCCTGAGGGCGGCCATGGTCAGATGGTCCGGCACGAAATAGGCCGCTTCCAGGTCGATCGTCCTGCGCGCGCCGTCGATCGCCATCAGGTACATCAGCTGCAGGTTCTCGCTGCCGCCCTCCGGCGAGCTGGCCACCGTCTGCACCGCGACATCGCCGGCCGGCGGCACGTCCGGGTAGTACTGCGCGCCCAGCAGTGCCTGGCCGGTGGTGGTGATCCAGTTGTCCTCGAAGACGGCCTGCATCTGCAGCGCGCCCGGCCCGGTCACGCTGAACTGCATGTCGCGCCAGATATCGGGCCGGTCGCCATGACCGTCCCATTCGTCGGCGATGCCCACGCCCCCGGTGAAGGCCACGCGGCCGTCGACGATCAGCAGCTTGCGGTGGGTGCGGTTGTTGAAACGGTCGATGTCGTACCAGCGCAGCGGGTGGAAGTACTCGAAATGCACGCCGCCGGCACGCAGCGCCTGCACCATGTCCTCGTCCATCTTGGAGGAGCCGACCGCGTCGGCGATGACGTGTACCCGGACACCGGCGCGGGCGCGCTCGGTGAGTGCCCGGACGAATTCGTCGGCAACATGGCCGGACCAGTAGATGTAGGTCTCCATGTCGACACTGACCTTGGCCGAGCGGATCGCCGCGAGCATCGCGGGGAAGATTTCCGCGCCGTTCTGGAAATCCGCGACGGTGTTGCCGTCCACGATCGTCGGGCCCAACAGGTTGCCGATCTCGCGCCGGAACTGCGGACTCTCGACCGGACTCAGCGGGCCCAACGGGTGGACCAGCTGCTGCGTCTGCGGAATCAGGTTGAGCGCCAGCACGCCGATCACCAGCGCCGCAAAGGCGCCCAGGCCGGCCCAGAGCAGACGCCGCTTCCAGCGCGGTCGCGGCGCCTGGCCAGCCTCGCCGGCATCACGGGTGGGGGCGGGTTCGGCCTGCATCGCGTCTCCTGGGGAGGGGCGGTAGGGGCGCCCTTGGGCGCGACGATGGCCCCCGCGCGCGCACGGCGCGTCACGGAGAACCGGACTCATCATCCGCCGCCGGCGTGCACCCCGGGTCAACGCCTTCACCTGGCCGGCACCGCCGCGGTTGTCTGCTGTTGTGCGGATTCCCCGGGGAGACCGCATGACCGACAAGTCCGTACGCCGGATCGAACGCCGCGCCGACGTGCGCCGCGCGCTGGCCACCAGCACAGCGACGCACCGCAAGCACAGGCGTCCGGTGCGCTCGGGACACAAGCTGTGGCTGGGCATCTACGCGCTGGTGCTGCTCGCGCTGGGGGTGCTGTTCTACCTGCTGCGGCTGGAATTTTTCGGCATTCTCGGCCGCTACCTGCCGATGGCCCGCCGCGCCACGGTGGGCGCGATGGCGATCGTGCTGACGCTGGCGACCTCGCGGCTGGTGCAGGCCTTCGCCATCGAGCGCGCCCAGACGGCGGTCACGCGCTACAACTTGAGGCGCATCCTGCGGCTGGTGGTGTACGTGGTCCTGGCGCTGATCGTGGTGTCGGTGCTGTTCGCCAACTGGTACGCCGCGGTCGCCTCGCTGGGGCTGATCTCGCTGGTACTGGGCTTCGCGTTGCAGACGCCGATCACCAGCTTCATCGGATGGGTCTACATCCTGGTGCGCGAGCCCTACCGCGTGGGTGACCGCATCCAGATCGGGGACGCAACCGGCGACGTGATCGACGTCACCTACCTCGATACCACGCTGTGGGAAGTGGGCGGGCCGTACCTGTCGTCCGACCATCCGAGCGGACGGATCATCAAGTTCCCCAACGCCAACGTGCTGACCACCGCGGTCTGCAACTATTCCTGGCCGGTGTTCCCGTACGTCTGGAACGAGATCAAGTTCCAGGTGGCCTACAACAGCGACTTCGCGTTCGTCGAGCAGGTGATGCGCACGGCCGCGGAGGAAGAACTCGGCGAGGCGATGATCGAGCGCGTGCGCACGTTCCGGGAAGTGCTCGCCAAGACGCCGGTGGACGAGTTGCAGGTCAACGAACGGCCGTCGGTCCTGTTCCGCATCAACGCCAACACCTGGGTCGATGCCATCGTGCGCTACGTGGTCGACCCGCGCCGCGCGGGCAGCATCAAGACGCGGCTGATCGAGACGATGCTGGCCCGGTTAAACGCGGAGCCGGATCGGGTGAAGTTCCCCAAGGGCGACAACCGCTGACGGGATGAGGACAGGGCGGCGCCGGTGCGAGCCGTTCAGCCCAGCCCCCGGCCCGGCGGCGAGACCGGGCTGGCGACCTCGGCGCTGTGCACCGTGTGCGACCAGCGCTGCAGCGCCTGGTAGAAGCGCTCCTTCCGCGTCAGCACGCCCTGGTGGCAGCCCTTGGGCCGGGTCTGCTCGATCGGCTCGCGGCTCAGTTCGCGCCAGCGCTTGACCAGTTCGGCCGGTGCCGGGTGCGATTCGACCAGCGCGCGCAGCACCAGCGACATCGCCTCCACTTCGTTCTTCAAGCCATCCAGCTCGTTGCCGACCTGGGTGAAGGACACCGGCCGGCTGCTCGAAATCTCCATGACAGCTCCCTTGGCTCACGCGCCGGCGTCCCCGCGCCGGCCGTCACGACGTTGCACCTGCCACCGTGGTCGTGATGTGCACGCGAACGAAAAAGCCGCCTCGCGGCGGCTTGATCGTGTCCCGGATGCGACGGCGGTCACGCCGCGCGCGAGGCCTTCTTGCGGTCGTTCTCGGTCAGGTGCTTCTTGCGCAGGCGGATTTCCTTCGGCGTCACCTCGACCAGCTCGTCGTCGTCGATGAAGTCCAGCGCCTGCTCCAGCGAGAACTTGATCGCCGGGGTGAGCTGGATCGCGTCGTCCTTGCCCGAGGCGCGCATGTTGGTCAGCGGCTTGGGCTTGATCGCGTTGACGGTCAGGTCGTTGTCCTTGGCGTGGATGCCGACCAGCTGGCCTTCATACACGTTGTCGCCCTCGGCGGCGAACAGCTTGCCGCGCTCCTGCAGCGGTCCGAGCGAATAGGCCGGGGTGGTGCCGCCGGCATTGGCGATCATCACGCCATTGAGGCGCTAGGCGATCTGGCCTTCTTCCTTCGGACCGTAGTGGTCGAACACGTGGAACAGCAGGCCCGAGCCCTGGGTGAGGGTCTTGAACTGATTCTGGAAGCCGATCAGGCCACGCGCCGGGATCATGTACTCGAGGCGCACGCGGCCCTTGCCGTCCGACACCATGTTCTTCAGGTCACCCTTGCGGATGCCCAGCCGCTCCATCACGCCACCCTGGTGCTGCTCCTCGATGTCGACGACGAGCTGCTCGATAGGCTCCATCAGCTGGCCGTCGATCTCCTTGATGATGACTTCCGGACGCGACACCGCGAGCTCGTAGCCTTCGCGACGCATGGTTTCGATCAGGATCGACAGGTGCAGTTCGCCCCGGCCGGATACCGCGAAGACATCCGGCTGGTCGGTCGGCTCGACCCGCAGCGACAGATTCGTCTCCAGTTCGCGGTCGAGCCGTTCCTTCAATTGGCGGGAGGTGGCGAAATGCCCTTCCCGCCCGGCGAACGGGGACGTGTTGACGCCGAAGGTGAGGCGCAGCGTCGGTTCGTCGATTTCCGGCGCCGGCAGCGCGTCCGGGTGGTCCGGGTCGGCCAGCGTCGCGCCGATGCGGGCGTCGGGAAAGCCGGCGAGCGCCACGATTTCGCCCGCGCCCGCTTCCTCCGTTTCTTCCCGCCGCAAGCCTTCGAAGACGGCCAGCGCGGTCACCTTCTGCCGGATGGACTGCCCGTCCGGGGTGAGATGGACGAGCGGCTCGCCGACATGGATGCGCCCGCGCTGGACGCGGCCGATG
>NZ_DASSES010000205.1:0-24530 GCF_035695185.1 Frateuria sp.
GGCGGCATCGACGGCCTGCTGCACATCACCGACATGGCGTGGAAGCGCGTGCGCCATCCGTCCGAGGTGGTCAACGTCGGCGACGAGCTGGACGTGCGCGTGCTCAAGTACGACCGCGAGCGCAACCGCGTGTCGCTGGGCCTCAAGCAGCTGGGCGACGATCCGTGGGTCGCCATCTCGCGTCGCTACCCGGTCGGCAGCCGCATCTTCGGCAAGGTCTCCAACGTCACCGATTACGGCTGCTTCGTCGAGATCGAGCCGGGCGTCGAGGGCCTGGTCCACGTGTCCGAGATGGACTGGACCAACAAGAACGTCAACCCGGCCAAGGTGGTGCAGGTCGGCGACGAGACCGAGGTGATGGTGCTGGACGTGGATGAAGAGCGTCGCCGCATCTCGCTGGGCATCAAGCAGACCCGCTCCAACCCGTGGGAAGCCTTCGCCGCCATGCACAAGAAGGGCGACAAGGTCTCCGGCCAGATCAAGTCGATCACCGACTTCGGCATCTTCATCGGCCTGGAAGGCGGCATCGACGGCCTGGTGCACCTGTCCGACATCTCCTGGCAGGCCTCTGGCGAAGACCTCGTGCGCAACTTCAAGAAGGGCGACGAGATCGAGGCGGTGGTGCTGGCGGTCGATCCGGAGCGCGAGCGCATCTCCCTCGGCATCAAGCAGATGGAGCAGGACCCGTTCGGCCAGTTCATGGCCAACAACCCGCGCGGCACGATCGTCACCGGCACGGTGAAGGAAGTGGACGCCAAGGGTGCGGTGGTCGACCTGGGCGAGGGCGTGGAGGGTTACATCCGCGCCAACGACATCGCCAAGGAGCGCGTCGAGGACGCCACCCAGTACCTGAAGGTGGGCGACAAGGTCGAAGCCAAGTTCACCGGCATGGATCGCAAGGGTCGCCAGCTGGCGCTCTCGATCCGCGCCAAGGACGAGGAAGACCTGCACGACGCGATGGCCGAGTACGGCTCGGCGGCCGGCGGCACCACCAAGCTGGGCGCGCTGCTCAAGGAGCAGCTCAACAAGTCCGAGTAATTCCTCTAGAATTACAATGACTTGAGTACGAAGCGGGGCGGCATCCAGCCGCCCCGCCGTTTAACGTCACGGACATTGGGGACCCATGACCAAATCCGAACTGATCGAGGCGCTCGCCAGGCGCCAGACCCACCTCGCCTTCAGCGACGTGGAGCTCGCGGTCAAGAGCGTGATCGAGCAGATGAGCCACGCGCTTGCCCAGGGCGAGCGCATCGAGGTCCGCGGCTTCGGCAGCTTTGCCCTGCATTACCGGCCGCCGCGCATGGGCCGCAATCCCAAGACCGGTGAAGCCGTGGCGCTGCCGGGCAAGCACGTTCCGCATTTCAAGCCGGGCAAGGAATTGCGCGAGCGCGTAAACCTGTCGCTGCAGGCGGAGACCGAAGCGGCCTGAGGCACGGCGAGGGGAGTTCATCGACTCCAGGCGGTTCCAAGGCAGGCGGCGCGAGCCGATCCTGCCTTTTTTGTCGCGTCTCACGCGAGGCAGGAGGGGCGCGCCCCTTTGTCCTTCGGGTGGAGCAGGGACGGCCTGCCGATTGCATTTTTTGGTGCCTGCGGTCCGTGCCAGTTCGAGCGGTTTCCGGTAAAGTCGCCCGATGCGATTGATTGCCTTGCTCATCCTCGCGTTGTTCGTCGTTGCCGGCGTGATCGTCGGTGCGCTCAATGCCGATCCGGTGAGCTACGATCTGGCGCTCTTCCGGGTGACCCTGCCCAAGGGGGCCGGTTTGCTGGGTGCGCTGGTGATCGGCTGGCTGCTGGGCGGACTCACCGCCTGGCTGGGCATGAGTCTGCGCCATCGGCGTGTGCTGCGCCGCGCGCGGCCGACCAACGGGAAGACGCCGGCCCGCGCATGAGCATCCTCTACGTGCTGGTTCTGCTGGTGCCGGCCGCCTTCGCAAGTGGCTGGTTCGCGGCCCGACGGGCGGCGGTGCACCGTTCGGGCATGCGGGTCAGCGAGTTGTCGTCGGATTACTTCCGTGGCCTGAACTACCTGCTCAACGAAGAGCAGGACAAGGCGATCGAGGTTTTCCTCAAGCTTGCCGAGTACAACCGCGACACCGTGGAAACCCACCTCGCGCTGGGCAACCTGTTCCGCCGTCGTGGCGAGGTCGATCGCGCCATCCGCCTGCATCAGCACCTGGTTTCGCGACCGGGCCTGACCGAGGCGATGAAGACGGTTGCCCTGCTGGAACTGGGCGAAGACTACATGCGTGCCGGCCTGCTCGACCGCGCCGAGGCGCTGTTCTCCGATCTGGTCGCCATGAATGCGCACGCACCGTCGGCGCTGCGGCACCTGGTGGCGATTTACCAGCACGAACGCGACTGGCACAAAGCGATCGACCATGCGCGCCGGCTCGAGGCGATGACCGGCGACGACGAGTCACCGATGATCGCCCAGTTCTATTGCGAACTGGCCGAACAGGCCCGCCAGCACGGCGCGCGATCGGAAGCACGCGACTACCTGCATCAGGCGTTCGAATGCCAGTCCGACTGCGTGCGCGCGTTCATGCTCACCGGGCGCCTGCATGCCGAAGCCGGCGAGCACGCCGAGGCCGTCGAAGCGTACGAGGCAGCGGTCGGCGCGGACATCGCCTTCGTGCCCGAAATTCTGCCGCCGCTGCTGAACAGCTATGCCCGCACCGGCCAGATGGAGCGTGCCGAGCATTTCCTTCGCGATATCCTCGCGCGCTACAACGGCATTTCTCCCGTGCTGGCGTTGACCAAGCTTTACAACCAGCGCGACGGCGAGAGGGCAGGCATCGAATTCCTGACCTCGCAGCTCCGCCAGCGTCCTTCGGTGCGTGGCCTGATGGCACTGATCGATGCCACGATGGACAAGATCGGCGGCGAGGCCCGCGAGAATTTCCTGATCCTGCGCGACCTCACCCGCAAGCTGCTCGAGGGCCAGGCGATGTACCGCTGCAGCCGCTGTGGCTTCGGCGCCAAGGCGCACCACTGGCAGTGCCCCAGTTGCAAGGGTTGGAGCACCATCCGCCCGATCCACGGTGTCGCCAACGAGTGATCGGGAGCCTCGTCACCGCGGTGCTGGGATGGAGCCTGGTCGCGCTGGTGATCGCGGCAACGGCGGCGCGTGGCGCAATAGCCTACGCGCACCGGCGCGGCATGCTCGACCAGCCAGGACAGCGCCGCTCCCATGCGCTGCCGACGCCGCGGGGCGGGGGCATAGGCATTGTGCTGGCGTGCACGGTCGTGTTGCCGGGGGTGTTGTGGGGCCTTCCTGGCCGATGGCCTGCCTCGGTGATCGCGAGCCTGGTGCTGGCCTTGCTGCTGGTGGCGGCGATCGGATGGTGGGACGACCATCGGCCACTGCGGCAATGGCCGAGGCTGGGCGTCCAGTTGATGGCGACCGCGCTCTTCAGCCTGGCGCTGCTCGTCGACGCCGGCATTACCTGGCAGTGGTTGCCGCTGCTGGTGCTGGCCGGTGGCTGGAGCATCAATCTGCACAATTTCATGGACGGCATCGACGCCCTGCTGGCACAGCAGGGCGTCTTCGTGTCGGCCGGGATCGGGTGCCTTGCCGCCAGCGTCGACCAACCGGCGTTGGCGGGTGCGGGCATTGCCGTCGCGGCGGCTTGCGCTGGCTTCTGGCTCTACAACCGGCCACCCGCGCGCATCTTCATGGGCGATGTGGGAAGCGGTAGCGTCGGGCTGCTGTTGTTTGCCCTTGCGGCCATGGTGTGGCGGCTGGAACCGGCGCTGCTCTGGCCGGCGCTCATCCTTGGGTCGGGCTTCGTTACCGATGCCAGCTTGACGTTGCTGAACCGCTTCCTACGCGGCAGGCGCTGGTATGCTCCGCACCGCGAGCATCTGTACCAGTGGCTGGTACGATCCGGCCGCACGCATGCGCGCGCTGTCGCGTGGTACCTGGGCTGGAACCTGCTCGTCGCCGCACCCGCGGCGTTCATGGCCAGGCAACACCCTGCCATGGCATTGCCCGCCTGTGCCGCCGTCTATACGGTGGCAGGCGCAACATGGATCGTTACCAAGCGCCGCTGCATGCGGCGTGCATTGAAGAAGGATCGTCATGTCGCCCCGTAAATGGATCGCCCTCATCCACCCGAGGCTCGCCGTCGTCGCGCACGACCTGGCGATGGCCGGTTTTGCCTGGTGGATCGCCAAGGCGCTGCGTTATGCCACCGTGCCGGGCCAGGACGGCAGTTTCGACGCCCTCGAGTTCCCCATCGTGCTGGCCATGCAGGGGCTGATGTTCACCTGGACCGGCCTCTACAAGGGTGTCTGGCGCTTCGCCAGCCTGCCGGACCTGTGGAACATCCTGAAGGCAGCCGTGTTCGGCGCGCTTGCCATCGGCCTGGTGCTTTTCCTGTACGAGCGCATGGAAGGCGTGCCGCGTTCGGTGCTGTTGCTCTACCCGGTCGCATTGACGCTGCTGCTGGGCCTGCCGCGACTGGCCTACCGGTTCTGGAAGGACAGCCGGCTCGACCTGTTCAGCACGCGATCGTCGAAACGCGTGCTCATCGTCGGTGCCGACCGCGCGGGTGAGGCGCTTTCCCGTGACCTGCGCCACGATGGCCGCTTCAGCGTCATCGGTTTCGTCGACGACAAGGCGACCCTTCGCGGTGCCTCGATCAATGGCCACCCGGTGCTGGGTGGCATCGACCAGTTGCCGGAGCTGGCCCGCGAGGCGGCGGTCGAAATGCTGCTCATTGCGCTGCCTGGCGCGAGCACGGGCGAGATGCGTCGGGTGGTGGAGCTTTGCGACCAGACCGGTCTGCCGTACCGGACCGTCCCGCGGCTGGAGGACGTGGTCGCCGGCCGCGCGCAGTTCAACGAGATCAAGGAAGTGGCGATCGAGGACCTGCTCGGCCGCGATGCGATCGAACTGGACTGGACTTCCATCCGCGAGACGCTCACAGGTCGGCGCGTGCTGATCACCGGTGGCGGTGGTTCGATCGGTTCGGAGCTCTGCCGCCAGGTCGCCCGTCTGGGCGCGCAGTCGTTGATCATTGTCGAGCAGAGCGAATACAACCTCTACCGCATCGGCAAGGAATTGCGCAGCGACTATCCCGAGCTGCTGCTCGAGTGCGTGCTTTGCGACTGCGGCGACCGTGTCGCGATGCAGGAGACGTTCGCCGAAACCAAGCCGCAGGTCGTCTTCCATGCGGCCGCCTACAAGCATGTGCCGATGTTGCAGAAGCAACTGCGGGCCGCCTTCCGGAACAACGTGCTGGGCACCCGGACGGTGGCGGACCTGGCCAACGAGTTCCATGTCGAGTGCTTCGTGCTGATCTCGACCGACAAGGCGGTGAATCCGACCAGCGTGATGGGCGCCTGCAAGCGCGTCGCCGAAATCTACTGCCAGAACCTCAACGCGCATTCGGCCACGCGCTACATCACCGTCCGGTTCGGAAACGTGCTTGATTCGGCCGGTTCGGTGGTGCCGCTGTTCCGCCAGCAGATCCGCGATGGCGGCCCGGTCACCATCACCCATCCGGAGATCACCCGCTACTTCATGACCATCCCGGAGGCCTGCCAGCTGATCCTGCAGGCGGCGTGCCTGGGGCAGGGCGGCGAGATCTTCGCGCTGGACATGGGCGAGCCGGTGAAGATCCGCGACCTTGCCGAGCAGATGATCCGGCTTGCCGGCAAGAAGCCGGGTACCGAGGTGCCGATCATCTACACCGGCCTGCGCGCGGGCGAGAAGCTGTTCGAGGAACTGTTCCACCATCTCGAGAACTACAGCGCCACCGCGCACGCCAAGATCTTCCTCGCACAGCACCGCGAGGTTTCGTGGGAATTGCTGCAGGCGCTGCTGAACAAGGCCGGCGAAGCCACCGCGGTTTTCAACGAAGACGAATTGCGGCGCTGCGTTTCCAGCTTGCTGCCATCGTTCCGCTGGAGCGATACGGCGCAGCCGGACAACGTGGTGTCGATCCGCCGCGAGGCGGGCCGCATGGAACAGGGCCGTATAGAGACAGGAGAGATGTGAGTGACCAAGCCGTTGCGCAAGGTGGTGTTCCCCGTAGCTGGCCTCGGCACGCGTTTCCTCCCGGCGACCAAGGTGGTCGCCAAGGAAATGCTGCCGGTGCTGGACAAGCCGCTGATCCAGTACGCGGTGGATGAGGCGGTGGATGCTGGCGCCGACACCCTGGTGTTCGTCACCAACCGCTACAAGCACGCGATCGCCGATTACTTCGACAAGGCCTACGAACTGGAGGCCAAGCTGGAAGAAAAGGGCAAGGACGAGCTGCTTGCCCTGGTGCAGGGCACGCTGCCGTCGAACGTGCGGGCCATCTTCGTCACCCAGCCGGAGGCCCACGGCCTGGGTCATGCCGTGCTCTGTGCAAAGCCGGTGGTGGGCAACGAGCCCTTCGGCATCATCCTGCCGGACGACCTTATCTGGAATAAGGGCAAGGGCGCGCTGGGCCAGATGGCGGCACTGGCCGAATCGGAGAACGCGGGCGTGATCGCGGTCGAGGAAGTGCCAAACGACCAGACCGACAAGTACGGCATCGTGGACGCGGACCCCATCGACCAGCGCAGCGCACGCATCCGCTACATGGTCGAAAAGCCCAAGCCGGCCGATGCACCGTCGAATCTCGCCGTCGTCGGTCGGTACGTTCTGCCGGGCCGGATTTTCGAACTGCTCGAACAGACCCAGCCGGGCGCCGGTGGCGAGATCCAGCTTACCGACGCCATCGAGGCCTTGCTGATGGAACAGGGCAAGGTGCTGGCCTATCGTTTCGAAGGTACCCGCTTCGATTGCGGCAACAAGGCCGGCCTCGTCCGCGCCACCATGCACATGGCCATGCAGGATCCCAAGCTCGCACCTGTTGTGCGCGAGTTCGCCGGTCAGCTCTGACGCCCACCGCTTGAACTTCTGAACGCGCAGGAGCCCGCCTGCGGGTGAGGCGCCTGGCAACCACCGCCAGCGCGTCGCCCGCATGCGGGCCCTTGGGCGGCCGGCGACGTCGTTTCCGGATACCGGTGGGCCATCGTGGCAGGCCGGGCCCTTCGACCTGTCGGTAGCGCCAGCCACCGCGATATGCTCAGCCGTCGCCCGCCTGGCCCCGCTCGCATGACGTCGACGCCTGCCCTTTCCTACTACCGCGCCACGGCCACCCCGTACGCTCCCTATGCGCCGCTCGAGGGCCGGCAGGAGGCGCGCGTGGCGGTGATCGGCGGCGGCTTTGCGGGCCTCAACACCGCCCTGGGCCTGGCTGAGCGCGGGCTGCGCGACGTGGTGCTGCTCGAGCGTGAGCAGGTCGGCTACGGTGCCTCCGGTCGAAACGGCGGCTTTGTCTTTGCCGGTTATTCGCTGGGTGAGCAGGCCCTGTTCGATCAGTTGGGCCAGGCGCGGGCGCGGGCGCTGTTCAGGCGCACCATCGATGGCGTGCATTGCATCCGCAGGCGCATCGCCGATTACGCGATTTCCTGCGATGCGGTCGATGCCGGCGTGATCTGGGCGAACTGGTTCCGCGATCCGGGCGTGCTGCTGGAGCGCCAGCAATTGCTGGCCGAACGCTACGGCGTCCGGTGGGAGTGGCTGGGGGCAGCCGAGCTGGGCGAACTCGTGCACAGCCCTCGGTACCACGACGGGCTGTTCGAGCGCGATGCGTTGCACCTGCACCCGCTCAACTATGCGATCGGCCTGGCCGGCGCCGCGGCCGGGCAGGGCGTGCGCATCCACGAACACAGCGAGGTACGCCAGCTGCGGCGTGAGGGCGCCCGCTGGCGCGTGCTGACCGCCGCCGGCGAGGTCCTGGCCGAGCAGGTCGTGCTGGCCTGCGGCGGCTACCTGGCCGGACTGGAGCGGCAGGTCGACCGCGCCATTCTGCCGATCGCCACCTATGTGATGGTGACCGAGCCGCTGGGCGATCGCCTGGCCGAGTGCCTGGCCACGCGTGCGGCCATTTACGACACGCGCTTCGCCTTCGACTACTACCGGCCCTTGCCGGACACGCGACTTCTCTGGGGCGGCCGCATCTCGGTGCTCGATCGCTCGCCGCGTGCCGTGCAACGACTGCTGCGGCGCGACCTGCTACGCGTGTTTCCGCAGCTGGGCGAGGTCCGCGTCGACTACGCCTGGTCGGGCCTCATGAGCTATGCGCGTCACCAGATGCCACAGGTCGGTGGGCGCGGGAACGGCCTCTGGTGGGCGCAGGCCTTCGGCGGCCATGGGTTGAGTTCGACCTGCGCGGCTGGCGAACTGCTGGCCGCGGCGATTGCCGAGGATGACCAGGCGTGGCGCCAGTTCGAGCAATATGGTCTGGCTCCCACCTATCGCCCGTTGGGTTTCATGGGAGCGCAGGCGAGCTACTGGCGTGCTGAACTGCGAGATTGGCTGAAGGCGAGACTGGAAGGATGAGCGTGGAAGACATCAGCTGGGCGGATTTCGAGAAGGTGCTCATAGCGGCCGGCACCATCGTGCGCGTGGAACCGTTTCCCGAGGCGCGCAAGCCGGCATGGAAGGTGTGGGCCGACTTCGGGCCCTACGGCGAGCGCAAGACCAGCGCGCAGATCGTCTCGCTTTATGCACCCGAGCAGTTGGTCGGCAAGCAGATCGTGGGCGTGCTCAATTTCCCCGAGAAGCAGATCGGGCCGTTCCGCTCGCAGTTCCTGCTGACCGGCTTCCATACCGATGCGGGCGTCGTCCTTACCACGGTCGACCGGGCGGTACCGAACGGCGCGCGCATGGCTTGAGTTTGGCGCACGGCTCGTGCCGGCGAGCCCGTGCTGGACGCGCTGACGGTGATCCGGCCAATGCTGCGGGTGGCCAGCCCGCGTCGTAGGGGCCTTGGAACGAGTGTGCCCCGTCAACGGTCCTGCGTCTGCACGTGCACCGGCTTGCCGGCATGCATGACGGCGATACCGGAAGCGAGGCGGGCCTGCGCTTCGTCGGGTACCACGGCCAGTGCTTCGGCGGCGCTCTCCACCGCCACCACGTCGAGTAACCGGATCGCCGCCTGGCCATCCACTTCCAGTGTGTCGCCCGGTGTCAGCAGACATGACAGCCGCACGCGATGCAGATGTCGCTTGCTGCCGCCCCGATAGTGCATGCGTGCCACGATTTCCTGGCCGGGATAGCAACCCTTGTCCAGTGACGTGGCATCGAGTGCGGCCAGGTCCAGCCAGGCGGGCAGTAGCTCGCCGGCGGTACCGGGCGCCAGCCAGGGCCAGCCGGCGCGGAGCTGCGGCAGGCGCCAGTGATCATCACCCTGCGCGGTGAGCTTCAGGCCGTGCGTACCGCAGCCGAGCACCAGACCGCCGTCCTGCTCGACGACGGCGTACCGCGGTGCGGCCGGCGTGGTCGCCAGCTGCTGCACCGGCAAGGCCCCGACACGCACCTTGGCGCGAAACACGTAGCGCTGTAGCTCGTCTGCCAACGCCTGTGCCTGACCTCCGCGCAGCAGCAGTTGCAGACGCTGCCCATCCAGCCGGATCAGGTGGAACAAGGCGCGCACGCGGCCCTGCGCATCCAGCCAGGCACTGAATTGCCAGCAGCCATCGGCCAGCGAGGCGAGGTTGCTGCTGAATTGCGACTGGGCGAACGCAATCGCGTCCGGGCCTTCGAGAGCGACGAGCTCGGCGGGGTAGGTACTGGGCATGGCGCATGAAATAAGGGAAGCACCACGTGAAGGCAAGATGCCGACAGGTTTTCACGCGCCAGTCAAGGTTGTGCTGCTCGGTCAGCGCGTATTACGCTTCTGCGGCTTTACTTATGTCCGAGACCTCCTCCCAGAACGAATCCGCCCCTGCTTCCGCGCCCGCGGAGCAGCCCGCCGTGCCCGCGCGGCCGGCCCAGGGCGAGACGCGACCGGAGCGGCCGGCGCCGGATCCCACCCGCTACGGCGACTGGGAAAAGAACGGACGCTGCATCGACTTCTGATCCGCCCGTGGCGGCGCGAGCCGGCACGGGGACATCGGGAGCGGGCGACTCGGGCGAGACGCGAATCCACTACACGGACAGCCGCCATGGCAGACACGCGACGACCGCTCTCACCGCATCTTTCCGTCTACAAGTGGCAAGTGCAGATGGTGACTTCCATCCTGCACCGCGCCACCGGCATCGCCCTGTCCGTGGGCCTGCTGCTGGTCGCCTGGGGGCTGATCGCACTGGCCGGGGGCGAGGAGCGTTTCGGCCACTTCACCGCCTTCGTCGGCAGCCCGGTCGGCCTCATTTTGCTGATCGGCTGGAGCTGGTCGCTGTTCTACCACCTGTGCAACGGCATCCGTCATCTGGTGCAGGACGGTGGCTACGGTTACGAGATCGTGCAGTTCGTGCGCTCGAGCTGGGCCTCGATCATCGTCAGCCTGCTGCTGACCGCGGCCGTCTGGGCCTACGTGCTGACCCTGGGAGCCGCCGCATGAGCGCCTATCCGAAGGAATACCGCAACCCGCTGAAGAAGGCCCGCGGCCTGGGCTCCGCCCAGCATGGCGTGAGCCACTGGTGGGTGCAGCGGGTGACCGCCATCGCGCTGGTCGGCCTGGGCATCTGGCTGGTCGCGCTCGTGCTGCGCATGCTGCACGCCGACTACGCCACCGCCCGCGCGCTGGTCGCGCGGCCGTGGAACGCGGTGCTGCTGATCGCCTTCGTCGTGACCTCGTTCTGGCACGCCGTGCTCGGCCTGCAGGTGGTCATCGAGGACTACGTGCACACCCGCTGGAAGGAAGCGACGCTCCTGATGGCGATCAAGTTCATTGCCGTGCTGGCCACGTTGGCCGGCGTGCTCGCGGTGCTGCGCATCGCCCTGGGAGCGTGAGTTCGATGGAAGCCTACAAGGTTCAGCAACACAAGTATGACGTGATCGTGGTCGGCGCCGGCGGCGCGGGCCTGCGCGCCACTTTCGGCCTGGCCGAGAAGGGCCTCAAGGCCGCGTGCATCACCAAGGTCTTCCCGACCCGCTCGCACACCGTGGCGGCGCAGGGCGGCATCTCCGCCGCGCTGGGCAACATGGGCGAGGACGACTGGCGCTTCCACTTCTACGACACCATCAAGGGCTCCGACTGGCTCGGCGACCAGGACGCGATCGAGTACATGTGCAAGGAGGCTCCGGCGGCGATCATCGAGCTGGAGCACTACGGCGTGCCGTTCTCGCGCACCGAGGAGGGCAAGATCTACCAGCGCCCGTTCGGTGGCATGACCACGCACTACGGCAAGGGCACCGCGCAGCGCACATGCGCCGCGGCCGACCGTACCGGTCACGCGATCCTGCACACGCTCTACCAGCAGGCGCTGGCGCATGACGCGGCGTTCTTCATCGAGTACTTCGCGATCGACCTGATCTTCGACGAGCAGGGCGTCTGCCGTGGCGTGCTCGCGCTGGACATGAACGAGGGTACGCTGCACTTCTTCCGCGGCCATGCGGTGGTGCTGGCCACCGGCGGTTACGGCCGCGCCTACTTCAGCGCAACTTCCGCGCACACCTGCACCGGCGACGGCGGCGGCATGGTGCTGCGCGCGGGCCTCGCGCTGCAGGACATGGAATTCGTGCAGTTCCACCCGACTGGCATCTACGGTGCCGGCTGCCTGATCACCGAAGGCGTGCGCGGCGAGGGTGGTTATCTCACCAACTCCGAGGGCGAGCGCTTCATGGAGCGCTACGCGCCCAGCGCCAAGGATCTCGCTTCGCGCGACGTGGTCAGCCGCGCGATGACGATCGAGATCCGCGAAGGCCGCGGCGTGGGTCCGGAGAAGGACCACATCCACCTGAACCTGATGCACCTGGGCGCCGACGTGATCCACGAGCGCCTGCCGGGCATCGCCGAGTCGGCACGCATCTTCGCCGGCGTGGACGTGACCAAGGAGCCGATCCCGGTCATCCCGACGGTGCACTACAACATGGGTGGCATCCCGACCAACTACCACGGCGAAGTCGTGCAGAAGAAGGGCGATGACGTCGATGCCGTGGTGCCGGGCCTGTTCGCCATCGGCGAGGCGGCCTGCGTGTCGGTGCACGGCGCCAACCGCCTCGGTTCCAATTCGCTGCTCGACCTGGTGGTGTTCGGCCGCGCCGTAGCCGGCCGCTGCGCCGAGCTGATCAAGCCCAACTCGCTGCACAAGGACCTGCCGGCGAGCATCCTGGACAAGGCGCTGGGCCGCTTCGACGCGATCCGCTACGCCAAGGGCAACAAGCCGACCGCGCAGATCCGTGCCGAGATGCAGAAGACCATGCAGAAGGACGCCGCCGTGTTCCGTACCGGCGAGACGCTTGGCGAGGGTAAGCGCCGTATCTCCGAGGTGTTCGACTCGTTCAAGGACGTCAGCGTCACCGACCGCTCACTGGTGTGGAACTCCGACCTGATCGAGACGCTGGAACTGTCCAACCTGCTCGCGCAGGCGGTGGTCACCATGCACTCGGCCGAGCAGCGCATGGAAAGCCGTGGCGCGCACGCGCGCGAAGACTTCCCCGAGCGCGACGACGAGCACTGGATGAAGCACACCCTGGTCAGCCTCAGCGATGCGGGCCAGACCAGCTTCGACTTCCGCCCGGTGCACATGTACACGTTGACCGACGAGGTCGACGTGGTGCCGCCGAAGAAGCGCGTTTACTGATAACCGGACCGGAGAGACAACGTGGCAGAGTTCACGCTACCGAAGAATTCCAAGATCCAGTCCGGCAAGCATTACCCGGCCAAGGGCGCGACGAAGGCGCGCACCTTCAAGGTGTACCGCTGGAGCCCGGACGACGGCCAGAACCCGCGCGTCGACACCTACGAGGTCGACATGGCCACCTGTGGTCCGATGGTTCTGGACGCATTGCTGAAGATCAAGAACGAGATCGATCCGACGCTCACGCTGCGCCGCTCCTGCCGCGAAGGCATCTGCGGTTCGTGCGCGATGAATATCGACGGCACCAACACGCTGGCCTGCACCAAGGCCATCGACGACTGCAAGAGCGGCGAGGTCGCGATTTATCCGCTGCCGCACATGCCGGTGGTCAAGGACCTGGTGCCTGACCTCACGCACTTCTACGCGCAGTACGCCTCGATCAAGCCGTGGATCCGCACGCAGAGCCCGGCACCGGCGCGCGAGCGCCTGCAGTCGCCGGAAGACCGCAAGCAGCTGGACGGCTACTACGAGTGCATCCTGTGCGCCTGCTGCTCGACCAGCTGCCCCAGCTACTGGTGGAACGGCGATCGGTACCTCGGTCCGGCCATCCTGCTGCAGGCCTACCGCTGGATTGCCGACAGCCGTGACGAAGCCACCGGCGAACGCCTGGACGACCTGGAAGACCCGTTCAAGCTCTACCGCTGCCACACCATCATGAACTGCGCGCGGACCTGTCCGAAGGGTTTGAATCCGGCCAAGGCGATCGCGGAGATCAAGAAGCTGATGGTCGAGCGCCGCTCGTAACAGCCGCATCTGGGCACCCTCTCCCCGCCGGGGAGAGGGCTGGGGTGAGGGGCCACTCTTGCGACAAACGTTCACCAAGGCCGTTGCTGTGCCGCCAGAACACTTGAAGCGCGTCGCGCCCAGGCACCCGGCAAAGCGTGTCGAGGCTCTGTTCCGCTTTTCCCGCGAGCCCCGTCTCTCACCCCAACCCTCTCCCGAGAGGGGAGAGGGAGCCAGGGCTGGCGCTTCGCGCCTCGTTTCACCATGAGCCTCGCCCGCCTGCGCTGGCGTGCCCGCCGTGGCACGCGCGAACTCGACGCCCTGCTGGGCGGCTGGCTGGACGAGCGCTACGCGGACGCCGACGCGCCGACGCGCCAGGCCTTTGACGAACTGCTCGATGCCCAGGATCCGGACCTCTGGGACTGGGTCATGGGTCACGCGCAGTCCCCGCGCAGCGACTGGCAGGCGATCATCGATGACATCCGCACCCGCCATCGGCTTTGACTACCGGCCCTCGCGGCTGCCGGCGCGGCTGCTGGCGCTGGTTACCTTTCTCGCTTTCGTCGCCATCGCACTGAGCGGCGCACCGGTCGGAGCCAGGCTGCTGCTCGCGGCAGGCACTTCGGTGCTGGCCGTCACCGCGGTCCGGCGCTCGATGCACTCCGACATCACCGGCATAGGCTACGGCGCGGATGGCTGGGCCGTGTATCGGGCCGACCGTACGCAGCTTCCGGCCACGCTGCTCTCCCATCGGGTGATCGGAACCTGCGTGCTGCTGCGTCTGAGGACCGACCGGGCGACCGAGACCCTGGTGCTGGCACCGGACAACAGCGACCCGGACATCCGCCGCCGCCTGCGCATGCGCCTGGCCGCGCAATCTCCCGTGGCTGGAATCCTGTAGGAGCGCCCTGGGCGCGACCGTATCCTCAGAGATTGCGTTTGCACCCGAGAGCGCCCCGGCGTCTCGCGCGCGGCACTTTTCTGCGTGGGCACGGTCCGAGCGAATACCCGATAATGCACTGACAGGGCGGCCCGCCCACCGACTGGAAGAAGCGACCGCCCATGTTCCGACCGCTCGAGCTGTTCATCGGCCTGCGCTACACGCGCGCCAAGCGCCGCAACCAGTTCATCTCCTTCATCTCGACCGTGTCGATCGTCTGTATCGCCATCAGCGTCACGGCGCTGATTACCGTGATGTCGGTGATGAACGGCTTCGATTCGGAATTGCGCACGCGCATCCTTGGCGCGATTTCGCATGCGACCGTGTCGGGGCTGCCGGGCGAAGCGGTGCGCGACTGGCCGCGCGCGGTGCACATCGCCGAAGCCAATCCGCACGTGAAGGGCGCTGCGCCGTATGTGGAGATGGAAGCCTTCCTGCAGGCCCGCCGTCCCGGCCCTGCGCTCGTGCGCGGCGTCGATCCCGCGCAGGAGCCGAAGGTGTCGGACATCAACACGCACATGGTCGAGGGCAGTCTCGATGCGCTCAAGCCCGGCAGCTGGAACATCGTGCTGGGCAAGGAGCTTGCGCTGACGCTCGGCGTGACGGTTGGCGACCGCGTGACCATGGCAGTGCCCGAATTCCGCGCCACCCCGATGGGCAGCGTGCCGCGCCTGCGCGGCTTCCACGTGGTCGGCATCTTCGAACTGGGTATGCAGGAGTTCGACTCCGGCCTGGCCCTGGTCAATATGCAGGATGCCGAGAAGCTCGGCAGCCTGGATGGCCCGAGCGGCATCCGCCTCAAGCTCGACGACATGTTCAACGCACGCCCGGTTGCCCGCGAACTGGCCAATACACTGGGCCAGTTCTACGTGGTCCAGACCTGGATGGACAGCCATGCCAATTTCTTCTCCGCCATCTCGATGGAGAAGCACGTGATGTTCATCATCCTGTCGCTGATCATCCTGGTCGCGGTGATCAACCTCATCTCGATGCTAATGATGCTGGTCACCGACAAGCAGGCGGACATCGCCATCCTGCGTACGCTTGGCTCGACGCCGCGAAGCATCATGGGCATGTTCATGGTGCAGGGCGTGCTGGTGGGCGTGGTCGGCATCGGCTTCGGCGTCGGCCTGGGTTCGCTGCTGTCCTGGAAGCTGCCCGTTATCGTCAAGTGGATCGAGCACGTCACCGGCGTGACTTTCCTCTCGCCGGACGTCTATTACATCAGCGAAGTACCAAGCAGGCTGGTCGCCAGCGACGTGGGCTGGGTCACGCTGGTCACCTTCCTCTTCTCGCTGCTGGCCACGCTCTATCCCGCGTGGCGCGCCTCGCGCACGCAGCCGGCACAGGCGCTGCGCTATGAATAAGCCTTTCACCATGGACAAGAACGTCGTGCTTCGCGCCAGCGGGATCGCCAAGACCTACGAGGAGGGCGACCTGAAGACGGAGGTCCTTACCGACGTCAACTTCACCCTCAGGCGTGGCGAGACGCTGGCGATCGTCGGCGCCTCCGGTTCGGGCAAGAGCACGCTGCTGCACATCATCGGCGGGCTGGACACGCTGACCCGGGGCGAGGTGGAAGTCGACGGGCGCGTCCTCTCCAGGCTTTCCGACGCCGAGCGCGGACGCGTGCGCAACCGGTCGCTGGGGTTCATCTACCAGTTCCACCATCTCCTGCCCGAGTTCACCGCGCTGGAGAACGTCTGCATGCCCCTTTTGATCCGCGGCGTGGCCATTGCCGAGGCACAGCGCCAGGCGCGCGTGCTGCTGGAGCGGGTGGGGCTGGGCAAGCGCGAAGAGCACAAGCCGGCCGAGCTTTCCGGTGGCGAGCGCCAGCGCTGCGCGGTGGCGCGTGCGCTGGTCACGCGCCCCGCCTGCGTGCTCGGCGACGAACCCACCGGCAACCTCGACGAGGGTAACGCCGCGCAGGTTTACGAGTTGATGCTCGAGCTCAATCGCGAGGTCGGTACCAGCTTCATCCTGGTCACCCATGACCACCGCCTGGCGGCCAAGATGGACCGCACGCTCGAACTCCACAACGGCATGCTGCAGGAAAAAGTTCACGCGCCGCTGGCCTGAAGGTCGCCCCGAGCGGCAAGCGGCTGCCGCGTCGCGCCGAACGCCTACATACATTTCAGCCACCCTGCGAGCCCTCACCGATTAGGCTTGGCCTTCCCCACGGGAGGGCGGAATGCGCGAGGCACGGATGCCCGGTGCGGCGACAACCGGTATCGCCTTGCTGCTCGGCGTGGCGACCGCGCAATGGCTACCCGCCTTGCCGCCGCCTGCGTGGAGCGCGCTGCCTGGCCTGGTCGTCCTTTGGGCCAGTCTGCGCTGGCCGCGTCTGCGTGTGCCCGCACTGGTGCTGCTTGGTGCCGGCTGGGCGATCTGGCGGGGCACCCTGGCGCTTGACCTGCGCCTGCCGCGCGACCTGGAGCGGCACGACTTCGACGTGAGCGGCACGCTGTCCGGCCTGCCGCAGGTGCGCAGCGATGCCACCCGCTTCGTGCTCGATGTCGACCACGCGAGCCTGGACGGAACACCCGTGCCGCTGCGCGGCCACGTGCGCCTGAGCTGGTATGACGATGCGCCCGTATTGCCGACCTGTTCGCGTTGGCAGTTGCACGTGCGGCTGCGCCGCCCACGCGGCCTGATCAATCCTGGAGGCTTCGACGGCGAGCGCAGCGCGCTGGAAAAACGCATCGCCGCGACAGGGTATGTCCGCCAGGATGGGGCCAACCGACAGCTGCGGGTGGACTCCTGTGTCGATGGCCTGCGCGACCGCATCGCCCGCGATATTGCCGCGCGCGTGTCCACCCCGCACGACGCGGCGCTGCTGCAGGCGTTCTCCATCGGCGACACCCGCGGGCTGGACCAGGATGATTGGGAGGTGGCCCGCGCCAACGGCGTGCCGCACCTGATTGCCATCTCGGGTTTCCACGTCGGCGTTGCCGCGCTGTTCGGGGTCATACTGGTGCGCCTGCTGTATCTGTCGGGGCCGGGCCTCGCGCTGCGGCTGCCGCGTTTGCCGGCGCAGGCGGCCGCCGCGCTGCTGGCCGCCGGCCTGTATGGGGCACTGGCGGGCTTCGGGCTGCCCACGGTCCGTACCCTGCTGATGATCGCCGTAGTGGCGCTGGCCCGCTGCAGCCGGCGCGCCATCGGCGGTGCCCAGACCCTCGGCCTGGCCCTGATCGCGATGTTGCTGGCCGATCCGCTGGCCGTGCTGTCGGCGGGCTTCTGGCTGTCGTTCGTGGGCGTCGCCTTCCTGATGCTCTGCCTGGACGCCCGCCCGCGCGGCCTGCGCGGCTTCCTGCACGAGCTGTCCGCCGGGCAACTGGTGATGACGGTGGCGCTACTGCCGCTCACGCTGTGGTTCTTCGGCGAGGCCTCGCTGGTCGGCGCACTGTCGAACCTCATCGCCGTGCCGTTCGTGAGTTTCGTGATCGTGCCCTGTGCGCTGGTGGGCGTGCTGCTGCTCCTGCTCGCGCCCGCCGCCGCGACGCCCGTGCTCAAGCTGGCTGCCGTCTTCGCGCATGCACAGTGGTGGCTGCTGGAGCGGATGGCGAGCTGGCCCGGCGCCCACTGGTACCTGCCCGAAGTCGGGCCCGCGGCTCTGCTGCTGGCTACGTCGGGTGCCCTGTGGCTGTTCGCCCCGCGCGGCCTGCCGCTGCGAGGACTGGGCCTGGTGTTGTTCCTTCCGCTGGTCTGGCCGGTGGCGCGGCTGCCAGCCGTCGGTGGCTTCCAGGCGTGGGTGCTGGACGTGGGGCAGGGGCTGTCGGTGGTGGTGCGTACCCACGGACACGTACTGGTGTACGACGCGGGTGCCCGTTATCCCTCGGGCTTTGATCTGGGAGAGGCGGTGGTGGTGCCGGCAATGCACGCGCTGGGCATCGGCCGCCTGGACGTCCTGATGGTCAGCCATGCCGACAACGACCACGCCGGTGGTGCCCCGGCGGTGGCCCGCGCCTTCCCGGATGCCGTGCGCTATGCCGGCGAGCCGGGACGCATGCCGCTGCGGATGCAAGCGTGCCGGGCGGGGCAGGCCTGGCGCTGGGACGGCGTCGCCTTCCGCGTGCTCTCGCCCGGTGCCCACGCGGCCGGTCGGCGCAACGACCGCTCCTGCGTGCTGGCCGTGGACGGCGCGGGTGGGCGTCTGCTGCTCACCGGGGATATCGGCAGCGAGCTGGAACCTGCCGTGGCGGCAGCGGTCGGGAGCGCGCGCCCGACCGTGCTGGTGGTGCCGCACCATGGCAGCCGGTACTCGTCCGATCCGTCCTTCATTGCCGCCATCGCACCGCGCCTGGCGCTGGTCTCGGCCGGTTGGCACAACCGGTTCGGTCATCCGCATCCGCTGGTGCTCGCGCGCTACGCCCGGGCGGGCGTGCCCTTGTTGAACACGGCGACCCGCGGCGCCATCGAAGTCGACGCCAGGCCAACCGCCGAGCCCGCCGTGAGGGCCACCTGGCGCCAACGCTGCGCTCGCTACTGGCGCGAGTGAATGGCCGTTTTTGCAACTGCCAAGCGCACCGCGGAACGATGTGAAGGGACTGCTATGATGCGGCCTCCCCTTGAGATCTTGCCCTGGCGGGAGTTAGGCAGTGCTTGAAATTCTGATGGCTGGCGGGTGGGCGTTGGCCCCCATCCTGATCTGTTCGGCGGTGGCTCTGGCGATCGTGCTGGAGCGCTGGTGGTCCCTGCGCCGCAAGGCCGTACTGCCCGACGGGCTGGGCGAGGAAGTACGCAAGTGGGCGCGCAGCGGCCAGCTCGATCCGGCGCATTTGGATGCCCTTGCCGCCGGCTCGCCACTGGGCGAACTGCTGGCCGGCGCCCTGGCCGTGCGCAACCGTCCGCGCGAGCAGATCAAGGAGCGTATCGAGGACACCGGGCGCCACGTCGTGCACCGCATGGAGCGCTACCTCAACACGCTGGGCACCATCGCCCTGATCGGTCCCCTGCTGGGCCTGCTCGGCACCGTGATCGGCCTGATCCGCATGTTCATGCAGGTGATGGCCGGCGGCATGGCCGATCCGACCAAGATGGCCGGTGGCATCGGCGAGGCCTTGATCTGCACCGCCATGGGTCTGGTGGTGGCGATCCCGGCCTACGTGCTGCACCGCTACTTCCGCTCGAAAGTGGCCGGCTATTGCGTGGACATGGAAAAGCAGGCCACCGCGCTGCTGGATGAATTGACCGGCACGCCCGCCCCGGCGGCCCGCCCGCGGCGTACCGCGGCGTCTGCCGCGACCAGCGCCTGAGGACGAGCATGCGTATCGGTTCCGACCGTCGGCAGGACGACTTCGAGATCAACGTGATCTCGCTGATCGACGTGCTGCTGACGCTCCTGATGTTCTTCGTGCTGACCACCACGTTCGTGCAGCATTCGCGCCTGCAGGTCACGCTGCCGCAGGCCAGCGCCGAAGAGCGGGACATGCAGGCGCCCGCGCTCACCGTGATGATCGACCGCGACGGCCATTTCTACGTCGGCAGCGACGCGGTGGTGGGCGAGGGCGTCGATCCGCTCAAGCAGGCCATCGCGCGCGTGGCTGGCGATGACCGCGACCGCGCCGTCACCATCCGGGCCGATGCACAGACGCCGCACCAGGACGTGGTCACCGCCATGGACGCGCTCGGCCAGCTCGGTTTCACCCGCCTGGCGATCGCGACCACGCCCAGCCAGGAAGGCGCGCGTTGACAACTCCCCGCAAGGTGGCGGTCTGGGATGCCGAGACCCTCGGCGTCTACAAGCGGCTGCTCGGCTACACGCGGCGCTGGTGGCTGATTGGTGCGGTGGCCATTGTCGGCATGGCGGTCGACGGCGGCGCGCTGGCGGCCTTCACCCAGAAGCTCCGACCGATGATCGACGAGCTCTTCGCCAAGAAGGACCCGTACCTGATCTTCTGGATGCCGATCTGGATCGTGGCGATTTTCGCCGCCCGCGGCATCGGCACCTTCGTCAGCAGTTACGGCATCTCGTACGTGGGCCGTAACGTCGTACAGGCGATGCAGGCCGACGTGTTCGCCGCCTACCTGCGGCTGCCTGCGGCGTTCTTCGGCAAGGAGCCCTCGGGCCAGCAGATCTCGCGCATCACCTACACCAGCGAGCAGGTGGCTTCCGCGTCCACCGATGCGCTGAAGGTGGTGGTCACTGAAGGCGTCACGGTGATCGGCATGCTGTACGTGATGCTGACCAACAGCGCCTATCTCTCGCTCACGCTGCTGATGATGGCCCCCGGCATCGCGCTGGTCGCCACCATGGTCAGCCGGCGCTACCGCCAGATCAGCAGGCGCATCCAGGGCTCCATGGGCTCGGTGACCGGCGCGGTGGACGAATCGGTCAATGCGCATCGCGAGGTCCGTGTCTACGGCGGGCAGCAGCACGAGGCTGCGCGCTTCGCCGAGGTTTCCCATCAGGCGCGCCGCCTCAACATGAAGATCGCCACCACGAGCGCGTCGTCCAGCACCGCGATCCAGACCGTCGCGGCGCTCGCGCTCGCGCTGCTGGTGTACCTGGCGACCCGCCCGCAGGTGATCGACGGCATTTCACCGGGCGTATTCGTCACGGTGCTGACCGCGATGGGCGCCATGATGCCCTCGCTGAAGCGCCTCGCAAACGTGCAGGGCACCATCCAGCGTGGCATCTCGGCGGCCGAGGACCTGTTCGAGGTCATCGACCTGCCGCCGGAGCAGGACACCGGGCGCATCGTGCTCGAGCGCACCCGTGGCGACCTGCGCTTCGAGGCGGTCCGCCTGCGCTATCCGCGCAGCGACATCGACACCCTGCGCGGCATCGACCTGCATTGCGCACCGGGCACCGTGACCGCGCTGGTCGGCCGCTCCGGCAGCGGCAAGAGCAGCCTGGCCAGCCTGTTGCCGCGTTTCCAGGAGCCCAGCGCCGGGCGCATCGTGCTCGACGGCCAGGACTACCGCGAGTACACGCTCGACTCGTTGCGCCGGCAGATCGGCTGGGTGGGGCAGAGCGTGGTGCTGTTCGACGGCACCATCGCCCAGAACATCGCCTACGGCGAACTGGCCGGCGCCAGCGAAGCGGACATCGTGGCGGCGGCCGAGGCGGCCAATGCGATGGAGTTCATCCAGCGCCTGCCCGGGGGCATCCACAGCCCGATCGGGCAGGGCGGCGGCATGCTTTCCGGCGGCCAGCGCCAGCGCCTGGCGATCGCACGCGCCATCCTCAAGAACGCCCCGATCCTGGTGCTGGACGAGGCCACCAGTGCGCTGGATACCGAGTCGGAGCGGCTGATCCAGCAGGCTCTGCAGCGGCTGATGCGCGACCGCACCACACTGGTGATCGCCCACCGTCTGTCCACCATCGAACATGCCGACCAGATCGCCGTGATGGACCAGGGGCGGATCGTTGAACGCGGCACTCACGCCGAATTGGTAGCCTTGGGCGGTCAGTACGCCGCGCTCCATCGCATGCAGTTCCACGAGGAAGAAGGCTGAGGCGTCCCCCATGGCGCTTGCGCAGAAGCTGGAAGAAGCCTGGTACGGCGAGGCCCGCATCCCCGTGTGGGTGCACCCGCTGTCGTGGCTGTATGCCGGGGCGAGCGGCCTGCGCCGTTTCCTCTATCGGCGCGGCTGGCGGCGCACCGTGCGCCTGCCGGTGCCGGTGGTGGTGATCGGCAATATCACCGCCGGTGGCACTGGCAAGACGCCGCTGGCCATCGCGGTCGCCCAGGCGCTGCGTGAGCGCGGCTTCACCCCCGGCGTGGTCAGCCGCGGCTATGGCGGGCGCCAGCGCGAGCCGTTGCTGCTCGGCGACGCGCCCAACCCGCAACAGGTCGGCGACGAGCCCAGCCTGATCCGCAGCCAGGGCATCCCGGTGGCGGTCGGCCGCGACCGTCCCGCCGCCGCGCGCCTGCTGATCGGCGCCGGCTGCGACGTGGTCATCGCCGACGACGGCCTGCAGCACTACCGCCTCTCGCGCGACGTGGAAGTGTGCGTGATCGACGCGGTGCGCGGCTTCGGCAACGGGCGCCTGCTGCCCGCCGGCCCGCTGCGCGAACCGCTGATGCGCCTGGCCACCTCCGACCTTCGCGTCTGCAACGGTGGCGAACGCACCGGCGCCTATTCGATGCAACTGCGCGGCGGCGAGGCCTGCTCGCTCACCGACGACACCTGCCAGCCCCTGACCGCCTTCACCGGCCAGCGCGTGCACGCCGTGGCCGCCATCGGCCATCCGGCCCGCTTCTTCGACAGCCTGCGCGGCTACGGCATCCTGCCGGTCGAACACGCCTTCCCCGACCACCACGCCTTCGTCCCCTCGGACTTCAACCTCGGCGAAGACCTGCCGGTGCTGATGACCGACAAGGACGCCATCAAGTGCCGACGCTTCGCGCAGCCGGCGTGGTGGCGGGTGCCGGTACGGGCGGAGTTGCCTGCGGATTTCTTTGACGCGCTGGCGAGCCGCATCAGGGCGGCCACGGGCCATGAGTCAGGCTGACTCGTCGGTCTCGCGCTTCCAGTCGATCTTCAGGCAGGGCACCGTGATGGCGCCCAGAAGCCGCGGCTTGAAATAGCTGTCGTCGTAGTATCGAATCTTGTTGCATCGGATGGGATGCGGCGTTCCCTCGATAAAGACGATTTGCTTCTTCGGGTCGAGCGCCTTCAACTCCTGCGGCAGCATCAATGCGCGCTTTTCCTCCACTTCCGCCAGGGAAACGCTGCTGCCTTGACCGAATCCTCCCTTGGAGCGCGTGCGTTGCCGTTTGCGCTGTGTGGTGTAGCCGAGCATCTCGCTGTATTCGTTGGCGTCGCGCTGCTCTCGTGGCGTGTAGATCATCTGGCAGGCCAGGTTGGTGATCATGCTGCGCGCCTTTTCCGGCCCGTAGACAGCGTCCAGCTGGGCGAGCGACTGGATAACGCAGAACACGCGCACGTTGTATCCCGCGAAGTACGCCACACCATCGACCATGACATCGACCCGGCCCAATGCCGTGAACTCGTCCAGCATGAACAGGCATTGATGCCTAAGCGAGGCGTCCTTCTCGGGCGTAACGTCAACGTTGAGTTTGATCGCCTGGTTGAAGAACAGGTTCAGCAGTCCGGCCGCCTCGGTGAGCTTGCTGGGGGAGATGCCCACATAGATTGACTGCACTCTGCGGCGAAGGTCGGGCAGCCAGAAGTCGTTGCCGGAAGTTGCTTTGTCCAGGATCGGATTGGACAGGATCAGGAGCGGGGCCTGCGTGCTGGCGATGACGGAGGTGAACGTCTGCTCGGCGAGCGTGACGATGTTGGCAAAGGCTGTGCGGGTTTCACGGCTGACGTGGGCGAGCTCGAGCACCGACTTCAGGTGCGCCTTGAGGTCGTCGCCGTTACCGGACAGGAGGCGATAAATGGCGCCGAGCGTGGGGTAACCATCGTGCCGCGCGAAGCCCTTGCCAACGCTGTCGGCCCAAGAGTCGAACAGCAGACTTGCCGCAGCGACGAACGTCGAGCGCGCCATATTTGCCCAGAACGGATCCTGGTTGGGCGGATCTTTGTACAGGCAGGCCGCGATGGCCTGGAGGTCGGAGGCGCGGTGAACCCCATCGGACCGGACGTAAGCAAACGGGTTCCACCGGTGCGTGCGCAGATCCTCCGCAAACGGGTTGAACAGGTAGGTGGGGCCGAGTTTGGAGCGCCATTTCGAGGTGATGTCGAAGGCTTCCTGCTTTATGTCGAGCACGACCATCGAGCCCTGGTAGCTGAGCAGGTTCGGGATCACTGCACCGACGCCTTTGCCGCTTCGCGTCGGCGCCGCCAGCAGGGCGTGGCGAGTACCGGCGAGGCGTAGAAACCCAGCCCCGAACTTGCCTACGATGATGCCGTTCGGATCTTTGTCGAGGAGGCCCAGGCGGGCCAGGTCGCTACGGGTGGCGAAGCGGGCATCGCCGTGGGTGGAGCGCGCGGGCGCCCTGAGCATGAAGTAAAACATGCCCACCCAAGCAGCCAGCGGCAGCCCGAAGCCAACGCCACCAGCGAACTTGATCTGGTCCGCGTAGGGTTGCACCTCCGGCCTGGCAATCGCGGCCAGGTAACGACCATACGTTGAAAGGCCGAGGGGCACCGGTAACTGGAGAAAGACAAGAACGAGCCATCCGGAGGCATACAGTCCGGTAATCAGGGCCAGCACCAAGCCGAAGGAGGCGGTGATCGCCTTGTTGCGTGAAGTCATGAGCCCAACCTCCACGTGGGTACGCCACGCCGACCTTTCCTTCCTAAGGAACGGTGCCCCATTCG
>NZ_DASSES010000206.1:0-74063 GCF_035695185.1 Frateuria sp.
CCTCCGTGCGAGGATTGTCCTCGCTTTGTGGTGTCCGAGAGAGCGGACCTAGCCCAACCTGACCCCGTTCGCCTGACCCCGTTCGCCTTCATCTGTTGCACTGCTACCGCTATATCGAGCTCAACCCGGTGCGCGTACGCATGGTCGGTGCTCGGGGCGACTACCGGTGGTCGAGCTACGGCGCCAACGCAGTAGGGGGGGCCTGGTAAAGCCGCACCCGAACTTCCTGGCCCTTGGCGCGGATTCGGAGACGCGACAGGCCGCCTACCGTGAACTGGTGAAGCAGGCCATCTCGGTGACGACCTGACAGCCATACGCCTCCAACTGCAGCGCCAGCGCGTACTCGGCAGAGAGCGCTTCCGTGCCGCAGTGGAGGCCCAGTTGGGTCGTAGTGCCGGTCCCGCGAAGATTGGGCGCCCGCGTAAAGCCGCGGAAAGAGCACTCTGACCCGCCTTTGCTGGTTAGACGCTGGGTTCCGTCTCCGGTTGTGGCGTCGTCGGCTGCGCGACGCCGAACAGATGCTGGTTCTTCAGAATCACGTCGCGAATGTAGAAGTCGAGCGCCACGAACACCACGCCAATGACGCCACCCAGGATCACGTTGAGCAAGCCGATGATCAACAATTGGCCGATGCCCTCGACCATGGAGGGCACCGACGGGTCGCGTTGCAGAATCAGCGGCACTGCGCGCAGCCTGCTGACGCCCGCGATGATGTTCCAGATGCCGGCGACGATGGCTACCAGCGTGATGCACTGAAGGATGCCCAGGACGATCCAGAGAACGCCTGAAGCCCGTTCGTAGTCGGCGATGCGGCGAACGATGACGTCCGGCTCGGTCGCGGAGGCCGGAGTGGGTCGGCGGGTATCCGGGGCTGGCGGCAGCGGGCAGCCGGCTTCGCGCAGGAGGTCGCCAAGCGGTCGCCAAGCGTGACCCTCGCACCATGCGAGGTCGTCCTGCCTGACGTGACCTTCCGCGAGCCAGGCCATCAATTGGTCGGGCGAATAGGGTCCTTGGTTCTGCCCGTTACGCAATATCCATATCGGCTTGCTCTGCATTGCCGCCCCCTGTGGCTTGGTAGTTATCAAACGCATGAAACCCCGTAATCCCTTTCGCCGCAATAGGATTTTGGCAGCGAGGCGGGCGCTCAGTCTTGCACCGCTTTTCGGCGCTCGGCATACTCGATCCCGCGACAACGCAATGTTGTCGCTAACCATAGGAACTGGGGGGAAAACGTATGAATTGGTATCTCGCCGTACTCAAGAAGTACGCGATGTTCAGCGGCCGTGCGCGTCGCAAGGAATACTGGATGTTCGTGCTGTTCAACCTGATTATCGTGGTCTGCCTCGCTGTCGTCCTTGGGTTGACCGGCACACATCAGAAGGGACAGCTCCTGCTCAATCTCTATCAGTTGATCGTGCTGATCCCCAGCATCGCGGTGGGCGTGCGCCGCATGCACGACTCCGACCATAGCGGTTGGTGGATCCTGCTGCCGATCGTCAACCTGGTCTTCGCCTGCACCGAAGGCACGCCGGGTGCAAACCGCTTCGGCCCCAACCCCAAGCTGGAGGCCCGGCCGGCCTGAGCCGTCGCCTGACAGGGCTCCGAAGATAATGGCACCCGTGGCCGTGCCACGGGTGTCTCGATTTGACCCGGGTTTCAGCCTGATCGGATCGGGACACCGCATGTGGTCGCGGTGCGCATGCCCTTTTTGGACGATTACCCAGGGCGTTTAGCGGGGACCGGTTCAGTTGTTCCGGCATTGTGGCTTGAAAAAGTCGGCCGACCGGATTCACTTCATCACATCCGGCGGTTCGCTTGTTACTGCAAACAGGGGAAACAAGGAAATGGAAACCGTAGCCGATCCGACGAGCGCCGCCAGTGACGCGTGGTATTACGCGGACAAGGGCGAACGTAATGGCCCTTGCAGCAAGGCCGATATCGAGCAGTTGATCCGCAACGGCACGATCAAGCGGACGACATCGCTTTGGTCCGGCGCCGGTGCCTGGACGCCGGCCGAAGAACTGTTTGCAGCGATGTTCGCGCCGCTGCCTGAGTCGGGACCGCCTCCGCTGGCCAGCGAGGATGTCGACAACCGCTTCGTCTGGGCGGTGGTCGCCGTTCCGCTGGTCGGCGTTCTCATCGAGTTGCTGGCATCGCGGGAGCTGGTCTGGCTCTATGTCGCAGCCAACGTGATCTGCTGCGTTCTCGACGAGCGCAAGCTGAAGTCCGCCGGACACAAGGTGCCCGCCAGTTGGATGACCGTGCTCGTGCCGGTCTACCTCTGGCAGCGCGCCAGCCTTCTGAGCCAGAAGAAACACTACTTCTGGGCGTGGATTGCGGCATTCCTGCTATCCACGTTCATCGGCTGGGGCGGGAATGAGGCCAACCTGGAGGCCTCAGCCTGCCCGGTCGTCACGCAGATCGTACAGCGGCAGTTCGGGGGGGGGGCGGCCTGCAAGTCGGTCAGCATCGACGAGGAAGTGTCCGATGGGTTCTACAGGGCGACCGCCACGCTGGACAACGGCAACGATCTGAGCATCACGATCGAAAAGAAGGGCGACGACCAGATCTACGTGCGCATTCCGTACGACCAGTAGCCATGAAGCCGCAGGCGGTGGTCCCATCACCTCCTGCGGCGCGACCTCCAAAGGGGACGGTGTGAGGTGGCCCCGGCCTTCTTTTGGACACGAGGCACTGGGTGCCAGTGAGCGCTGCTGCGGCTGCAGGCGGGCTACGACCTCGAAGTAGCCCATCGTGCGCGCGGCAAGGTCGTTGAGCGGATCACGCGCATTGCCGCGTGAGCAGGAGGGCCGCGAGAGAAATAGGTGGCAAAAGGGCCGGAGGGACCTGCGGCGCCGTTCGCCTCGCAGAGAAGGGGCGGAGGGAATTAAACCTGCCCCCAGGCCGCCTGGGTCCCGTGGCAGCCACGACATCACACGTGGCTGCGCCCCGCACCTCCCTCGGTACTTCCGGCACACTCCCCAGGCTGCAACAAGGTCTAGCGTCCCCGCAGCGGATCATCACGATCCACCGCGGAAAAAGGGGCCTCATGCCAACCATGGACCGCCGCCGGTTCCTGAAACTCTCCGCCACGCTGGGCGCGGCGCTGGCCCTGGGTTGCACACCGGTGCGCCCGTCGTCGAGCGGCTGGCGCGAGCGGCGGGAACTGTATCCGCAGGGTGTCGGCTCGGGCGATCCGGACGACAACAGCGTGCTGCTCTGGACGCGGCGCCCGTATGCGGATGCGCGCACGAGCGCCACGTTGCGGGTCGAGGTGGCGGAGGATCCGGACTTCACGAAGGTGATCGCGACCACGGCGGCGCGGGTGTCGGCCGCGTCCGACTGGACCTGCCGGGTGCTGGTCGGCCAGCTGACTTCGGCGCGCGAATACTGGTACCGCTTCGTGGACGAGGAGGGCAACGGCAGCCGCATCGGCCGCACGATGACCGCGCCCGGCCCCGACGATCCGCGCCCGGCGCGCTTCGCCTTCGTCAGTTGCCAGGACGTCTGCGAGGGTGCCCTGAACGCCTACCGGCGCATGATCTTCGAAGACGAGCGCGCCGCGCCCGAGGAGCGGATCGGCTTCGTGCTGCACCTGGGCGACTTCGTCTACGAGGTCGTGCAATACCCCGACCAGGTCAAGGACGGCCATCGCTACGACCGCCGCATCACGTTCCCGGTCCACTACCCGACGGGCAAGACGGTCGCCAACGACCGTTACTGGGTGCCGGCCTCGCTGGAGGATTACCGCGCCCTCTACCACGGCTATCTGCGGGACCCGGATCTGCAGGATGCGCGTGCGCGTTGGCCGTTCGTGGCGGTGTGGGACAACCACGAGTTCTCCTGGCAGGGCTGGCAGTCGATCCAGGAATTCCCCGGCACAGCAGGCTTGGTTCCCGCGCAGACGCTCAAGGTCGCGGCCAACCAGGCCTGGTTCGAATACCAGCCGGCGCGAGTCGCGGCGCCGGGGGCCCGCCTGGATACCTTCGTCGCGCCGCACGTCGTCGATGCCCCCGTCACGGCGTTCGATGACGACGGGCTCGGGCGCGAAGCCAACAACCTCGCCGCCATCGACAGCCTGATCGTGTACCGCGCCCTGCGCTGGGGCCGGCACATCGACCTGATCCTCACCGACCAGCACAGCTTCCGCTCGCGCGACCCCGGCTCGCACGAGGAGCTCACCCCGCTGTTCGAGGGCGACGCCCTGGGCTGGGTCCCGGAGGAGCTGGCGATGCAGCTCGACGCGGGCCGCGACTACGCCGATGGCCATCCGCCCGCGAAGCTCTCCTTCCGCGGCAAGCGCGTGGCCAACTACCGTGCCGCCGAGGCTGCACAGACCTTCCTGGGGGCGAAGCAGAAGGCCTGGTTCCTCGAGCGCCTGCGCGGCGCACAGGCCACCTGGAAAATCTGGGGCAACTCGCTGGGCACGCCCGACTGGCGGGTGGATCCGCAGCACTTGCCGCCTGCGCTGGGCTCATGGTCCGGCGCAGGTTATGCCGTCATGGCCACCGGCGACTGGGGTGGCGCGTACCACGAGCGCGCCGAGATCTTCGACGCCGTGCGCGATGCCGGAATCACCGGGTTCGCGATCGTCTCGGGCGACCGCCACAGCTTCTGGGCGGGCTACGCGGCCAAGGCCCTGCCGCCCGCCGCATTCGAGCCGGTGGGCGTCACCTTCGTGGGCGGCTCGCTCATTTCCCCGGGGATGCTGGAAGCCTCCGAGCACAACCTGAGAAAGGACGACCCGTTGCGCCCGTTGTACGTCGCCAATCCGGGCGACGGACCCACGCAACCCACGGTCAATTTGCTGATGCACCATGGCGTGCGCTCGGCGCTGGAGTTCGCCAGGAGCGGCGACCTCGCGAAGGCGCACGCCGCCAGCAACCCCGACCTGGCCCCGCACCTGACCTTCGTCGACATGGGTGGCCACGGCTACGCGACCGTCCGCGTCGACGCCAGCACGATGGTCACCGAGTTCGTCTGCATCCCGCGCCCGATCGAGCGCAGCTCCAGCCCCGATGGCGGCCCGCTGCGCTACCGCGTCCGCCACGAAGTGCCGCTGTGGCAGGCCGGCGAGCGGCCGCGGATGCGGCAGACGGTGGTGGAGGGCGATCCCGGTCTGGCGGTTTGACGGCCTCGTTGGATGCGGCTCACAGCGGCCCGGGCTCACCGCACTCGATGCCGCTCAAACCTGCTTCCCCGGCCTCGCGCTCGATCAACGCCTTGCCGGCGTCGTTGACGTAGATCCTGACCGGCGCCGTGCGCGGATCCTTGAACACCAGCGGTTCGGGCGGAACGGCGGATTCGTCGAAGACCTCGCGGGCGATGCCGCCATCCCCGAAGGTCGCCGACCGCCCGGCATCCACGCAGGCGATCACGCGCGTGACGTTGTAGAACCAGCGCGGTTCGCCCTCACAGTCGAGTTCGAGCAACTGGCCCGACCGGAGCAGGAACTCGCCCAGGGCGGCCCGTGCCTTCCCGTCCAGGACCAGGGCTCCGGGAACCAGCAGGCCGACGTTCGCATGCGGCTTCTGCACCTTGCGGCGCTTCTCCACGTGGAATGCCACCCGGGGCCGATCCGGCCAGTGCTTGGGTGCGCCGGTGGCGTCGAACACGTCCTCCTCCAGGTCGTCACGATCGACCGGCACCAGCATGGCAAAGCCGTTGGGCGTCGCGCACCTCAGTTCCCAGATGGCCATCGGTCGTCCTCTCAGCGGCGAAATGTATCGATGAGCAACTGCTGCCGGATGAAGGCGCTGCCTTCCCGCCGCCGCATCGGCGGCAGCGGCGCCGCGCAGCCGGGCGTAGACGGCGGCGAAAAACCGAACCAGCGTGCAATTTTCCGACAGGCTGGCGCCGGCTGAGCTGGCAGCCGGGAGGCCGCCGCAGGCTCGAGCATCTTCCAGGAGACTGCTTACCGGCGCGATGCACGAGCTGTCAGTCCGCAAGCCGCTCCACGACCAGGTCCAGCAGCGCACGCAGCCGTGCCAATCGCCGCATGTCCCGGTGGTAGCCCAGCCACGTCTCGCGTGTCGGCGGCTCCTCGCCGAGGTCGATGCGCTGCAGGCCGGCGACCGTGTCGCCCAGCGGGCGGGGCAGCACCGCGATGCCGGCGCCCTGCGCACACATCCGCGCCTGGACGGCGCGGGCGTTGCTGCGGAAGGCAACGTGCGCGTTCGGCAGCATCCGCTGCAGCCAGGCCACATCGGGCATGGTGCTGAAGGCGATGTCCATGGTGATCAGCCCTGCGCCGGTGCCGTCGCCGGCGCGCGGCAGGGGATGGTCGGTGGCCAGGTAGACGCCGTACGGCATGCGCAGCAGCCGTCGCGACACGACGTCGGGTTCGTCGAACGGTGCGATGCGGAACGCCAGGTCCGCTTCACGGCGTGAGAGGCTGAAGAACCGCGCGTCGGTGAGCAGTTCGACCACGACCCGCGGGTGCCGCGCCGAGAAGTCGGCGATCACCGGCGTCAGCAGGTATTCGGCGAACCAGTCCGACGCGGTAAGCCGCAGCATGCCCTCCAACTGGCCTTCCTGTCCGCCGAGCTGGCGCTGCAGGGCGAAGGCCTCCTCCTCCATGCGCTCGGCGTGGTGGAGCACGGCGGTGCCTTCGTCGGTAAGCACGAAGCCGCCCTTGGTCCGCTGGAACAGCTTGTGCCCCACGGCCAGTTCCAGCGCCTGCAGCCGTCGGCCCATGGTCGGCTGGGTTTGTCCGAGCTGGCGTGCGGCCGCGCCGAGCGTCCCTTCGCGCGCGATGGCAAGGAAAACACGCAGGTCGCTCCATTCCATCGCGGGTACCTCGGGGTCGGGCCAAACCAGCGCCGCGAAGGCGCGTCCACGCACCATGCAATTGTGCATGGATCGCATGCGCTTATCTGGATTTCGGTGGAGGGCGGGCCGGCGTAGCGTGGCGTCACCTCATCGCAGCGCCGAGTCCGACATGAACACATCCTCCTCCATGCAGGCCGCCGTTCTGGAAACCCACGGCGCTTCGTTCCGTCTGGCATCCGTGCCCCGGCCGGTGCCGGCGGCGGGGCAGGTGCTGGTGCGCATCATGGCCAGCGGCATCAATCCGCTGGACCTGAAGATCCGCGCCGGTGCGGCGGAGCACGCCGGCCATCCGCTGCCTGCCATCCTGGGCATCGACATGGCCGGGATCGTCGCTGCCGTCGGCCCGGGCGTCACCTCTTTCCAAGTGGGTGACGAGGTCTATGGCATGACCGGCGGCGTGGGTGGCGTGCAGGGTTCGCTGGCCGAATACGCGGCAGTGGACGCCCGCCTGCTGGCCCTGAAGCCGACGCACTTCACCATGCGCGAAGCGGCCTCGCTGCCGCTGGTCTTCATCACCGCATGGGAGGGGCTGGTCGATCGCGCCGGCGTCGCTGCGGGTCACACCGTGCTGGTGCAGGGCGGCGCCGGCGGTGTCGGCAGCATGGCGATCCAGATCGCGCTCGCCCGCGGCGCGCGGGTGTACGCGACCGATGCCGCGGCGCGCGCCGACATCGTCCGCCAGCTGGGTGCCATACCGATCGACTACGCGCAGATGCCGGTCGAGGAGTATGTCGCCACCCATACGGCCGGCCGCGGCTTCGACGTGGTGTTCGACACCGCCGGCGGCGCGAGCCTGGATGCCTCGTTCAAGGCGGTCGCGCGGTTCGGCCATGTTGTCAGTTCGCTGGGCTGGGGCACGCATGCGCTGGCGCCGCTCTCGTTTCGCGCGGCGACCTATTCGGGCGTATTCACCCTGTTGCCGCTGCTGACCGGCGAGGGCCGGGCGCACCACGGCGAGATCCTGCGCGAGGCCACCCGCCTGGCCGACGCGGGCTTGCTCAGGACGCTCCTGGATGCCCGCCAGTTCGATCTCGATGCGGTCGGTGCGGCCCATGCGCTGCTCGAGCATCGGGAGGCCCGGGGCAAGGTCGTGGTGTCCATCGGCTGAAGCGCCTCCCGGTAAGCCGGTGGCGCGTTCCCGCGCCGGTCTGTCTCCCTGGGGTCGGGGAACCGGGCGACTGCCGGTGGCCGAGCTGCGGCGCCAACGCCGGAGGATTGCCGGACCGCCTGCTCATCCGGCTTTTCCTGTCGCTCGGAGCCGATCCGGAGACACGGCAGGCCGCCTACCGCGAGTTGGTGAAGCAGGCCTCTCCGCCGCCTTTGGACCGCGGAAAGTGCACTCTGGCCCTTTGGACCCGCCTTTGGGCGGCGCAGCCTACTGCCCGTTGTTGCCCGCGCTGCCCGTGGCCGGCTTGATCGTGAAGCGCCCGAAACCGACACCGATATCCCAGCCGTTGCCGGTGCCGCTCAACGCCATGGTGACGCTGCCTTTCGACATCACGGCGGTGCGCGCGCTCTTCGCTGCGCCTACGTGGGCGGAGGCCATGGCGTAGTCGCCGAACACGTCCTGCATCGTGTTGACGTTGGAGAAGGTGGCCTGGCCATCGGTGATCTTGTACTTGCCGACGGTGAGCCCGCCACCTTTTGCGCTCAACTTGACCGGCACCGTCTTCGTGCCGCAGGTCAGCCTGCCGGAGCCGCTTGCGGTCTTGTAGACGGCCGACCACCCGGAAAGGGTGAACTCCATGTGGCAATTCTCCTGGGACCTGGACATGTCGTCCGCCGGGGCTGCCGCGGCAGCGCCGCACAGTGCCAGCCCGAGTACCGACGCGAGGGCAGCGCATGGGATGCGTGCTTTCATGTTTTCTTCCTCCTTCGTGTTGAGAACGGTGCGTTCGTCCTGCCCGCAAACCGACCCGTTACCTCACCGCGTGGAGGCTCGATGAGACCTGAAAAGGGGCCGACGCTCGACACCACCGAACGACACTACGCCGCCCGCAATGAAAGGCAGGTCAGAAAAGGGGCACTGCCGCCACGGGCCGGATGAGCAGGCAACCGGCGTGCGAACAAAGGGATCAGAGCCTGAGGTTTTCCCTCTTCACGCCCGAGTCCTCACCTGACCAAGCACGGAGGCTGGAGGGCCGTGGGCGTTCCAGCCACAGCGATACCCGTTTGCATGGGCCTCGCCCGGCCCCGTGCCTCACGCCCGACTCACGTGGCCGACCAGCCAGGCGATCACGAGGCTTGCAACCCATCATGGTCGCCGGGACCCGCCAGGCCCGTGGCAGGCTCCTGCCGCCGCACCGGTTTCCATTCGACGCGAAGAGCCCCGGCCCCTCAGGGCTTCACGAACCGCAACGTGATCCGGTCCGATTCGCCGATTGCCTTCATCTTCGCGTGCTCGCCGTCCGGGCCGGCCAGGTCCGGCAGCAGGCGGTGCACGTTGACGTCTTCCGGGTCCCTGGGGTTGGCATTGATCTGCGCCACGCCGTCGAGGCGGAAGCCGGTCTTGAGCGCCAGTGCGATCAGGTAGTCCTCGGGAATGCGGTGCAGGGCCTTGGAACTCTGCACGGCGTCGGCAGACGGCCTGGCGCGATGCTCGACCACGCCGAACACGCCGCCGGGCTTGAGCACGGCGAAGGCGGCCCGGAATGCCGCGGCCAGCGCGGCGGGGCTGTCGTTGAGCCAGTCGTGCGCATTGCGGAAGGTGAGCACCATGTCGGCGGAGCCGGCGGCACCCAGCTGCACCTGTCCGGGTGGCGCGAACGGCACGCTGCCGGCGACATGTCCGAAGATCGCCGGCTCGGCCTTGAGCCGGGCGGCGAACCTGGGCGATGCGCCGGCTTCGATCAGGTGACCGTTGGCGGCCAGATATGGGGCCAGGATCTCGGTGTACCAGCCGCCGCCGGGCGCCAGCTCGATCACCGTCATGTCCGGGCGGATGCCGAAGAACTGCAGCGTCTCGACCGGATGGCGATAGCGGTCGCGCGCCTTGTTGGCGGCCGGACGCCAGTGGCCGTCGACCGCCTGTTGCAGCGACAGGGTGCTGCCGGTTGCGCCGGCGGTTTCGGCCCGGGCGCCACCCGGCAGACACAGCGCGGCGGCCAGCAGGATGAGCCATGTGCAGGTCCGATGGAACATGCTTCGATCCTCCTTCCGGGGAGCGCAAGGCTACTCTGCGACCGGCAAGGCGGCGTGGACGCGGCGGCGGGCCGGCGTCGCCCTCCGCGCAACTCCGACCTGCCTTTGCTCTTTGCTCCTTGGGTCGAGACGGGCGGGCAGCTCCTGGAAAGGCGGCGTGTCCCGCAGCGAGCCGGATCGCTAGCGCTACCGCGCCGGCCCGGCTTGGCCCTTTTCCGCTTTTCCGGATACAGGCAGACCCATGCGACGAACCAGATCGCGGAAGCGGGGCGAGCCGCGCAGGTGGTCCAGCGCGGGGTCGTTGAGCCACCCCGACATCTTGGGCTGGCGTTCCCGCGAAGCGCGTTCGAGCCACTGCAGCGCATGGACGTCGTCGCCGAGCATGGCGTACGCATGCACGATCAGGGGAATGTTCGGCTCCTTGTCCGACGAGTTCGGCGGTTCGAGAAACCGGATTCTCTGCTGCAACGCGCCTGTATACCCCGACCGCCTGTACGCCTGCTCGACTGCCTCGGCGCGTTCGGTCTGTTTGTTCAGGACGAGGGACCGGTGGTACTGCGCATAGGCCTCGGCGAACATCTTCTTCTGCTCGAACACATACCCCATGAAGTAGTTCCACAAGCCCAGGTCCGGATGCATTTCCAGGCTTCGGCGCAACTGGCGCATGGCGTCGTCGTAGCGGCGCGCGAGGTAAAGCATGATCCCCAGGTTCGCATTGGATCCAACGGAGACGGGGTCGAGATCAACGGCGCGTTCGTCTTCCTTCACGGCCTCGTCGAGCTTGCCCATCGAGGCCAGGTAGGCCGCATACCCCTCGTGCGCCAGGGCGTAGTTGGGATTGAGCGCCAGGGCCCGCTTGAACTCCCGTTCCGCACCCGGCCAGTCCCCGACGTAGAGGCTTACGCCGGCCAGCGCCTGGTGCGCTTCCGCGAGGGACGGATCGAGTTGCAGCGCCTTGAGGGCGGCCGCCCTGGCCCTGGGAAGAGCCTCCTCGTAACTCAGTGAGCCGCCTGCCAGGGACAGGTAGGCATCGGCGACGCCGGCATACGCCAGCGCGTAGGTCGGGTCGATGGCAATGGCCTTCTGGAAATAGTCGAGCCCCCGTCGCGCGTTGTCCCCGCTGGCGAAACGTTCAGCCGGGATCCCGCTCGACCAATAGCGGCCCCGCAAATAGTCGTCATGCGCCTGGGGGTTGATGGCGCGACCCCTCAGATAGTCGTCATGTGCTTCCGGATCGATGGCACGCTCGACGGAGAGCCCGGCGCGTGTCAGCTTGACCCCGACGGTCGCCGCGATATCGCGCGAAACGTCGTCCTGCAGGGCGAGGACGTCACGCAGGTCACGTTCGTAGCTGCGGGCCCACAGGTGGCGATCGCTGGCCGCTGCAATCAATTGCGCGTTGATGCGCACGCGGTTGCCCGCGCGCAGTATGGTCCCTTCGACCACCGCGTCGACGCTCAGCTCGTCGGCGATATCACGCAGCGGCTTGCGGGAGCCCTTGTATTGCATCGCCGAGGTCCGCGAAACCACGCGCAGCGATCCGATGGTGCCGAGTTCGGTGATCAGCTCGTCGGTCATTCCGTCGGCGAAGTACTGCTGCTCCTTGTTGCCGGAAAGGTTCTCAAACGGCAGCACTGCCAGCGAGTGGATGGCAGGAGGGGTTCCTTCGACAGGCTCGGCGGCTGGCGCAAGGTAGAGGTAGGCCGCAGTGCCGGACGCCAGCAACAGAACCGCCGCGAACGCCGCCATGACGACCGCTCGGGACGGCAGGCCATGCCACCCGGCCGAAGGTGCCTGGCCACTCCCGGCGCCCGCGGCTGGGGACGCTACGCGGGGGGCGCACCGTTCCTGCACGGTGGCGATGAAGCGGTACCCGCGCTTGGGCACGGTCTCGATGAACCGGGGGGCTCCAGTGGTGTCACCGAGCGCCTTGCGCAGCAGGGAGACGTTGTGCGCGAGCGCGACTTCCTCGACGACGCTGTTCGGCCAGAGGGTCCTGAGCAGCTCGTCCTTTTCAACCAGCCGCCCCTGGTTGCGGACCAGCAGCAGCAGCGTATCGAAGGCCTTCGGGGCAAGTGGCACCACGTTTCCGTCACGCACGAGCCGCTTCTCGGCCGGCGCCAAGATGAATCGATCGAATTCGTACGCGACTGGGTGGGCGTCGGACATCGCGGGTCCTGACCGGAGATGTGTTCGATCCGGTCGATTTTCAGTCAGAAAATTCCAGCGTTCTCTCAAGCTTTTCCAGGGGCGAGAGGCTTACATCCCCTGTGCGTAGGCAATGTCTGCCACGCGGTTTCACCTGGCGTGAAATCTTCGGAAAACCGGGAGAGGAACATGAACACGATCTTCCGTTCCAGCACGTTTCGTGGATGGATGGTGACGGCGCTCGTGGGTGCCTTGGCCGCGAGCGCGAGCGTCTACGCCGCCCATAACAACTCAGAGAGCAAGGTCGTCAGTTTTGCGGATCTCGAGATATCGACTCCGGCCGGCGCCACCGAGCTGTACGGCCGCATCGATGCTGCGGCGGCCAGCGTATGCTCGTACTTCTGGTTCCGGTCGAGCGCGGCCGAGGCGCGTTGCATCCACGACGCGATCGCCAACGCCGTGGCCGACGTGAACGAACCCGCCTTGATCGCCGTATACAACCTGAAGAACAGGAAGCCGCTGCGAGGCCGGAGAGGCACGGAATCGCTGCTCACCTTGCGTGGCGCGGCCGGCCACTAGAAACCAGTGGCGTCGCGATGTCGCCGCCGGCGACGTTCCCTGCGTTGAGTGGCGGGTCGGGTTTCCGGATCCCCCGAGCCGGAGCGCGGCCAGCGGCGCTCTGGCCCGACCGCCTTACTCAGGCGCATGCCGCGCGAGCCGCAGGGCCTGAAGGACCGCCTTCACCACCGCGTCCGGTTGATCGATCTGGATGTCGTGCGAGGACTCCGGAACCTGCACCAGCGTGCCGCGAGAGGAGCTGGCCAGGATCTGCGCCTGCGTGCGGGCACGCGCTTCTTCGAGCCCCTTGCGGTCACGGGGCAGGGCGTCGGCATAGGTGTTGGCGGCGGACAGCACGATCAGGGGTGTCGCGCCGTGCGTCTCCCGTGCCGACACCGGCTGCCGGAACACCTCGGCATTGTTCTCGAGTACCGAGAGCACGGTGTGCCAGAACGCCGGCTTCGACTTGTGCGCCAGGCTCACCGCATTGAGCCGGGCGCTGGCAAGCGGATCGCCACTGGCCAGACAGTGAGCCAGGGCGGGCGAGGTGGACGGCAGTGCGCGCTTTTCGGCGGCCGCCTCGCACTGGTGAAGAAACGCGAGCCGCTGCACGGACATGGCGTCCTCGTCCTTTTGCCAGGCGGGCGCGAACCTGGCGACGGCCTGCGCGGGCGGATCGACCAGCACCAGTGCGCTCACGTCCGCCGGGTAGCGACTTGCATACTGACGGACGATGTTGCTGCCCAGCGAATGCCCCACCATCACCAGCGGGGTCCTGAGGCCGGCACGCCGGATCAGTGCGTGCAGGTCCGACACATCGGCACCGAGATCCCGCGGCAAGGGGCCCTCGCTGCTGAAGCCATAGCCGGCCCGGTCATACGCACAGACGCGGGCATGGGAGGCCAGCAGCGGCTGCACTTTGAACCAGGTGGAGGAGTCGGCGATGGCGCCGGCCTCGAGCATGACGGTCTGCGCTCCGCTGCCCGTGCAGCGCAGGTTGAGGTGGCGGCCATGGCCGAGGTCGACCAGCTTCGCCGCGTGCGCATAGCTGTCCGGTATGCGTCGTGGCGTGGCAGCGTGGCTCGCGTCAGTGGCCCGGGCCTGGCCAAGCACCACGGCCAGTAAGAGGGTGCTGCCCGCTTTGAGGTACGTCCTGTTCAAGGCCTGTCTCCTGTCGATGGCCCGGGCCGTGGCGCCGGGCAGGCTCTTCATCGACTCGGGGAGGCGCCAGGAAGTTCAGGGGGCCAGGGCCGTTGAGCGCGGCAGGGGAGCGGTGCATGCGGCCATGCCGCCGACGCGCGGCGACTACCGCAGCCGGTGCGAGCGGCCTCCACCGGTGCGCCAGCGCGCCTGCCTTCCCACCGACCGCCGGCCAGCAAAACCGGCCCGGAGGCGTCGGCGCTGGACCGGTACCAGCGCTTTCGGAATGTGGTGGCCGATGGGCCTCAACATCCGGGCTGCGCGACCGTCCCGTCCATCGGCGACGCCGATGGTGCGTTCGGCTTTTTCCGTTTCCGCGGGTGTGCGGGGCAATGCCATGGTGTTCGCCACACATGGTTTGGAGAGAGTACGCATGAACGTCCGGGACGCGAAGATCCTCATCGTCGGAGGCAGCTCCGGCATGGGTCTGGCCGTGGCGCAGCGCTGCCTCGAGGCGGGTGCCGCGGTGACCATTGCCGGGCGCAGCGCGGAGCGCCTGCAGGCGGCTCGCGCCACCCTGCAAGCGCCGGCGCGGCTGCAGGCGGTCGAGGTCGACATCGCGCAGGAAGCCCAGGTGGCCGCGTTGTTCGCGCGGACGGGCACACTGGACCACATCGTCAGCACCGCCGCCGATATCCGCGGCGCCTACCAGCTGCTGCCCGCGCTGGACCTGGCGGACGCGCAGCGGGTCGTGGACAGCAAATTCCTCGGGCCGCTGCTGCTGGCCAAGCATGGGGCGCCGAAGCTCGACGCCGCCGGCTCGCTCACCTTCACCTCCGGTGTCGCCGCCTATCGGCCGGCCGCGCGCGGCAGCGTGGTGGCGGCGATCAACGCGGCACTGGAAGGGCTGGTGCGGGCGCTTGCGGTCGAGCTCGCGCCCCTGCGCGTCAACGCCGTCTCGCCCGGCTGGGTGGATACGCCGATCTGGTCGGCGGTGGCGGGCGACGCCAAGGACGCCACGCTCGACGCGATGGCGCAACGCCTGCCGGTGGGGCGCATCGGCCAGCCCGCGGACATCGCCGACGCCATTGCCTTCCTCATGGGCAACGGATTCACGACGGGCACGGTGTTGCATGTGGAGGGAGGCCATCGGCTGGCGTGAGCCCGAACGTGGCGCCGGCATGGTCGAGCACGCGCCGGAGCGCCGGCGCCAGGACGCGTTGCCGGCGCCAGAGCATCAGCAGCGAGGCCGAGGCGTCGGGATCGAGCCAGGGCATCGCCACGAGTTCGCCGCGCGCGAGTTCGGCCGCCACTGCCAGGCGCGGCACCAGCCCCATGGCGAAGCCGGCCATCACCAGGCGCGCGATCGCGCGGATGCTGTCCACCTCGGCTACTGGGACGGGGGCGGCGATGCCGGCGCGGGCGAACGCCGCGTCGAACAGGTGGCGATAGACGCACCCCTTTCCGGTCACCACGAAGCTTGCGGATGCGAGGGTCTCGGCCAGGTCGCCGCGGGTGGCGGCAGCGCCTGGTGCGGCGATGAGCACCAGCGGCTCCCTGAGCACCTCGCGCCTGGCCAGCCGTGGATCGGACCCGCCCCGGTCGAAGCAGAAGGCCGCGTCGAGCGCGCCGCTGCCCACCGCATGCAGCAGCTCGCCGGTGCCCATCACCTTCAGCTTCACCCCGATCTGCGGGTGCGCCTGCCGGAAGGCGGTCCATCCACGACGGCAGTCGGGTCACGGCTATCGTCTCCAGGGCGCCCAGCGTGACGGCGCCGGTCTCCCGGCCGGCCGCTGCCGCCACCGCGGCCCTCGCCTCGTCGACCCGCGCCAGGATCTCCTGCGCATGGGCGGCGAGCGCCTCTCCCGCCGCCGTCAGCCGCAGGCCCTGGCGCGTGCGGGTGAACAGCCGGGCATCGAGTTCCGCCTCCAGCGACTGCAACTGGTCGCTGACGCTCGACTGCGCCAGGTGCACTTCCTCGGCCGCGCGGGTGACGTTGCCACGGCGCGCTACCGCCAGAAAGGTTCTGAGCACTCTCGGGTGCATGCATACGTCCGGCTGCCGTTCGATGGCGGGATGTTCGCCGAAGAAGCCGGTGAAGGCCAACGCGGGAACGGCCGCGGTGCAGCCTGATGGCCTATTGCGCGATAGCGAGACGGACCGGTTCGCTGCGGTGCGGCCGACCGGGCGGCCGCACCGTTTGCATGCTCCCTGGCGGCCTTCTGCCTACAGCGTGATCGGCTTGGCGCCGGCCGCCTTCAGCCGCGCGTTGAGGTCGGCCAGGTCGCGGCGCTTCAGCTGCTGCCAGGCCTCGACCGTGGCATCCAGCGTCTTCGACAGGGTGGCATACGAGGCCTTCGCGTCCTGGCTGGGATCGGCATCGGCGCCGTCGACCGCCTGTTCGAGCTTGGCCAGGTTCAATGCCAGGGCGCGCAGGCTGTCGGTGCGCTTCGGCGGGGCGCCGATCGTGTTGCGCGGGTCGGGATGCGCCTCCACGCCGGACAGGTCCTGCGCCTTGTCCATCAACGCCGCGACCTGGGCATGCAGCGTGGTCTTGGGCACTGCGTCCAGTGCCTTCAGCAGCTTGCCCGCTTCGGTGCTGGCGCGGGCGGCGCGTGCCGAGGCTTGTTCCACCTTGCGCGCCAGTTCGAACTCGCGTTGCAGCGCGGCCGTGGGTACCTGCACGCGCGGATCGGCCTTCAGCTGCAAGGGCTGGCGGTAGCGCCGACCATTCACCCGCAGCTCGACGGTGTACTGGCCGGGCGGCGCCCAGACGCCGCTTTTCTCCTGCGAACTGTCGGGCTGGGCGGGCAGCTGCGACGGATAGCGCAGGTCCCACACGAAGCGATGCATGCCCGGCGCGGTGGACAGGCGCATCGGTGCCGGCAGCCATTCCGGTGCGACGGCGAGCTTGGCCGGATCGGGCTTGCTCACCGGCTCGGCACTGCTGAAGCTGCGCACCGGCTTGCCCTGCGCATCGAACACGGTGAGCGTCACCGCGCCCTTCACCGCCTTCGGCAGCACGTAGTCGATCATCGCGCCATCGGGCGGGTTGGCCGCCATCGGCTCGTCCTTCGGGAATGGCGTGCCGGTGAAGCTGGCCAGGCGCACGCGGATGGCATCGGCCGGCTTGAACAGGGTCGCCGTGTCCGCCTGCAGGCCAGCCATCTGCCGCAGCGCGCTGACGTTGTCCATGATCCAGAAGCCGCGGCCGTGGGTGGCGATCACCAGGTCGTCGCCATGCACGTCGATGTCGCGCACCGAGGTCATCGGCAGGTTCTGCTGCAGCGCCTGCCAGTGCGCGCCGTCGTCGAACGAGACGTACATGCCCCGTTCGGTGCCGGCGTAGAGCAGGCCGCGGTGCCGCGGATCCTCGCGCACCACGTTGACGAAGCTGTCGCGGGGGATGCCGGCGTCGATGCGCGTCCACGCCTTGCCGCCGTCGGTGGTGCGGTAGAGGTAGGGCGTGTCGTCGTCCAGCCGATGACGGTCGATCGCCAGGTAGGCGGTGTCCGGGTCGAAGTGCGATGGCTCGATGCCGGCGACCTTCGACCACGGCGTCAGCGCCCGCGGCGTGACCGGCTGCCAGTGCGCGCCCTCGTCGTCGGTGCGCCAGACCAGGCCGTCATCGGTGCCCACCCACAGTGCCTTGGCGTCGAGCGGCGAGGGGGCGATGGTGTAGATCACGCCACGGCGCTTGTCGACGTGGTTGTCGTCGGCGGCGGTGGGGGCGTCGAGGTTGGCCGGCACGCCGGCGTCCTCGCGGGTTAGGTCGGGGCTGATCGGCGCCCAGTGGTCGCCGCCGTCATCGGTGCGGAACAGGCGCTGGTTGGCGAAGTACAGCACCTTGTGGTCGCGCTTGGAGAAGGCCAGCGGCAGCGTCCAGGCGGCACGGTAGTGCGCGGCGGGGTAGGCGAGGGTGGGATCGACGCTGCGGGTCTGTTCGGTGCGGGTGTCCAGCTTGTCGACCCGGCCGCCGTAGACGATATCCGGATCGTCGGGGTCCGGCGCGATCATGTCGCTCTCGCCGCCGGCGGTCACCTCGTGGAACTGCTCCATGGTGATGCCGTCGCCGTTGCCGGTGCGGCTGGGCAGCGCGACCGCGCCGGAATCCTGCTGCGCGCCGTAGACCCAGTACGGGAAGCGGTCGTCGGTGCTGACGTGGTAGATCTGCGCGGTGGGCTGGTTGTACCAGCTGCTCCAGCTCTTGCCGCCGTTGAGCGTGACCAGCGCACCCTGGTCGACGCCCAGGATCTGCCGGTCCGGATCGGTCGGGTCGATCCACATCTGATGGAAGTCGTCGCCGGTCGGATCGCCCTTCAGAGCGATGAACCGCTTGCCGCCGTCGTCGGAGCGCAACACGATGGTGTTCATCACGTAGACGCGGTCGGCGTTCTTCGGGTCCACCGTGAGCCGGCAGAAATACCAGCCGCGCTGCCAGATGCGCTGGTCGGAGGTCAGGTGCTTCCAGTGCGCGCCACCGTCGTCGGAGCGGTACAGGCCGCCTTCGCCGGCCGGTGCGTCCACCAGCGCGTAGACCCGGTCCGGCTCGCTCGGCGCCACCGCGATGCCGATGCGCCCGGGATGGGCGGCGAAGCCGTTGTCCTGCAGCTGGCTCCAGTGCTCGCCCCCGTCATGCGATACGTACAGCCCGCTGCCCGGGCCGTTCGAGGGCGGGTAGACGCTCCACGGCGGGCGGCGGGTCTGCCACAGCGCGGCGTAGATCGTGTCCGGATCGCCGGGCTTGAAGGCCAGGTCGATCGCGCCGGTGTCGTGGTCCTTGAACAGCACCTTGCGCCAGCTCTTGCCGCCGTCGCGCGAGCGGAACACGCCGCGTTCGGCGTTCGGCCCGTAGGCATGGCCGAGCGAGGCGGCGAACACCACGTCCGGGTTGCGCGGGTCGACCAGCACGCTGGCGATCTGCCGGCTGTCCTCCAGCCCGATGTGCGTCCAGTGCCGGCCGCCGTCGGTGCTCTTGTACATGCCGTTGCCGTGCGCGATGTCCGAACGCATGTCGGCTTCGCCGCTGCCCACGTAGAGCGTCTTCGGGTCGGACGGCGCCACTGCCAGTGCGCCGATCGAACCGACCTTCTCGTCGTCGAAGATCGGCTGCCAGGTGCGCCCGGCGTCCTGGGTGGCCCACACGCCGCCATCCACCGCGCCGAAATAGAAATGCCGGTTGTCGCCGGGCACGCCCGCCACCGTCAGCACGCGCCCGCCGCGGAAGGGTCCGATCAGGCGCCAGTGCAGTCCCTGGTACAGCGCCGGATCGACGGAAGCCTGTGCGGCCAGCGCCGTCGTGATTCCGAGGGTGAGCAGGGCGAGGCTGTGGCGCAGACGCATGGGTGGCTCCGGAGTCGGCAGGCTGAAGCGAACGATCTGCGCACGTTGCCGGGCGGGATTCAAGAGCAGGAAGTCACGGGGCCCTCGGCGCGCGCCGCGCTTGCGCCACGTGTAGCCTTGTGGGGCTGTGGCGTGAGGCGGGACCGGCCCTCGGTGGGCGCCATGCAAGCTCGCTCGTCGCGCGCGCTGGATTCGCCGCATCGCCTGTCTTCATTTGCCGGCCCGTCGGCCGATAAGGCGGGGACGCGTTTCAAGCAACCGGATCGTGGCGGATGCGGCCCGATTCGACTCGGTATCTCTACTCCAGGTTTCCCGGATGCCCGCGCAAGATCCCAACGATCGTTACGTCCGCATCGCGGTGCTGGTCATGCTTTCGCTGGCGCTGCTCGCGGGCGTCTGCGCGACGGCCATCCATTGGATCGGCCCGGCCCGCCAGCCCATGGACCTCATCGTCCCGCCGCTGGCCAGCTTGCTGTTCGGCGGCCTGATCCTCGCACTGCTGCGGCGACCGGCATGGGTGCTCGGCGTCACGCGGATCGCGCTGGGCGCCTCGGCGCTGGCGCTGATCGCGCCCGCGTGGCTCTACACCGTGCAGGCGAGCCTGTCGCCCGAGGTGCGGTTGATCGACAACCTGCCACCGGTCTCGTCGCTGTTCGTGGTGTTCCTCGCGATGCTGATGATCTTCATCCCCGGGCGGCGCGCTTTCCTCGCCGCCGCGCTGGGCTGGGTGCTGATCGCGCTGCCGGTGCTGCTCTACCTGTTGAGTCATCGCCAGGAACTGTGGACGCCCCGGGGCCGGGACCTGGTGATGGCGTACGGGCCGGTCAGCATCATGGTGGTGGTCCTGCTGCCGGTGCAGCGCGGATTGAGGGGCAAGATCCGGCGGCTCGCCTCCGAGCGCGACATCATGGAAGTCATGCTGCACCGGGATCCGCTGACCGGCGTGCAGAGCCGCCTGCTCGGCGAGCGGGTGCTGCGCGAGGTCCTGGCCGACCGCGCCGCGGGCGGGGTCGTCATGCTCGACCTCGACCGCTTCAAGACGATCAACGACACCTACGGCCATCCCGTCGGCGACAGTGTCCTGAAGGCAGTGGCGGCCGGCTGCGAGCGACTCCTGCGCGCGAACCAGTGCATCGCGCGTTGGGGCGGCGAGGAGTTCCTGGTGATCGTGCCCGACGTCGATGCAGTGGCCCTGCAGCGCGTGGCCGAGCGGCTGTGCGCGGCGATCGCCGCCGTGCCGGTGGCCCCCGTGCCACAGGTCACCGCTTCGCTCGGCACCACCCTGCTGCAGTCCGGCGACACCCTGGACACGGTGCTGCAACGCGCCGACCTGGCGCTCTACCGTGCCAAGGAGCTGGGTGGCAACCGCGTCTGCTCCGCCGAGGGGCAGGGCACGGGTCTGGCCGGCTGACGATCGACGTTGGAGCGGGCTTCCCGTCGTCGGCGCCGGGCACGAGCCGGCCGGTGACCGCTTATAGTCACGCCCATGAATTACACCCGTGTCGCCCTGATTTCCGACCTGCACCTGTCGCCCGCCTGGCCTGGGCTGACGGATGTCCTGCTGCGTTTCCTGGCCACGCGGGCGGGTGAGGCGCAGGCGGTCTTTCTGCTCGGGGACGTGTTCGAGGCCTGGGTGGGCGACGACGACGATGCGCCCTGGCTCGGGACGGTTGCCCGGGGGCTGCGCGAGCTTGCGGCCTCGGGGACGGACGTCTGGTTCATGCACGGCAACCGCGACTTCCTTCTCGGGCAGGCCTTTGCCGCCCGCTGCGGCATGCGGCTGCTCGACGATCCGACGCTCGCCGTGCTGGGCGGCGTGCCGACGCTGCTCTCGCACGGCGATGCCCTGTGCACGGACGAGACGGAGTACCAGGCGTTCCGCACGCTCAGCCGCACCCCCCAGTGGCAGGCGCAGGTACTGGCCCGCCCGCTCGCCGAGCGGCGTGAGCTGGCCCGGCAGATGCGCGGCGCGAGCATGCAGGAACACCAGCGGCGCGCCGGGGCAGGCGAGGCGCCCGGCGACGTCGCCGACGAAGCGGTAAGGCAGGTCCTGCGCGACACGGGCGCCGCGCGACTCATCCACGGCCATACGCATCGCCCCGGCGTGCACGAGGTGCCGCTGCCGGGCCGGACGGCCGAACGCATCGTGCTGGCCGACTGGCGGGACGGGCAGGGCGAGGCGCTGTGGATCGGCGCCGAGGGCAGCTGGGCGCGGGAGACGTTGCGGTGACCGGCCCGTCCGGTGACGCCACCGGTCGCCGCCGCCTCCGCGCCTTGCCGCCATCGCTCGAATCGGTGGCCCATCGCCTGCGCGATCGGCGCATCGATGCGGTCGTCGCGTCGTTCAAGGAGAACCGCGGGGCGCCACGGCGGGTCGTGTGGATGCTGCTCGTTTTCGCATGGACGGTGTTCTGGCTGCGTGCCGCGCCCGAGCAGCCGGGCGGCACGCTGTGGATCGAAGCGCGTCGCGCGTTGCCGTGGGCGGCGGGCTTGCTGCTGTCGAGCATCGCCTGGGCAGGCTGGGTCTGGGCACAGGACCGGCCCACGAGCGAGCGTCAGGACAAGATCGCGGCGCTGGCGGATTACGCGGCGATCTTCCTTCTGCTCAAGGCCGGATGGAACCTTTCCATCTCGCTGATCACGCTGCTGCCGCTGGCGACCATCGTGGCCGGCGCGCGTTTTTCCCGCCGCATGTTCCATGGGGCGATGCTGCTGTCGGTGGTGCTGTTGTTCTTCGCCGCTCCGCCGGGCTACTGGACCGCCCGTCCGGCGTTCGTGCCATTCGCCCTCGTCTTGCTGGTGGGACTGCCTTTCACCGTCCACCGCCTGCTGGCGGCGCTCTACGCCGTGTCGGCTTCCGCGGTCGATACGCGCGATGCGCAAGCGCGCCTGACGGCCATGATTTCGCATGAGCTGCGCAATCCCCTCAACGCCATCACCCACGCCTCGGCGTTGCTCGAGGTCGACACCCTGCCCACCCGGGCGCAGTCCCTGGTCCATGCCCTGCATGCCAACGCGAAGAGCCTGTCGCAGAGGGTGCGGCAGGTCATGGACATGGCCGCCCTGGACAACCGCCAGCTGCGGCTGGAAAGCAAGCCGTTTTCGATGGACGACGTGCTGATCGCGGTCCGTGCGATGATCGGTGGCATGGCGGCCGAACGCGGCGTGACGCTGGAGGTGTCCCGCTCGGGCGTGGCCGATGGCTGGCTCGGCGATCCGGGACGCCTCGAACAGCTGGTCAGCAATCTGGCGTCGAATGCGGTGAAGTTCACGCCCGCAGGTGGCCGCGTGCGGATCCGGGTGACGCCCGATGGCGAGGTGGATCCGGAGGGGCGCGTGCCCGTCTGCATCCAGGTGAGCGATACGGGCGTGGGCACCCCCGCGCAGGACAAGCCGCACATCTTCGAGCCCTTCGTCAAAGGCGCCGCGCACGCATCACGAGGCCATGGCCTGGGGCTGGGCCTGTTCATCGTGCGTGGCCTGTCGGACGCGATGGGTGGGCGGCTCTCGGTGGCCGACGTGGCAGGCGGCGGCGCGGCGATCGGCTTTCACATTGCACTCCGGCCGGTGCCGGCCGGACAGGCACTGCACCGGGGAGACGATCTGCAGGAAGCCCTGCAGGTGCATCGAACGACATACCTGCCGGTCCGCTGCCTGATCATCGACGACAGCGGGGCGAACCGGGATCTGGCCAAGCTGTTGCTGGGCGCCGCCGGACACGCGGTCGACGCCGTGGCGAGCGCCGAGGAGGCAGCCTGCCTGATCCGCGAGCGCGCACCCGAGATCGTCTTCCTCGACCATCAGCTGCCCGGCGCCACGGGGCTGGAGTTCCTGATGGACCTGCGCCAGCAGGGAATCGAGGTCCCGGTCGTCATGCTCACGGGCGAGGACCAGGCCGATGTCGAGCGGCGCGCGCTGGAGGCAGGCGCCGCGTGCTTCCTGCTCAAGCCGGCGCAACCGCACGAACTGCTGGCGGCGGTCGCCACCCACTGCGGGCGGTTGCGCGGCTCCGGCTCGATACCGGGGTTCGTGGTCAACTGAGCTGGTCCCGGCGCTGGCCCGTGTAGCTGGTCAGCGCCGGGCAGGTGGTGGAGTGGACGCGCCGCGGGTCTTCAGGCCGCGCCTCAGTCCGATGCGAAATCGATACCGGTGATGCCGTGTGCCTTCACCAACGCCAGCACGCGTGCGACATCGTCGTACGACGCTGCATCTCTGGCATGGAGCTCGACATGGGGGATCTTCGCCGCATCGTCGCGGCCCGTGCCTGCGGCGATGTCCAATTGCGCCGCCAGCACGGCATCGCTCACCAGCCTGCCATTGAGGAACACCATGCCGCCCGGGTCCACCGTGACCCGCAACGGTTCGGTCTTGTCGCCGGATGTATGGCCGGCGACGGGCAGGTCGACCCGGTTCTTATGGGCGACGACCTGCGCGGAGACCATGAAGATGATGAGCAGCACCAGCAGCACGTCGACGAGCGGGGTGATGTTGATGCCGGCGATGGGGGACGACTCGATCTTCGCAGGGAAAGCCATACTTCCTCCTGGCGTTTTCGATGTGGATTCAGCCCTGGTGCCGGCACAGCTGGGGACTGCCGGCGGTCCGACTATGCCGTGCCGAAGGGGACTTCCCGCAAGGGCCGGCGCGGGCGCATGATCGACGGATCGGTTCGTTCGGCCCTGGAGCCTCCCGGGGGTCTCTGTTGCTGAGCGTGCAATCGGGATGGCCGGCGGGCGGCGCGCGATGACGCATCCTGGGGCGGTCGTGGGCTAAAGGGGTTGCGCGGCGCTGCAGGGAATCAGCGGGCCATGTTCTTGTTTCCCTCCGCAAGCGCGGCAAGCGCATGCTCGGTCACGGTCCGCCGCAGCTGCCTCAACGCCGGCGACTCCGGATCGCCGGCCGCATGCAGGCAGACATCCACGCGCGGCAACGGCGGCAGCCCGTGCCGACCGTCCAGGCGGATCAGGCCGGGCGGGATGCCGGCGCTGGTACGCAGGGTGATGCCGAGCCCGGCGGCCACGCCGGCCCACAGGCTTTGCAGGCTGGACGTGACGAAGGCCGCGTGCCAGGCCTTGCCGGCCTGGTCCAGCGCCTCGGTGCCGGCCTTGCGGAAGAAGCATGGCGGGCGGTAGAGCGCCAGTTCGATGACCGGGCTCGCGCGCAATCGCGCGGTCGCGTCCGCGGCGCCCACCCATGTCATCGGCAGGGTCGCGAGCCGTTCGGCGTCGGCGCGCCGGGCATGGCCCATCGCCAGCACCAGATCCAGCTCGCCGCGATCCAGCCGTTCCAGCAGCGCGCCGTTGCGCTCGACCTCCACGTCCACCCGCACGGCCGGATAGGCCTTCTTGAATTGCCCCAGCGCCGCCGGCAGCCAGGATTCGGCAAAGTCCCCGGGCAGGCCGAAGCGCACCGCGCCGCCGACCGCGGCGCCGTACACGGCATGCACCGCTTCGTCATTGAGCGCCAGGATGCGCAGCGCATACGCGTGCACCCGATCGCCCGCCTCGGTCAGCACGACCCGGCGCCCCTGCTTGCGGAACAGCGGCTGGCCCAGTTGCGCCTCCAGCTTGCGCATCTGCTGGCTGACCGCCGACTGCGAGCGGCCCACCCGCTCGGCGGCGCGGGCCAGGCTGCCAAGGCGAAGGATCGCGGCCAGGGTGCGCAACGCATCCATGTCCAGGTTGGGTCGTTGCATGCTGAAGTATTTCCGATGGATGGGCGTCGAATTATTCCATTTTTCGAAGCGTCTGCCGGTCCTAGGATGCGAGGCGCCCCGCCGAAGGGCGGGCGCTCCCACGTAATCCCCGGAGGAAAACCACGCATGCGCATGCATCCTGCAGGAGTTCGTCTTTTCGCCACGGCCTGTCTGGTCGCCGGCCTCGGCTCGACGACCACGGCCCTGGCCAGTGGCGCCACCGCGCCTTTCCCGCTGGCCGGCACCTGGACCTTGCAGGCGGCCGACGCGCTGCATCCGGATGGCTCGCGCACCCGCGACTACGGCGCCGCGCCCAAGGGCCTGCTGATGATCGACCGGCAGGGCCACTATTCGCTGCAGATCTTCCGCGCCGAGCGCCCGCGCTTCGCCGCCGATGCCAAGGCCAAGGGCACCGCCGACGAATACCGCGCGGCGGTCATGGGCTCGAGCACGCACTACGGCACGGTCGAACTCGACGCCGCGCGGCACCAGCTCGTGTTCCACATCGAGGGCGCCTCCTTTCCCAACTGGGAGGGCCAGCAACAGCGCCGCAGCTTCGAGCTGCACGGCGACGTGCTGAGCTACCGGGTGCCGCCGCGCCCGGACGGCAACGTGCCGATCTCGGTATGGCGGCGGAGCGGGGCTGGCGGCCGATGAGCCTTCAACCGCACGCCGGCCCGTCCCGGCATTGATCGGACCCACACGCCGCTGGGCGTATGAGGCGGGTGGTCCCCGCTCCGGCGCGCACTCGTCAGATGACCAGCAAGATTCTCGAGATCGACCTTCACGACGCCGGACGTGACGGCGTCTATCGCGTGGTGCCGGATGATCCGACGACCCTGGCCGAGGATGCCGCCCGCGCCAGCCTTCGCTTCAGCCGGCTCGATCTTCGTGACTGCACTAGCCACCAGCAGGCCCTCGAAACGCTGGCCCAGTCGTTCGAGGTCCCCGCGCCGCGCGAGGACTGGCCGGCGCTCGCGGCCGGCCTGCGCGATCTCGGTTGGCTGTCCGCGCCCGGCTACGTACTGGTGCTCGACCATGCCGATGTACTGCGTGCCCAGGCGCCCGACGTCTACGCCACGCTTCGCGACCACCTGTCCGGCGTGGCCCGCTACTGGCACGCGCGGGGCGTGCCGTTCTTCGTGTTCATGGTGTTCCCGGACAACGAGACGCTGGACGCAGCCATCGACGCGTGATCGGGAGAACGCGGGCCAGGTGGGAGCCTGGCCCACGGTCATCGACCGGGGACGTCGGGTTTCAGCGCCACCAGCCCAGCGTGTCCGGCGACCCGTCGGGATGCGCGAACCAGCGCACCTGGTTGCGCCCGCCCGGGCAGGTGTCGCCCCGGGACAGGCGCACGATCGCGTCGTCCCGGGCGGCCACTTCGCCGTGGTAACAGCTGCCGAAGTTGTCGCGGTAGTTGCGCAGCGTGGAGCTCTCCCAGCGTGGGTCGGTCTGGTCGGCGCCACCCTTGCGGACGGAGTAGAAGCGGGCGCCTGCGTGCGTGGTGTAGTGGCCGAAGCCGGGCTTGTAGTGATCACCGTCGATCACGCGGCTTTGGGCGATGCTCACGTTGGTGCGCGTGAAGTCGATGTTCCACCCGTCCCCGGTTTGTACATGCGCCGCGAGCCGGTACGCCATCTGCAGCGGGTAGCTGGTGCTCGTGCGATCCCAGCTGATCAGCCGGGTCCCGATCGCGCGACGGCTGGTCTGCTGCACCGTGCTGCTCAATGACAGGTCCTGCCGGTAGGCCTTGTCGGCAATGAATATGCCGCCGTACGGTCCTTGTACCCGAAGCACCTGCGTGCTGGCGAAGGCTCCGGTCTGGTGCACCCGCGAGTCGATGCGCCCCTGGGAGGTGTTCACGAAGCCACGGATTTCGAATTCGCGCTGCTGCCGCGTGTGGATGTCTCCGACGATCGTGTCGCCGATGCGCCGCAGGGTATTGCTGTAGTGGGGTGCGCCACTCCCGGTAGTCAGCGTGTTGAGCGTCACGGCACCGGTGACCTGCGTGCGCTGCGGGTCGAGGTACACCAGCAGGGCACTGCCGCCGTAACGGTCGTAGCCATACGGGTACCGGTTGTCCACGGTGACGTTGTGCCGACCGGCGGCGCTCAGCAGGGCGGCAAAAGGCGTCAGGTCCACCCGGTACGGCTTGAAGTTCAACATCTCCAGCGTCGGGATAGGCTGGTCGGCGCTGTTGTGGTGGTAGTTGTTCATGTCGGCCACGAGCAGCGGGAACACCGGAGCAATGCCCGCCAGGGTTCCATCCACCGCGATCTTGAACTCACGGTAGTTGCCCCCGGAGCAACCCTGGGCGTAAGGATTGATGGCGTCCCTGGTCCAGCCGCCCGGAGCGAGTACGTCTGTCAGCTGCGGAAGCTCGAGCGGGCCACCGTTACCCGACCAGTCGATCACGCAGGTGTACCAGAAGTTGCGGGGCAGGCCGCCGTCGCCGCTGAAGTAGTCGGCCTCCACATCCAGATAGGCACGCACGATGTTGTGAGGCAGGTTGACGGGGGTTTCCTGGTTGACCGGGATCACGGCGTCCGGCACGCGCGGCGCGGGCGTGGCGGCGCTGGACGGATAGAAGAACAGCCGTGCGGTCGCGTAGAACGGGGGCGTGTAGGGCGGGTCGGGAAAGTCCTCGTTCTGCGTCATCCAGATCGATCCCGTACGCGGGGCTCTGAAGAGCGCGCTGTAGTCGGTCAGGTCGCGCTCGAGATGCCAGCGCGAGTTGCCGTCATAGCGGGGTGTGATGCTGCGGAACAGCCGCACGCGCGCCAGGTCCATGCCGAGCGTGTCCGTGATCGAGCGCCGCACACTGCGCACGTCCAGCTTGAGGATCACCTTTGCCCACGGGGGCGGGCAGGCGGACGGGGGCATGTAGGTGATCGGTGCGTTGGGGTCATGGTCGGGATCGCCCATGGGCCACGCCCGATCGTGCAGCAACTCGACCACGCACGGCTGCCCGGCGGCCACCGGCACGCGCGGATCGACCGAGGCGACCGGATTGGTCGAAGCCACCTGGGGAGCGACCACCGGGCCGGTCGGTGATTGGGCGGCCGCGCCAAAGACAGGTGCCAGCGTGCACGCCGTGGCGAACAGCGCCCGATGCAGGGAGTCGTGTCGAAGGGTCATGCGAAGCCTCCACCGCGTTGCGGTCCGATCCATCCTGGCCCCGCGCCCGTGGTACTCCGCCGCCCCGCATGCGAATTGATGTCGGTCAACAAGTCGGGGCCAGGGCGCTGCCCGATGAGCAAGTGCGGCGGGCTCGACGGGTCAAGGGGGCGCTTGCGTCAGGGCTCCAGCGTTGCCGCCCGCGACAATTTCGACACCCCGTGTTCGTCGAACGCCTCGACCGCCACCACGTAGCGCACGCCCTTGTCGAGCGAGCGCAACTGCAGGTGCGTGGGCTGGTCGGCGAAGCGCTGGTAGGTTTCGTGCAGGCGGTCGGCGGCCAACCCCCAGCGCACGTTGTAGCCGACGGCGCCCGGGACCGGCTTCCAGGCGATCTCGGCGTTGCGCGCGTCGGCCTCGCGGGTCGCGGAAACCAGCTCCGGTGCCGGCGGTGGCGCACCTTCGGCGTGGCCGAACACGCGCAGGTCGGAGATGGCCAGGTGCTTCGCGCCGACGTGCCCGTGCACGTAGCGCACGTAACGGATGTGCGCGGGCGCATCGAGTTCCAGGTAGGCGTTGGGGCGGTCGCGTTTCTCGTGCGAGAGGTCGGCCAGCGTGCTCCAGTGCGTGCCGTCGGTGGAGCCTTCGAGCCTGAACTGCGTGACGATGTCCGGTGCGTCGCCGTAGCGGCCGGCCTTGTAGTCGGTGAAGTTCACCTGCACCGCGCGCACGGTGCGTGCTCCGCCCAGATCGATGGTCAGCGTCTGGCCGGGGGTGTTCTTCGCGGCGACCCAGTAGGTGCGCGGGTTCTCGTCGGTGACCTCCGCCGGTCCGTGCCCGGGCAACGACGACGAGGCGGTGGCGTGCTTGCGCCAGGACAGCAGCATCCAGCCGGTGAAGGTGCTTTCGCCGGGCTCGAGCTTGTGGTCGGGCATGCGCTGCGGGAAATCGCCGAAGCGGGTGTCGATCCACATCTGGCCGTCGTCGTGATAGCCCGCCGGGAACAGGTCGATGCGGCGCTCGAATTTCCAGTTGACGCCCACCCACATGGTGCCGGTGTTCCAGGTGTTGCCGTAGGCGTCGTCGAAGGTCGAGCCGTGGCCGGCGCCGACCACGAAGCCGCCGGGCTTGTAGCCGACCGGGTTGTAGGGCGCGTAGTGGAAGGGCCCGAGCGGCTTGTCGCTGGTGTAGACGCCGGTGGCGTAGACGTTGAACTCGGTGCCGGGCGCGCCGTACTGCAGGTAGTAGGTATCGCGATGGCGGTTCATCCAGGCGCCCTCGACGTACGGGTCGATGCTCGTGTCGGTGTGGTCCTGGCCGAAGCGCTCCCAGCCGTGCCGGTCCGGATGCAGGCGAAACAGGGCCTGGGGTTTGCTGACGAAGGTGACGCGCTTGCCCGCGCCTTCGTCGGCGTGGCCGAGTGCCAGGTCGATCTGCGCGCCGTAGATCGGGAAGATGTTGGACGAATCCCAGTACAGGTAGGTCTTGCCGTCCTCGTCGCGGAACAGGCCCGGGTCCCACGGGCCGGGTGGCAGGTCGCCCGGCTTCATTTCGCTCTCGTGACCGGCCCAGACGGCGCCGGGAACGGGCGGCAGCAGCCGGGTCCAGAAGTCCCAGTGGCCATGCGCGGGATCGGTGGAATAGAGCAGCGGCACCGGCTGCATGGCCGACTGCATCAGGAACAGCTTGCCGTCGGCGACCAGCGTGGCCGGCGCCACCGGGCCGTCGAACGGCCAACGGTCCGGCCGCACGAAATCCCAGTGCAACAGGTCGGTGGAGCGCCAGTAGCCGTCGGCCAGGGTCATGAACAGGTAGTACGCGTCGCCGTAGCGCACCACCGCCGGGTCGGCGCCAGTGCGGTAGGCGATGCCCTGGTTCATCTGCTCGTAGTTGTAGCGGTAGTCGACGTCGACCGGATTGGCCCAGGTGTGCGCACGCGGATTGACCGCGGCGCCGGCGACGGGAGCGATGAGGCTACCGAACACCAGCAAGGCGAGGGCAAGGCAGGGACGGGCTGGACTGGCGTGTGGCATGGCATGCGGCTCGGTCGGAACAGGTCCCCCCTGCGGTCCGGATCTGGATCTTTTCACACCCGCTCGTGTAAACGGTTTCACGTCTCAAGCGGGCACTGCCGCCCGCGTGCGAGCTGCCATGAAACGACCAACGATCTCTCCCTTGCATCGCGCCGTGACCCTGCTGGCTGGCACGTTGGCCTGCGCGGGTGTCCATGCCCGGGAGCAGGCGGCCACGGCGATGCCGCAGACCGCAGCGCCGTCGAACGCGCAACTGGCTTCGCCCGATATCGAACGGCGGGTCGACGCGCTGCTCAGGCAGATGACGCTGGAGGAGAAGATCGGCCAACTGGTGCAGTACAACGACCAGGGCTTCAGCGCGCCGACCACCGCCAACGGCGACCAGGCGCTGGCCGCCAATCCCGAGACCCAGACCCGGGTCGACGCCATGGCGCTGGCGAAGCAGGGCCGGCTCGGCTCGATGCTCAACGTGATCGGCGCGGACAAGACGCGTGCCTTCCAGGAGGCGGCGATGCACAGCCGCCTGCACATCCCGATCCTGTTCGGCGCGGACGTGATCCATGGTTACCGCACCATCTATCCGGTGCCGCTGGGGCTGGCCGCGTCGTGGGATACCGCGCTGGTGCAGGACCTCTCCCACATGGCCGCCACGGAAGCCACCACCGCCGGCGTGAAGTGGTTCTATTCGCCGATGGTGGACATCTCGCGCGATGCGCGCTGGGGCCGCTCGACCGAAGGCGCGGGCGAGGATGCCTACCTCGGCGCGGCGATGGCGCGCGCCTACGTGCGCGGCTACCAGGGCACCGACCTGTCCCGGCCGGACAGCGTCGCCGCCTCGGTCAAGCACTTCGCCGCCTACGGCGCGGCCGAGGCCGGGCGCGAATACAACACCACCGACATGTCAGACATCCGCCTGCGCCAGGTCTACCTGCCGCCGTACAGGGCCGCGGTCGAGGCGGGCGCGGCCACCCTGATGAGCTCGTTCAATGCGCTCAACGGCGTGCCGGCCACGGCCAACCCGTACCTGATGGACGAGATCCTGCGCAAGGAGTGGGGCTTCGACGGCTTCGTGGTGAGCGACTACACCGCGGTGATGGAACTGACCCACCACGGCATCGCGCTGGACGCCGCCACGGCGACGAAGAAGGCGCTGGAGGCGGGCGTGGAAGTGGACATGATGTCCCACTTCTACGACACCCAGATTCCGAAGCTCCTGGCGGAGCACCGGCTGTCGACGGCCACCGTGGACGAGGCGGTGCGCCGCGTGCTGCGGGTCAAGTTCGCGCTGGGGCTGTTCGAGCATCCCTACGCGCAAGGGACCGAGGTGACGCATGCGGTGCCCGGCCATCGCGCGCTGGTGCGCCGCGCCGCCGAGGAGTCGTTCGTGCTGCTGCGCAACGCAGCGGTCGGCGGCAAGGCGGTGCTGCCGCTGGGCGACGGGGTGAAGTCGGTGGCGCTGATCGGCCCGCTCGCCGACGCCGCCAACGAGATGCAGGGCGCCTGGGGCGGCGGCAACCAGGCGCCCGACGTGGTAACCCTGCAGCAGGCATTGGAGCGACGCATGCGGGAGCGTGGCGGCCGCGTGCTGTTCGCGCATGGCACCGATATCGAGGGCGACTCGACCGCAGGCTTCGATGAGGCGCTGCAGGCGGCGCGCCAGGCCGACGTGGTGGTGCTCGCGCTGGGCGAATCCTCGGCGATGAGTGGCGAAGCGGGCTCGCGCGCGCACCTGGACCTGCCGGGCAACCAGCAGCAACTGCTGGAGAAGGTCGCGGCGATCGGCAAGCCGGTGGTGCTGCTGGTCTTCTCCGGGCGCCCGCTGGTGCTGGACTGGGCGGCCCGGCACGTGCCGGCAATCATGGCGGTGTGGTTCCCGGGCACCGAGGCGGGCAACGCGCTGGCCAACGTGCTGTTCGGCGACGTGGCGCCCAGCGGCAAGCTGCCGATGAGCTTCCCGCGTGCCGTGGGACAGGAGCCGCTCTACTACAACCAGTTCCCGACCGGCCGCCCGGCCGGCGATGCCGACCTGTCCAGGCCGCCCGGCGGCGATACGCGCTTCGTCTCGCGCTACATCGATGTGCCGAACGATGCACTGTTCCCGTTCGGTCACGGGCTGGGCTACACGAGCTTCGCCTACTCCAGCGTGAGCGTGTCGCGCCGCACGCTGCCGCTGGCCCAGGCCAACCGCCCGGACGCCCGCTCGCTGGTCACGGTCACCGCGACGCTGACCAACACCGGCAAGCGCGCGGGCACGGAAGTCGCCCAGCTGTACCTGCGCAACCTCGGTGCCAGCGTCGAGCAGCCGGTACGCAGCCTCAAGGGCTTCCAGCGCGTCACGCTGAAGCCCGGCGAGTCGCGGCAGGTGCGCTTCGAACTGGGCTTTCCGGAGCTGTCCTTCTACGACGTCCACAGCCGCCAGGTGGTGGAGCCGACGCACTACACGGTGTGGGTCGGCGGCAGTTCGCAGGCGACGGCGCAGGCGGCGTTCGACGTCACGCCATGAGTGCGGGCCAGCAAGCCTATCACCGGTATGTTGAGCGGAGGAGAGTGTGTACTGCTCCGCTCGCGTTTCATTGGTTTTGCTTCTATGTTGGATCACCTGTCGGGTTGCTTCACCCTGTGACGTAGGTGTTTTCCGATAAAGACAATTGATCTCTTGAGTCGACTTAAAAACCTTCGCAGTATGTCCTTCGTGTCTGAGTCGGATATTTTCCCAAAACTCAAGAAGGATGAGTCATGAAGGAAAAGACGATTGTTTGGTCGGCAATTGTTGCTCTGTTTTTTTCTCAACCGTCATGGGCGAGTAATACCTCCTCCGTGTGCAATGGCTGTACGCTCGCGAAGCTTCATCAGGAGGCGCTGGACCTGGGGGATGGTGACCACTATTTTTTTGATTTTTACGGGCAGCGAATGACCCATTACCGTGTTGCTGGCGAGGCACCGAGAGTTTCGACCTTTCACTCCGCTGCTTTAGGTTATAGTGCTCAAATAGTTCCGCTGGTCTCCGGCGAAAGTAAGCTATTTGCAGCAACTTTGGACCTGTACTGGATAAACAACAGCAGCGTTTACGTATCCGCGCACGCATCCGCAGACATAGATCTGCGGGAAACGGCAGCTTATTTCTCGCTCGCTTATCGATCGGAAAGCACCGCTGGAAAGATGAATGCCTTTGACATGGTCGAGACCCCTGTGTATCGCAAGATGGCGATAGATCAACAGACGAGCTTTTCCAAAAAGCCCTTCTTGGCCTTCACTAATGCAATTCGGGCAGCCGCAGGGACCGTTGTGTTTGCCTTGAATGCCGTCCCGTTTGTAAAGGTTCCTATCGTGATGAAAAATAGGCTGCACTTTCCGGACGGAAGCACCTGTATCATACAGTATGATTTTTCTTCTCAGCAGTTCGTGTACGTTCCAGGGTCGGCGCGTGATGCGGTTGGCAACCCTATACCAGAAACTCCCTTGGAAGTGTCGGGTGGCGGCACAATGAATTATGTCTTCCCTGGCACGCCGGCGGGACAAATGGCGGGCCTCGATCAGGTAGCGCATTTGCAGCGCATGAACATATTGGTCAAGGTGCCTAGTACGCGAGGCTCGGGGTGGGTTATGGCCTGCTCTAACATCAATGACGAGCTTCCCAAGTGTGTCGCTTGGCCTCGCTAATTACCGGTGCGTTTATTTGAAAGCTTGTCTTTCCTTATGTGAGACTATTGAATGAACGCTGCGCGATCGGTTGTGATATTCATTCTTTCCATCGTCGTGTTGAAAATTGTCTTGGCGGCTCACGGAATGTCGTGGCTTGCTGTCTTTCTTGTCGTTGGTTTTTTTGTCGCCATTACAGGGGCGTCAGTTGCGATATTTAGGGCTTGCAGAGAGTTTCCCGCTCGGGCGGGAAACCGGCTAGCTTCGAAGGTGTCAATAGCTTGTTTTGCGGTAAGTGGCACGGCTGGCGTTGCCTTGGTCATGAAGCTGATCTGTTGGTGTTAAAGGGGCGGTTGAAGCTCTTGTCTGCATGAAGTGAGCCGCTCCTCGAGTCGCTCAGCGCCCCGCGCCGGTCACCCGCCACACCGCATTGCCCACGTCGTCCGCAATCAGCAATGCGCCGTCTTTCGCCTGTGTCAGCCCGACCGGTGCGCCGTACAGCTGCGACTCGTCCGGCGAATGGAAACCGGTCACGATCGGCTGGGGCTTGCCGACAGGATGGCCCTGCCGGAACGCGACGAAGGTGACGCGGTAGCCGCTCAGCGGCTTGCGGTCCCAGCTGCCGTGTTCGCTGATGAAGGCGCCGCCGTGGTACGGCGGGGGCAGGGCGTTGTCCTGCGACATCAGCAGGCCCAGCGGGGCGACGTGCGAGCCGATGGCGTAGTCGGGCTTGATCGCCTTGGCCACCAGGTCCGGGCGCTGCGGCTGCACCCGCCTGTCCACGTGCTGGCCCCAGTAGCTGTAGGGCCAGCCGTAGAAGCCTCCGTCCCGCACGGACGTGAGGTAGTCGGGCACCAGGTCCGCGCCGATTTCGTCGCGCTCGTTGACGATCGCCCAGAGCTTGCCGGTCTGCGGCTCCCACTGCAGGCCGGTCGGGTTGCGCAGGCCCGAGGCGTAGATGCGGCTGGCGCCGGTCGCCACGTCGACCTCGAGGATGTCGGCGCGGCGGTATTCGACCGCCAGGCCGTTCTCGGTGATGTTGCTGTTGGAGCCGACGCCGACGTAAAGCTTGCGCCCGTCCGGGCTCGCCAGCAGGGCCTTGGTCCAGTGATGGTTGATGGTGTCGGGCAGGTCGGTGAACGGCTTGGCCGGCGCGTCGATGTGGGTTTCCCCGGTGGTGTAGGGGAAGCTCACGATGCCGTCGGTGTTGGCCACGTAGAGGGTGTCGCCGATCAGCTGCACGCCGAAGGGCGAGTACAGGTGTTCGATGAAGACGTGCTTTTCCCACTCGCCCTTGCCGCCCGTCGGGCGCAGCAGCGTGATCCGGTTGCCGCCCTTGCCGCCCTTGCCCGAGCCGTTCTTGATCTTGCCGGCGATCAGTTGCTTGGGCGTGCTCAGTTCCTCCGTGCCCGGGCTGTTGGCTTCCACCACGAGCACGTCGCCGTTGGGGAGCGTGTAGAGCTGGCGCGGGTGCTTGAGGCCGCTGGCGATCTTCTCGATGGCCAGGCCGGCGGCGACCTTGGGTGTCTGGCCCGGTTTCCAGCCGACGCCGTTGGGGACCTTCATGGGAGGCAGCATGAAATCCCGCGGCGCGGGAAGCGGCGGGTTGCCGCCCGACTGCTCGGCGGGGGAATAGGAAGCCTTGTTGCCGCATCCGCCGAGGAGGGTTGCACAGGCCAGCGCGAAGCCTGCCGCGATGAGCCTGTTCATGGGCGGACCTCCCCGGCGCGGTGGGCGGCCGTCGTCATGACCACGCGGGCGATGGCCAGCAGCAGAACCGTGAAGGCGGAGAGCCAGACGTTCGCGGGCACCACCCCATAGGCATCGCGCGAATGGACGAACGCGTTGGCGATGGCCAGCACGATGGCCACGAGGTTGAGCCAGAAATCCAGCCGGCCCGCACCCAGCACCCATCGCCGGCCGGTGATCCAGACCTGCACCAGGTTGATCAGCCGCGGAACGATCGCGAACAGCAGGCCGATGGTGACCAGCCAGGCCGCGGCGTGGGCCCACAGGATCGCGGCGGTACTGGCGTAGAGGATGTCGAAGATCAGCGTGGCGACGAAGCACCCGTACGGAATCGGGTCGAGCAGGTCGTAGACCGCGTCCGCCAAGAGCGAGCGATGCGGTGGAGCACGGTAGCTCATGACTGTTATCTCCGGGAATCGAAGTGGGTGCAGACGGCAGGCCTCGCGGGCCGGGTCGCGCGCGACGCTGGCGTCTGCTGTCGGGGCAAGTTACGCACCGTGGCGTCGAGAGCGCGTGGGAGGGGCGCGGCTGCTCTCGGCGGCGGCGTTCGGAATGCCGCCGGATAACGGATAAGGCGGCGCGCCCGTGCATCCCGGTTGACTGTTCGGTCACGCCGGCTTGCGCCCCGGCCGCGCAGGCTGCGCGGGGAATTTCCGCGATGACCCCCGACGGAGCCATGCCATGAACCTTCGACGCGCCACGATGGCGGCCAGCAGCGCGCTGCTGCTCGCCGCCGCGACCCCGGCCTTTGCCGGCCACAGCTCATCGACCATGCAGCACGAAGCAACCGACAAGACCGCCTTCATGAAGAAGGTCGCTTCCGACGGCATGGCCGAGGTGCAGATCTGCCAGCTCGCCCTCAGGCAGTCCAACGACGCGCAGCTCAAGCAGGTGGCCCAGCGGCTGATGGACGACCACACGCAGGCCAACCAGCAGCTGCAGCAGATCGCCCAGAGCGAGGGCGTCAGCCTGCCGGCCGAGCTCATGCCCGAGGACCAGCAGAAGGTGCAGAAGCTGCAGGGCAAGAGCGGGAAGGCTTTCGACAAGCAGTGGATCCAGATGAACCTGACCGACCACCGCAAGGACATCAAGCTGTTCTCGATGGCCGGCAAAGAGCTCAAGGACCAGCCGACCCGGCAGTTCGCGCAGGAGACCCTGCCCAAGCTGAAGACGCATCTGCAGCTGGTCGAACAGCTCACGAAATAAAGGGGCGCGGCCGATCAGGCCGCGGTCCCGCGGGCTGGCCTGCCTGGAACCCTGCGCGAGTCCCCAGCCATGCGGCGGCTCCGCGCAGGCAGCCCGGCCGGATGCAGGTCACTGGATGCCCGGGCGCGCGCGGCGCCCGGGGCCGGGCTCTTTCATTCGGCCCTGGCATCGGCACGTGTCCCGAGAGCTGGGCGTGCCGAACCAGCCGCGCGTCCACGCAATGCCTACATCGCTTCCTTCAGGCCACTGCGGATCAACCACCAGTTCACCGGATACGCCGTGGCGAAGCCGGCGAGCATGGCCAGTTGCATGGCGAACCAGAACTCCGGCGTATCGACGGCGGCGATATGGCCGTAGGCGTGCCGGAACAGCCCGAACTGCAGCAACGCCATGCCGCCGTACATGCCGACCTGCCATGCGGCGAGCGACAGGGTGTCGGCCTTGAGCGCGGCCACCACGCCCTCGCGGAAGGAGAGCCCGCGCATCGGCACGATGGCGAAGTACTGGAACACGATGCCGAGCAGGAAGGCGAAGAGGAAGTCCAGCACCCACACGGCGAAGGTCTTCTCGGCGAACAGCCAGTGCCAGCCGAACCAGGTGGCGGTCACCGGGGCGGCGAACGCCAGCCATTCGGCGGCCAGGTCGCCCAACGTGCAGCCGCTGCCGCAATGCAGGGCACCCTTGGCGACCACGGCCGGAAACGGAGGCTTGCCGCGCGATGCCTTCGCATCGGCGGGCGTGGCCAGTTGCCAGTACGCCAGCACCACCAGCACGCTGCCGAAGAGGGCGCAGACCGGCCATACCACGTTCATGATGGCCATCCGCTCGGGACGACGCATCACGGCGATGCCGATGCCGATCGCGCAGGCGCCGCCGAGCACGAGCATGGCGAGCGCACACTGGTGAAGCCAGCCGGGAAACATCCATCCAGCCTACGCATCGACGATGGTCAAACAGTGAACGCGGCCATGCCGAGGTCGCGGGTCAGCGGTCGTCTTTTTCCATCCAGCGGCGCAGCGCGTGGCGGAACGCCAGTTCCTCGTGCTCCACGCGGTCCTCCTCCTCGCGCAGCACGCGCAGTAGCGAGAAGCACACGGCCACCAGCACCAGGGCGAAGGGCAGGGCGCTGATGATCGCCATCGAGCGCAGGCCATCGAGCCCGCCCGCGAGCAGCAGGATCGCCGCGACCGCCGCCTGCGCGACGCCCCAGACCACCTTCTTCCAGGCCGGCGGGTCCAGCTCCCCGTGCGAGGACATCATGGCCAGCACCAGCGTGGCCGAATCGGCCGAGGTAACGAAGAAACTGAGCAGCAGCGCGGTGGCCAGCACGGCCATCAGGTTCGCCCACGGCAGCACGTCGAGTACCTGGAAGAGCACCTGCTCCGCACCGTGGGCGTAGGCGGCCACCAGGTCGGCGGAGCCGGCCAGCTGGATGTGCAGCGCGGTGCCGCCGAGCGCGGCGAACCACACGAAGCTCAGCAGCGCCGGAACCGCCAGCACGCCGGCGATGAACTCGCGCAGGGTGCGCCCCAGCGAGACGCGCGCGATGAAGGCACCCACGAACGGCGCCCAGCTGATCCACCAGGCCCAGTAGAAGATCGTCCAGTCGGCCACCCAGGTGCCGCGGGCGAACGGCGTCATGCGCAGGCTCATCGCCGGCAGGTTGTTGAGGTACTGCCCGAGCGTGCTGGTGAAGGCGTCGAAGATGAAGCCGGTCGGGCCGAACGCCAGGAACGCCAGCAGCAGCGCGAGCGCCAGCGCCATGTTGAGGTTGGACAGCCACTTGATGCCGCGATGCAGGCCGGTGGTGGAGGACAGCAGGTAGAGCACCAGGGCGACGGCGATGATGCCCAGCCGCGTGGCCGCCGTCTGCGGCACGCCGAACACGTGGTTGAGCCCGGCGCCGATCTGCAGCGCGCCGAAGCCAAGCGAGGTCGCCACGCCGATGGCCGTGGCCAGGATCGCCAGGATGTCCACCGCCCGGCCCAGCCAGCCGTCGACGATGCGGCCGCAGAGGGGACGCAGCAGTTCGCTGATCAGCCCGCGTGCTCCGCGGTTGAACTTGAACCAGGCCAGCGCCAGGCCGAGCACCGCGTAGATCGCCCACGGATGCAGGCCCCAGTGGAAGAACGAGTAGCGCAGCGATGCGCGCGCAGCTGCGGCGCTCATCGGCGCGATGCCTTCCGGCGGCGTGGCCAGGTGCGAGATGGGCTCGGCGGCGCCCCAGAACACCAGCCCGATACCCATGCCGGCCGAGAACAGCATCGCGAACCAGGTCGGGGCCGAGAACTCGGGTTGCGCATCCTCGCCGCCGATGCGCAGCCGCGCGAAGCGGCTGAAGAACAGGTACACCAGGAACGCCACCATGAAGAACACGACCAGCAGGTAGAACCAGCCGCCGTAGGTGATCGTGCCGTTGAGCGTCGCGTGCATGGACGCCGAGAGCCGCTCGGGAGCCACGCTGCCGACCAGCACGAGCAGCGCCAGCATGGCGAGGGCGATTGCGAAAACCATGATGCACTCCGTGCCGGGCAAGGCGGTCGTCGTCACGCGACCGCACGAGCCGGTCGCTGCCAGGGGTCCGGAATAGCCGCTTGCCGAGGATCGTGGCGTGAACGGCGCCCCGCCGTGTCATCCACGGCACGCGAAGGTCGGCCGTGGCCTGTTCCGCGCGCCGGCGCTCCAGCCGATGGAGCCCCGGGTGACTTGACGCCGGGTTGAGGGCGGACGGGCCACAGTGTGCGATCACTTTCGGCTCGTCGGCGGCACCGGCGGCCGCGCGACAGGAGCACCCATGGACGTCACCCAGTTGATTCTCGACGACCACCACGAACAGCGTCGGCTGTTCGCCATGCTGGATGAGATCGACCGCAGCGACCAGGCCACGCTGGGTGCACTCTGGGACCAGCTGGCCGACTTCCTCGAAGTGCACGCCGAGGCGGAGGAAAAGCATTTCTATCCCAGCCTGCTGCGCCGGGGCCAGGGGGCGGGCAGCAAGGCCGATGCCGTAGGCGAGACGCTCGACGCGATCAAGGACCACAACGACATCCGCGACGCGGTCGCGCAGGTGGTCCGTCACGAGGTCGGCACCGATGCCTGGTACCAGGCGGTGGCGGCGGCACGCAAGGCCAACAGCACCCACATGGGCGAGGAGGAGCGCGAGTCGCTGGCGGACTTCCGTCGGCACGCGCCCCTGCAGACGCGTCACGACCTGGCCGTGCGGTTCGCTGCGTTCGAGGCCGCTCATCGCACCGGCGTCCGTGCCCGCGACAAGGATCCGGAAGCCTACGTGCGCCGGGCTGGCAGCCAGGGTCCGGGTGCGACTCCCTGAGGATCGCGCTCCTACAGCTCCCGTCGGAACCGGGGGCGATGCGGGAAGCGCGGCCCTGCGCTCAGGGCGCCGGCGTGACCCCGCCCGGGTCCACCCCGGGCGAGGCCAGGTCGCGCATGCCCGCCAGCCGGTCCGACAGCGCCACCCGGTCCCTGCCGCCACGCTTGGAGCGGTAGAGCGCCTCGTCGGCGGCCCGCAGCAGGGTGTCGGCGTCCTCCCCGTGCAGCCCGAACACCGCCACGCCGATGGAGACGGTCACGCGCAGCCCGTCTTCGATGCCTTCCAGCGCGAAGCGGTGCCCGGCGATGGCCTGGCGCAGGCGCTCGGCGAAGGCCATCGCGCCATCGACGTCGCCCTCGGCCACCACGAAGAGGAATTCCTCGCCGCCCAGGCGCACGGGCAGGTCCGCGCTGCGGCTGGCCGCACGCATCAGGTCGGCCACCCCGGCAATCACGCGGTCGCCCACCGCATGGCCGTAGGTGTCGTTGACGTGCTTGAAGTGGTCGATGTCCAGCGCGACGAACGACAGGCCCCGCCCGCGCCGCAGGGCGAGCGGGATCTGCACGCTCAGGTATTCCTCCAGGAAGCGCCGGTTGCACAGCTGGGTGAGCTCGTCGGTGATCACCAGCTGCTGGAGCTCCCGCTGTTCCTCCCGCGCACGGCTCTGGATGCGGGCCTTCTCCAGCGCCATGGCCAGCAGCTTCACCGCCGCCAGCAACGTGCGCTCCTGCATCCGGCTCGGCTGCCGGCGGCGCGGCGACAGGGCGATCAGGAACCCGATGGTGCCGGCGGAGGCGGGCAGCGGATAGATCGCCATCAGGCCCAGCCCGGTGGCGGCGACCCGGGCTTCGATCTGGCGACCGTGGGTTTCGCCGCCGGGGTCGGGCGGGCACAGCGGACCGGCATCGTGCAGCGCCGGTTCCAGCGAAGGGTCGGCAGTCGCCACGGCGACCTGGCGCAGGCAGCCCTCGGCGTCGTAGATCTGCGCGATCGCCGCCTCGGTGATGCGGTAGGTGGTGAGGATCTCGCAGGTGCGTCGGGCCAGCTGCTGTTCGCCCAGGTCGGCGGTCGCCAGCGCCGCGGACAGCGCCGAAAGGGTCTGCAGCTCGTTCCGGCGCGCCCGCTGGCGCTCGCGCATCACGTACAGGCCCAGCAGGCCGAGGCCGAACACGCCGCCGCCGGCGGCGATGGCGCCCAGCAACCAGCGATGCCAGGCGGGAGGCGGCGGCTGCAGCACCTGGAGGTCGGCCGGGCGGTAGACGATCAGCTGGTAGCCCTCGTTGTAGGGCCAGCGCGGCTTGTGGATCGACATGACGCCGGTCGCACGCACGCGCGTACCCTGCGGGAAGTGCTTCCAGTCGAAGCGGCTGACCACCGGCTCGGGAATGAACAGGGTCAGGCGCGCGCCGTCGTCGCCGGTGAGGTGCATGAGGCCGAAGTTGTCCAGCGACAGCGTGTCGACCCGGCCCTGGGTCCGCACCAGGCGACCCTGGTACGCCGGATCGCTGGCGAGGGAGGCGCCGATCGCAAGTGGGGCCGCCGAGGGGCCGCGTGCGACCACCTGGATGCGGGCATCCTCCAGCTGGGGCGCGCCGCGATAGAGCTCGACCCGGCCCCATGCCTCGACGATGTCGCCTTCGCTCAGCGGCACCGTGGAACTCCGGTTGTACAGCGCGATGCCACCGGTCGCGTCCTGCACGAAGACGTAGAGCCCCTGGCTGCGCAAGGCTCCGGAGGGGATGTTCACCGTGCCGCGGACATGGACCCACTGGTGCCGGCGGTCGGGAACGGTGTCCCGGTTGGCGTCGGTGCGTACCGCGGCGATCGCTTCGAGCGCCGCGGGCTGTTGTGGCGCGCTCGCCGTCGTGCCCGTTGCCGCCGGCCGGGTGGCGCACGGTGCGGCCGAGGTGGCCAGCGCCAGCGTCAAAAACATCAGTGCGCGTAGGGAAGGCATGGGCGGCTCGCGGGCGCCTCCTGGAGGTGAGGCGATCTACCTATCGGCAGGCGCCGGCAAATCTATAGCCGCGGGCGGCGCCGGGCGGCCTGGCGACGGCGGACCTGTCCGGCATGGCGGCCGATGCACTCGCCGCGCCTGGCGGCGCCGCGCTACAGTCGTTCGGGAGCCGCGGCCCGGCCGCGGGCGGCGTCGGCGCGGGGAGGACCTCACGGTGAATGCACGTCGATGGATAGGCGCGATGGGGTTGCTGTGCGTCATGGCACTGCAGGCGCGACCGGTGTCCCTTGCCGATCTCGCGCGGCACATGCAGTACGACGCGGTGAAGATCTCGCCCGACGGCAGCTACGTCGCCGCCACGGCGGTGGTCAAGGGCCACACCGTGCTGGCGCTGGTGCGGCTCGCGGACATGAAGGGCCAGCTGGTACGCCCGCGCGAGGGGGATGCCGTCACCGGTTTCTGGTGGGTGTCGCCCTCCCGCGTGGTGTACACGGTAGGCATGCGCGTCGGCGGCTACGACGCGCCGCTGCCCTCGGGTGAACTGTACGGGGTCAACGCGGACGGGACCGGCGCGCAGATGCTGTTCGGCGCTCGCAAGCGCGGCATGGACACCGGCTCGCTGGTTCCGCGGGTGACCAGTACGCGCGGCACGGCCGAATTCATCGCGGCGATCCCCGGCGACCCGAACCACGCACTGGTCTCGGTCGGCCTGTGGGATGCCGGCAGCGAAGACGAGAGGGTGGCGACCGCCTACCGCATGGACGTGCGCACAGGCGCATTGATCAAGCTGCTCGACGCGCCGATGCGCGGAGCCCGTTTCCTGGCCGACCACCGCGGACGCATCCGCTTCGCCTGGGGCGAGGACGAACATGGCGAGGCGCGGGTCTTCCAGCATCCGCTCGACGGCAGTGGCTGGAAGGCCATGCCGGCATTGCGCTCCGGGCGCTCGATACCGATCGCGTTCGACCGCGATGACAGCGCGGCCTACTTCACCTGTCCCGGTACCCCCACGGGCTTCGGCATCTGCCGCTGGACCGAGGCCAAGCCGGGGCTGGAGCAGGTCTGGAGCAACCCGGACGTCGAGGCGGACGGGCTACTGCAAGGTCTGGCGGAGGGCGACATCATCGGCGTGGCTTACATGGATGGTCGCGCCGCCATCGCGCCATTCGACATGCACTCGCCTGCGGCGCAGGCGCTGGTGGCGCTGATGAAACAGTTTCCGGGGGAGAGCGTGCGTTTCGTCTCCGGCACCCGCGACGGTCGCCTGAGCGTGGTGCTGGTGGAGGCCGACGCCGATCCGGGCACGTTCTACCTGTTCGACGCCCGCGCCGACACCTTGACACCACTGCTGCGCAGGGCGTCGTGGATCGCCCCCCTGTCGATGGCGACCAAGCAGCCGTTCGAGTTCACCGCGCGTGACGGCCTGAAGCTCCAGGGCTACGTGAGCTATCCGCCCGGCCATGAGCACGACAGGCATCTGCCGACCGTGGTGGTGGTGCATGGCGGTCCCTTCTTCGTGCGCGACCGCTGGGACTACGACGCCGACGTGCAGGCGCTGGCCACGCACGGCTACGCCGTGGTGCAGGTCAACTTCCGCGGTTCCGGCGGCTACGGCTACGCCTTCGAGCAGGCCGGCTGGCGCGAGTGGGGTGGCCGCATGCAGGACGACGTCACCGACGCGACCCGCTGGGCGATCGGGAAGGGGATCGCCGATCCGCGGCGCCTGTGCATCTATGGCGCCAGCTATGGCGGGTATGCCGCGCTCGAGGGGGCGGTCAAGGAGCCCGGGCTGTACAAGTGCGCCATCGGCTACGTCGGCATCTACGACCTGCCCCGCATGTACCGCGATGGCGACACGCACGAGTCGACCGCCGGCAGGAACTTCCTCGCGCGCCAGGTGGGTGACGACATGGCCGAGCTGGCCAGGCGCTCGCCGGTCAACCAGCTCGACGCCCTCCAGGCCCACGTGATGCTGGTGGTCGGCGACAAGGACGAACGCGTTCCGCCGATCCAGGGCCTCAGCCTGCACAAGGCGTTGCTCGAGCGGAACGTCGCCCATGTCTGGCTGGAGAAGCCCGACGAGATGCACGGCTTCTACGACGAGGACAACATCACCGAGCTGTACACCCGGATGATGGAGTTCATCGAGGCGAGCATCGGCCCGGGGGGCGGTTCCCATTAGCAGGGCAGGCGGGTGGCCAGCGAAGGCCGCCCCGCCACTCGTCATTGCTCCCCTAGCGGCGGGGCTTGCCCTTGACCGGCTGGCGCTCGGGCGTGCTGCCCGGATGGCCTTCGTCGCGCGGTGAAAAGGGAACCCGCTTGTAAGTCGGAGCCTTGTCCGCGGATGGGGCGGGGCGGTTGCCCTGGTAGATGCTGTGGATGTCGGACAGCGAGGTGGCGGGTTGCTTGTGCGACACGGTACGGCTCCTGGGCCGCACGGGTGCGGCGATGGCGGGAAGGCATCGCGCGCCCGGACATCGACGCGAGGGCTGGTTGCCCCGACACCATGCGCCTGCCGCCGTTAGCCGGGGGTTATTCGCCGAAGCCGGCGAGGCCCGGCGGGTGCTCGCGCCAGGACAGGCGCGGCATCAGTAGGGATGCTGCCGGTAGAACTGCGCCAGCTGCCGGTAGACCTCCGGCAGGTGCTGGCGCAGGGTGGCCGGGGCCTCGAAGAATTGTTCGCTGGCCACCGCGAAGAACTCGGCCTCGCTTTCCAGTCCGTACGGGTCGATCGGCAGGGACAGCCCGTCGCGATGGTCGTCGCGCAGCCGGTTCCATGCGCCGGAAAAGACCTCCGTCCAGGCGCGGCGATCCATCCGCCGGTGCAACGGCGGGAAGCCATTGGCACTGCCGTTGAGCAGGTCGAGCTTGTGCGCCATTTCGTGGACGACCACGTTGCGGCCCGGCCGGTTTCCGGCATCCAGCACGTCCGCCCACGACAGGATCACCGGCCCGCGCCCCCATGCCTCGCCGGCCATCACGTCGCGGGTCTGGTGCACCACGCCCGCCGCGTCCGTGCGCGTGCGCCGCGGGATGAAGGCATCCGGATAGACGATCACGCTGTGCCAGCCGTCGTACCAGTCCAGGCCCAGTTTCAGGATCGGGACGCACGCGTGGGCCGCGAGCAGGACGCGGTCGGCGTCGTCCAGTGCCAGTCCCTGGACCGGCTCGATCGACTTGCCCTGAAGGAACAGCGTGGCCAGCACGCGCAGCGCCGCCTGGTCCGATGCGCCCATCCGGCGCGCGGGGGCGCACCGGCGCAGCGCGTCCTGCCAAAGGGAGTCGGCGATGGGATGCCGGGCGACGATGCGGCGTACGCGCCAGTTGCGGATCTTGTCGAGCATGGCCCCTGCGGGAAGAAGTCCGGGCGTCGCAAGCAATCAGGGCGGTATGTGCTTTTTACAAGCGGAGGAAAGCCACGCCGCCGGTCCGTCCGCGACGGCACCGGTCGCGGTGTCGATCCGCGCGCGGCCGGATCGTCGTGGAGATGGCAGTCTCCGCTTGCGCCAGCCTTCCGTGATCCCGACCGACGAGGAGTTCCAGGATGACCATCACCATCACCGCCTTCGAACGTTCGCCCGACGGGGGCAAGGGGCTGGCACGCGACACCCGCGTCCGCTGGGCGCTGGAGGAGGCGGGGCAGCCCTACGCGGTACGCCTGGTGTCGTTCCAGGCGATGAAGCAGCCTGCGCACCTGGCGCTGCACCCGTTCGGGCAGATTCCCACCTACGAGGAAGACGGGCTCGCCCTGTTCGAGACCGGCGCGATCGTCTTGCATATCGCCGAGCGCCATGCGGGCCTGTTGCCGGACGCGGACCCCGCCCGGGCGCGGGCGATCGCGTGGATGTTCGCGGCACTCAACACGGTCGAGCCGCCGATCCTGGAGCTGGTCACCGCGAAGATCCTCGAGGGCGACAAGCCATGGGCGGCGGAACGCCTGCCGCTGGTGCTGGAGCGCATCCGCACCCGGGTCGGTCAGCTTTCCACGCGTCTGGGCGAGGCCGACTGGCTCGACGGCGCGTTCAGCGCAGGCGACCTGATGATGGTGTCGGTGCTGCTCAGGCTGCGGCCGTCGGGGGTGCTGGACGAATTCCCGAACCTGGCCGCCTATGTCGCCCGCGGCGAAGCGCGGCCGGCCTACCGGCGCGCCTACGCCGCGCAGGCGGCGGTGGCTGCCGGCCAGCGGGCGGCCGCCGGCGGCGCAGGGGCCTGATGTTCCGGGTGTTGCCTTGAGGGCGCGGGCGGCGGCGATGCCGGCCATCGCATCCGTTCGTCGCTCGACCTCGACGAGGCGCGCCCCGCGCCTCACGCGCGCAGCAACTGTGCCGTCTCCACGCCCCAGCGGCCGGGCTCCTCGATGGCGACGATCCGGTCCTCGCCGTGCTCCAGCTCGACCACGGCGGGTTCCAGCGGCTCGCCATCCGGCGCACTGCAGACCAGCCGCACCGTTGGCGTGAGCGAGCTGCCCGCACTTTGCTCGAGCACCATGGCGATGCGATCGGAAGCCAGTCGCACCAGGGTGCCGGCCGGATAGATGCCGATCAGCCGCACGAAGGCGTGGAAGATCTGCCGGTCGAAGTGACCCTCCTGCCACTCGGCCATCCGGCGGATGGCCTCGGCCGGCTCCCAGCCGCGCTTGTAGGGACGGTCCGAGGTGATCGCGTCGTACACGTCGCAGATCGCGCCCATGCGCGCCACGCGGCTGATCGCCTCGCCACCGAGCCGGTGTGGATAGCCGCTGCCGTCAGTCTTCTCGTGGTGATGCAGGCACACCTCCAGTGCCACCGGACCGGCCGCGGACTCGCGACGCAGGATGTCCCAGCCGAGCTCGGGATGCTGGCGCACCGAAGCCAGCTCGAGCGGCTCCAGTCGGCCCGGCTTGTTCAGCGTCGCATCCGGCACGCCGACCTTGCCGATGTCGTGCAGGAGGCCGGCGACCCCCAGCTCGGTCAGGGCGGCGCCCTCGAAGCCGAGCCGCCGGCCCAGCGCCATCATCAACGCGGCGACCGCGACCGAGTGCAGGTAGGTGTAGTCGTCCTTGTTCTTCAGCCGGACGACGCTGAGCATGGCCGACGGGTTGCGTGCGATGGCCTGGTCCAGCTCGTCGACCACGCCGGCGAGGTTTTCCGTCCGTAGCGCGCGACCCAGGCGGGCGTCTTCGAACAACGCCCTGGCGGCGAGCTTGGCACGGTCGCGGATCGCTTCGGCCCGCACGACGTCGTCGCCGAACGCCGTACGTGGCGCCGCCGGCTCGCATGGGGGAGCGGGCGGGCTGTCGTCCGGGAGTGCCGGCGGCGGTGCCGGCGGCGCCTCGTCCGTGCCCTTGTGCGTGTCGATCCAGATCTCGTGCTCGCGGAGCGCGCGCAGCAGCTTCAGTGTCTCGGCATCGGCCACCCGGAAGGAACCGCGCCAGAACGGATGATCCAGCCACTTGCCCTCGATCCGGCGTACGTACATGCCCAGCGTGGCCCGGGTGGCGGGGATCTTCTTCAGTGGCGACTTCATGTCCTGTCGTGCTCTCTACCGCTGACCGGGCGGGGTTCGGGCGCCGCCCCGGGGCCAGCATCGTCCGCGGGGACGAGAGGATGGGCGACGCGGGATGACAGGGCGGATATCGGCCGGCCGTGGGCGGACTTGAGGGTCCGATGCGTGACGCAGAAGGCAGCAACGGAAAGCGATCGGACCGTCACGACCGTGGCGCGACAATCGCCTCCCCTGGCGACTGGGCGGCACCATGCAGGCGCCCGCAAACGACCTCGGCTTCGGCGACGCCGTGGCGGCGTTCTACCAGCGGCACCTGGTGCCGTTGATCTTCGCGCCCTACGCGGCGGACCTGGCCACGCGGCTGATGGCGCAGCCGGTCCAGCGCGTGCTGGAGCTGGCGGCGGGCACGGGCGTGCTGACGCGCGCACTGGCGGCGCGGTCGGCGCCCGGCATGCGGCTGATGGCCACCGACCTGAACGAGTCGATGCTGGCGGTGGCCCAGGCGCAGGGAGCCGTCGGGGCGGTAGCGTGGCGCCAGGCCGATGCCATGGCGCTACCCTTCGCCGCTGCCTCGTTCGACGCCGTGGTGTGCCAGTTCGGCGTGATGTTCTTTCCGGACAAGGCCGCTGCCTTTGCCGAGATGCGCCGGGTGCTACGCCCCGGTGGCACGGTGCTGTTCAACGTATGGGACCGCATCGAGACCAACGATTTCGCCCACCTGGTGACCGGCGCGGTCGGCGCGCTGTTCCCCGATGACCCGCCGCGCTTCCTCGCGCGCCTGCCCCACGGCTACTTCTCCCGCACAGCGATCGCCCGTGACCTGGCGCTCGCCGGCTTCGCCGCGGCGCCGGCATTCGAGACGGTCACCAAGGTCAGCCGCGCGGATACGCCGGCGACCGCCGCGCTGGCCTACTGCCAGGGCACGCCGCTGCGCGGCGAGATCGAGGCGCGCGACCCGGCGGGGCTGGAAGCGGCGACCACGGCGGCCGCCGATGCCATCGCCGCGCGGTTCGGCGCCGGCCCGGTGGAGGGCCGGATCCAGGCGGTGGTCGTGCGGGTGGCTGGTTGAGCGCGGGCGGCCGCCGGCCGGCGGACGACGCGATAATGCCGGCTCCCCCGCCACGACCAGTCCCGCATGTCCATCGTCCTCACCGATTTCGCCCTTCCCCGGCTGTTCCCACGCGAGCGGCGCCGCAACACCATCCAGGACTGCACGCCCGAGGCCTTCGAGCGCCATCTCAACGAGGTGCCGCCGCTGAAGGTGCTCGACGGCTACGCCCCGTTCTGCAAGCTGCACGTGCATCGCAACTGGACCTCGACGCGCTGCCTGGCGGTGCCGATCACCGACGCGAACCGGCATCTCCTGCGCTCGGACTACGAGGCGCGCACGCGGGAGGAGTTGCCGGTGCTGGTGCGCTGGTTCGAGGGGCTGGATCCGCCGGTGGCCGGTTACCTGGTCCCGATCCTCTACAGCCGCGAACAGCTGGCGAAGGAGGGCACCCGCATCGAGGCCGACTGGGGCGTGGTGGGCTGCATGTACACCGCCGAGCCGGAAGAGACGCCGATGGCGCCCATCACGATGATGCGCAATGCGCTGGGCGTGGAAGAGGGCGGCTCGGGCGTGCCGCTGGATCGGGAGGCCTATCGCCGCAGCGTCGAGTTCTGGCGCACGCACGCCAACTGGCGAGGGTAGGGATTCAATCGGCGCCCGGAAACGCGCTTGCGCACGGGCCCCGATGCCGTAGCCCCTTTGGTTGCCTGAGGACAGTCGAGATGGACAAGAAGACGCACGCTTCCCGTTTCGAGGCCAGGCTGCTGCGCCCGGCACAGCCGCGCGACGCGTCGTGGACCTTCGTGGTGCTGCCCGCGGAGGTCAGCGCGCGGTTGCCGCGGCGGGGCCGGACCAGCGTGGAGGGCAGGCTCAACGGACAGACGTTCCGCGCCACGCTCGAGCCCGATGGCCGACTCAGTCACTGGCTCAGGGTGGATGCGGCGTTGCGCGAAGCCGCGGGCGCCGACGTCGGCGGGACGGTCGTGCTCGAGATCGCGCCGGTGGCCCGGGAGCCGGAGCCGGAGCTTCCGTCGGACCTGCGCCAGGCGCTCGAGGGCGCGCCCGAGGCGCGGGCCACCTGGGAGCGCACGACCACCCTCGCGCGCGTGGACTGGATCCACTGGATCACCTCCGCGAAGCAGCCGGCCACCCGCGCCAAGCGGGTGGTCGATGCCTGCGACATGCTCGCCTCGGGCAAGCGCCGGGTCTGCTGCTTCGATCCTTCCGGGCACTACAGCAAGGCGTTCGCGGCGCCCGACACGGACCAGGCGTAGGCGACCGCACGGCCGGGGATGCGTCACCCGGCTCGCGGCACTCAGGGATGCAGCACCGCACCGTTCGGGACGGTATGCAACGGGGCCTGCGCGCCGTCGGCGAGCCTGGCCGCGAACGTGTCGAGCGTGTCCAGGTAGCGATCGCCCTCCAGGGCCTTGGCGTCGATCGCGCAGGTGGCGCGCGGTGCCTTGCCGAGCCGTTGCTGCATGTCGGCGAAGGCGCTGTCGGCGCCGCTTCCGCCCATGGTGCAGAAGAAGGCGACCTGTGCGAGGGCGGCCCCGTGGTCGTGCAGGAACCGGCGCACCGGCGAGGCGGCGCGACCACCCCAGACCGGCGTTCCGAGCACGACGAGGCCGTAGCGGTCCAGCGCCACGGTGGGTTCGGCAACGGGCGGCAGGGTGCCCAGCAGGCGGTCCAGCGCAGCGCGCCAGACGGACACGTCGCCACGCAGGTCTTCGATCGCCAGTTCGTCCGCCCCCAGTCGAAGGGCGAGCGCATGGCCGACGCGCGCGGTGGTGCCGCTGCGGCTGTAGTAGGCGACGAGCGATGGGTTGGTGGGTGGCATGGCGTGTGCCCTCCGGTCGGCGAGGTGTGGGCAGGGTGCGGCGCCCCGGCTCCACGTCCCATGCTGGGCCGGCGTAAGGCGGCATGGTTGATGCAGGTCAACCCCGTGCGACGCGCGGCGACTGCCGGGTCGCCGGCGTGCGGGAGAACCACGGACCCCGGCGTTCCGGCCAAGTCCGCCGGTGCCCGGGTCATTCAGGCGGTGGGCTGGCCTGGCCACACTGGCCGTGCAACAGGACCTGTTGCTTTTCCCCCCAACGAAACGAGGAAGCGGCCATGCCGATGATCAACGTGAAACTCATCCAGGGTGTTTTCGATGCCCACCAGAAGCAGGAAATCGTCACCCGCCTCACCGACGCCATGGTCAGCGTGGAAGGCGAGAACATGCGCGGGGTCACCTGGGTGGTCGTCGAGGAAGTGCCGCAGGGCCAGTGGGCCATCGGCGGCAAGCCGCTGTTCGCCAGCGACGTGTTCGCGATGAGCGGCGGGCGCAAGGTGGCCTGAAAGGCGCAAGGACGGCCGGCCATCGCGTCAGGCACGGTCGGCCAGCAGCGGGGAGGGCGCGGTCGCGTCCTCCTCGCCCTGCCGGCGCCAGCGCGAGGGCGCCACGCCGTAGCGGCGCTTGAAGGCGCGCGTGAAGGCCGCCTCCGAGGCGTAGCCGTTGTGCTCGGCGACGCGGGCGACCGTCTCCTGGCCGGCGCGCAGCGCCTGCGCGGCCAGCGCAAGCCGCAGGCCCGCCAGGTACTGCATCGGCGGCTCGCCGGTGAGGCGCACGAAGCGTTCTCCCAGTGCCGAACGCGACGAGGCGACCGCCCGCGCCAGCGCATCGACGGTCCACGGGTGCGCGGGCTGCTGGTGCAGCAGGGCGAGTGCGTGCCCGACCAGGGGATCGCGCAGCCCAGCGAGCCAGCCGCCCTGGCCAGCCGGTTGTCCGTCGGCGTAGTGGCGCAGCGCCTCGGCGAACAGCAGCTCTGACAGCTTGGTGAGGATCGACGCCGCGCCCGGCCGGTGGGCGGCCGATTCCCGCACGCCGAGCAGCAGCATGTCGAACAGCCAGGCGCTGCCCGGCACGTCGCGCAACGACACGCGGAACATCTGCGGCAAGGCGGACAGCAGTCCGCGGCTGACCTGGCGGTTGCATGCCAGATAGCCGCATACGAAGCGGGTCGCTTCGCCGCCACCGCCGTGGCGCAGCTCGATCAGCTCGCCCGGGGGCGTGTGCCTGGGAAGGCCGTCGGTGTCGATCGACGGCACACGCATGCTGCTGCCGAGCCGGTGCCGGTGGTCGTGCGGGAAGAAGATCAGGTCGCCCGCCTGCAGCGCGAGCGCGTCCTGCGAGCCGGCCAGGCTCGCCAGGCACCGGCCCTCCGTCAGGCAGTGGAAGAAAACCACGTGGTCGGCACCGGTGCGGCGCACTTCGGGCTCGGGCATCCCGAAGCTGGCCTCGACGCACCACGGCGCGGTGAACTCGGCATTGAGGAACACCGCGCCGTCGAGGCGGATCGATTGCAGGACGAAGGACAGCGGGTCCACGACGCCATGACCGCTCGAACATAAGCGCCAGTATGCGCCGGTCCGCCGACGCTTGCGTGAGGCCCACGGCCGGGCCCGCCGACCGCCGGCGGGCGTTCAGCGCGCCGCGGGCACGAGCATGTCCGCGACGTCCGCGTAGTGCCCGTCGCCCGGCTGCGGCCGGATCCCGAGCAGGTGGGTCATCAACGGATAGACATCCACGTTGGGGAACACCGGCATGCGGGCATGGGAACGGAAGGCCGGACCGTGCGCCACGAACAGCGCGCGCATGCGCGGGTCGGCATTGTCGAAGCCGTGCTCGCCCAGGATGGCCTTGCCGTGGTGCAGCACGGTGCCGCGATTGCGGGTGATCAGCCAGCCGACCCGGGCCAGGCAGAACAGCGGCGGCACGCGCTCGTTGTGGCCGTAGTGCAGGTGCGGCGGGATGTCGGCCTTGCGCCAGCACTGCATGTGCGGCTGCGGCTTGAGCAGGGCCGCCGCGACCTCGTCCTCGTGGCCGGGGGCGGGAACGATGCCGGCGATGGCACCTTCGGACACCATCTGCATGTGCGAAGGATCGACCAGGTCGTCGAGGAAGATCCGCTGGTTCGGGGGCGTGGCCGCCATGCCGTGGTCGGCCAGCACGATCAGGTTGACGCGGTCGTACAGGCCGCGCTGCCTGAGCCCGGCGACCAGCCGGGCGATCGCGTGGTCGACCTGGGCGATGGCCGCATCCGTCTGTGCGGAGTCGGGGCCGTGGTAGTGGCCCGCCGTGTCGACCGCCTCGAAGTAGAGGGTGAGGAATCCGGGCCGCTGCGCGGCCGGCAGGTCCAGCCAGTGCAGTGCCTGGTCCACGCGTGCGTCGTAGGGCATGTCGCCGTCGTAGACCAGCCAGTGATCGGGGCGACGGCCGCGGATCGGTGCCTCGGAGCCGGGCCAGAACATGGTGGCCGTGCGCACGCCCTGCCGGTCGGCGCTGACCCAGATCGGCTCGGCCTGGTCCCACCAGCGCCCGTCACTGACCGCAGCGCGGTTGGCCAGCGTGAACCGGCCCAGGCCGGGCACCGTCATCGCGTTGTCGACGATGCCGTGGTGATCCGGGTATCGGCCGGTGACCAGGCTGTAGTGGTTGGGAAAGGTCAGCGACGGAAACGAGGGTTGCAGCCCGTCGCCACGCACGCCCTCGGCGGCAAGCGCCTGCAGCGTGGGGCTGTCGCCACGATCGAGGTAGTCGGCGCGGAAGCCGTCGATGGAGACCAGCAGCAGCGGCGTGCGCGCATCCGGACGGGTGGTCGCTGGCGTGCTGCAGCCGGTCACCAGCGCGAGCAGGGACAGGCAGGCAAGGCGGAGAAGCTTGGTCATGCAGGGGCTCGGGGAAAACGGGGATCGCGGATCATCGGCGGCCCGGCCTCGGCCGGGCACCTGCCGTCATGCCTATTGCGGCAGGCGCGGGCGCATGCGTGTGCGGCGGTTGACCCACGTCAATCCATGGCGCGCCGGGGCGCTGCACACTGGTTGTGGGCAGTCGCCCGATGCAAAGGAGCTGGCGTCATGCGATGGCTGACTTCGACCCGTATGCCGCGCTGCGCGCGTGGATGGCACGGCCTGTGGCTCGCCTGCCTGCTGCTGCCATGGCAGGCGCATGCGGTGCCTTCGTTCGCCAGGCAGACCGGCCAGCCCTGCGTCGCCTGCCACGTCGGCGGCTTCGGTCCCCAGCTGACCGCCTTCGGTCGCCAGTTCAAGCTGCTCGGCTACACCCTGAAGACGGCCGACGCGCCGAACGCGCCCCTGTCCGCGATGCTGGTGGAGTCCTTCACCCGCACGCGCAAGGCGCAGGCCGAGCCGCCGGCCGACGGCTTCTCGCGCAACGACAACGTCGAGCTGCAGCAGGCATCGGCCTTCCTCGCCGGCCGCCTGTCCGAACACCTGGGTGTCTTCGCGCAGGCCACCTACTCGGAAAACGGTGGGTCCCTCGGCTGGGACAACATCGACCTGCGCTATGCGCGGACCTTCTCCGGCCGGCGGCACGCCGGCATCTGGGGCGTGACGCTCAACAACAACCCGACCGTGAGCGACGTGTTCAACACCGCGCCGGCCTGGCAATACCCCTACATCGCCGCCGATCTCGCGCCGTCGTCGCCCGCGCAGCCGGCCCTGTTCGGCGCGCTCGGCGGGCAGGTGGTCGGTGTCACCGGCTACGTGCAGCTCGGCGGCGCGCTGTATGCGGAAGCGGGCGGGTACCGCTCGCTGTCTCCGGCGTTCCTGCGCAGGGTCAACGCGGACTTCGACGGGCGCCTGGCCGGCATCACGCCCTATGCGCGGCTGGCCTACAGCTGGAACCTGGCTGCCGGCAGCTTCACGCTGGGCGGCTTCGCGCTCGACGCCCGGCGGGGACTGACCGGCGAGGACGCGACCGGACACGCGGTCGCGCTGGCCGGTCCCGACGACCGGTTCCGCGACCTCGGCCTCGATGCGGCCTACCAGTGGACCGGCAACGACCAGCTGGTGACCGTCAACGCCCTGTACGTGCACGAGCGCCAGCGGCTGGATGCCACCTTCGCGGCCGGCGACGCCGAGCGCCTGCACGGCAGCCTCGATGCACTGCACGCCAGCGCGAGCTACTGGTACCGCAACCGCTGGGGCGCCACGCTGGGGCTGTTCGCCGACGACGGCAGCCGCGACGCCCTGCTGTATGCGCCGGGCCGCCCGGACACCCGCGGGCAGAGCCTGGAGCTGGACTGGAACCCGTTCGGCCAGGCCGATTCCTGGCTCGCCCCCACGGCCAACCTTCGCCTGGGCGCGCAGTACACCCACTACAGCCGCTTTGCCGGCCGGGTGCGCAACATCGACGACGCGGGGCGCCGCGCGGGCGACAACGACACCTTGTTCCTGTACGCCTGGCTGGCCCTCTGAGGTGGCGCTTGCCGCGGACCGTCCGACGTGCCGCGCGGTTGACCCGGATCAGGGCAGGAAAGCAGGCGTGCCTCACCATGGTCGGGCCGGCAGGTGCCGGCAACTTCCATGGAGTCCACGATGCAATTCGAACTGTCCACCGCGCACCACGACACGACCCTGCTCGCTGCCGCCGTGCATGCGCTCGATCCCCACGCAAGCGTCGTACTGGATGCCGGGCGCGGCCGGCTGGAGGTCCTGGCGAGCGCAAGCAGTGCCCAGGTCGTCGACGCGCTGCTGGCCATCGGTTGCCTGGCCCGGCCGCTTGAGAAAGAAGTGCACATCAGCGGTGGAAGCACCTGCTGCGGGCACTGCGGCTGATTGCAGCGAGCGCAGTCGGGTCGGTTTTGCCGCGTCCGGCGGTGGGCCCGGGCGGGCGTGCGGAGGTGGAAGAGGGGCAGCACTCCGGCTGGCGAATGGGGCGCGGGTTTCGCTTGCCATCGGCATGGTGGCCGGGAATCGCGCGCATCCGCGGCGCACTGGGCGACACCATCCCCTCTTCCAGGGACCTTTATGGCACTCCCGGGGCAGGTGGATATTGATTTCGATCAACCCGTGTCGAGCGGCCACGCAGGGCCGCCGGCATCGACACGGCAAAGGCTGGAAGCCACGCTTCGCTCCCGGCACGCGCGGTCCTCCTGGCCGGGCGGGAGAAAAGGAAGCTGTAGGCGCCTGGCCGATCCTTCGACCTTGCGGTCGCAAGGCGTAGTCATCGGCCGACAGACAGGCACCCCGGGCCGCGGCAAGCTCGGCTTTGGTAACCCACCAGCCCCGGAGCCGCCATGAACCGCATCAGGATGACCATCGTCGCATTCGCCCTCGTCGCCTGCAGCTCTGCGGCAGGCGCGGTCGAGCGCCCCAGCAGCCGCATCCGCCGCGATGCGCCCAAGGGGATCACCGAGGCGTTCTATTCGTGCATCGACAAGGCCCGGTTCAACGAGATCGACGAGGCCTACTGCACGACGCAGGAGCGGGAGCGGCAGGATCACCGGCTCAACGCCAGCTATCGAGCTCTGTTGCACAAGCTCGACGGAGATAAGAGGAAGAGCGCGATCGAGGCAGAGCGCGCCTGGCTCAAGTTGCAAGGCAAGACAGCCGAACTCGAAGGCTCCCTCTATGGAAGTGAGCTCATCGGCAACCTGCAGGTGACGCAAAACGAGACCTTCGCCATCTGCCAGCGAGCCAACCAGCTGGACGAGTACCTCGCCCTTGCCAGTGACCTCTAGCGCCAAGGCTCATCCTTGAAAACCCCATCCGTTAAGGGAGGAACGGTATGCCAGGACCGGATTCGCACGACTTGGACGCCCTCGCCGGCGCCATGTATTTCATCGTGGGCCGCGCCACCGAGGGAGGGCCCTCGCCCTACCATCTGACCATTGCCGGCATCACCCTGGAAGGGTTGGAACCCAACTGGGGCAAGGTGGAGAAGGTTGCGGCCGATAGTGGCTACTCGATCGGGGCCATCCAGGTCGACCTTGGGAAGCGCGGGACATGGCCACTAGGCGCAACAAGAAGCATGCCCTTGGAGCCTGGTCAGGTCACATACGTGGATGGTCTTATCGCGCAGGCAGCGCAGTACGCTGAAAAACATCACCTTGCTTTCCCCGGTGACAAGGCGAAGCTCCGCGACCAATTGCTTACTCACGGTGATGGCAAGAACAACCGGAGCAAGCTGGATTTCATTGAGCCTGATGTGCGTGACACATTCAACGCATGGGCAAAATCGGAAGGCGGTCAAAAATGGATTCATAGCAATATCGACTACCCGCAAATTCGCAGTGCAACCCAACAAGCGTTGGACATGTTGGACGCCGTCGGCAAAAACGTCTCCGAAAACCACCGTTTGGAAGCCGTTGCCGTCCTGATGAAAACCGCAAACCAAAGGCCGGCTGAACTGGCTCGATTCCGCGACGTCCTGTCCCATGGCGGCAATTACGACGACATGCTGGCCGCGGCCGAGGAAATCGCGCGTCACAACAAGAGCTACGCCGGCGTCGAGGCCGCGACCTCCGCGGGACGGTACCTGGAGGCCTACAGCGACGCCACGAAAACCGCCGCGCTTGATCGCGCCCAGGCCAAGGTGGGGAGTGTCGACTTCAATCCCGCCACCTTCGCAGTGGACCAGGACTTGCAGGAGGCGTTGAGAGCCATAGGTCAGGGGCCCGCGATCCACGTCCTTCGCAAAGGCTCCCATGGCGACGGGGTCGTTGCCCTCCAGACCAACCTGGCCAGGCTTGGCATCACCGATGCGCACGGCCGCGGGTTGCAACCCGATGGCGCCTTCGGCGCGAGCACGCGGGAAGCGGTCGTGGCCTTCCAGCGGGCGCATAGATTGAAAGGCGACGGCCTCGCGGGGCCGCGGACGCTCGAAACGCTGGATGAAGCCATACGGCAGCAAGGCGTGAGCCTCGCGGATCGCCGTCATCCGGGACACGCGCTTTTCTGCCAGGCACTGGAGCAGGTTCACCTCATCGACGCGAAGTGCGGCCGCACGCCCGACGAGCTGTCGAACAACCTTGCCGGCGCGCTGGTCACCGCTGCACGGGGGCGTGGTCTGGCCGGCATCGACCATGTGGTGCTGGGGGAGAACGCGACGCGCGCCTTTGCCGTGCAAGGGGAGCTCGATTCACCGTTCCGGCAAGTTGCCGGCGTCGACATCCTCCAGGCCGTTGCAAAGCCGCTGGCACAAAGCAGCGCCAAGTTCCATGCGTCCGCGCAACCGGTCGGCCCCCACCCGGAGGGATTGCAGCATCAGCACGTCGCGTTACCGGCACCCGCCCAGGCCATCCGCCACTGAGCAACTCCCGGCACCAGGGGGGTGAAGCCGCGAGTGCATGAGGTGAAGCGGGGCGCACGCGATCGGCCTGGCCGCTAGCCAGTCTCCGCCTGGCGCTTCAGCGCCTGGGCCTCGGCCTGAAGATAACGGCGCGTGGTGCGGCCGAACATCCTGCCCAGCAATGCGCCGAGCACGCCCTCGAACCGGAAGCGCAGGCGAATCTGGACCGCCTGTCCGTCGAGAGGCGTCACGGCATGGTCCGCAACCATCGTCATGCCGGGCGAGCGGGCCTGCCACTGGAAGTGCGTTCCGGACTGGAATTCGGTCACTGTCCACACCGCGGGGCGGAGCTTCGGTTGTTCCACCCGGTAGCGTCTGCCGATCGCCAGCGGGCCGCCATCGAGGGCATCGACAAGGGTTACCGTCGGCAGCCAGCGCGGCCAGGACTCGACGTCTGCGAGCAAGGTCCAGACGCGCTGGGCGGCCGCCGCTATCCCGGCAGTGACTTCGAATTCGACCATCTCCCTTCTCCTCGGTCCGAACGCCAAGCTGCGGAGAATATGCCGCCGCGGGCACAACCTTGCCGGGCAGGAGTCTCCCCTGACTTTTGCTGTAACTTGCGAGGCTTGTCCATGTGCCTGTCGGAGGTTTTCATGTCCCGTGCCGTTTCCGCTGGTTTGCCGATCGCCTTGCGCGGCCGCCCATGGCGTCTCGCCCTGGCGGTGTCGATGGCCCTCGCGGCGGGCGTTGCGTGTGCCCAGGCCCCGGGGAAGTCCCGTGTGCCACCCCCGCAGGACACGCCCTATCCGGGCACGGTCGCCATCCACGTGGATGCAAGCGACACGCGGCAGGGCATCTTCCGGGTGCACGAGACCCTGCCGGTGACGGCCGGTGCGTTGACCCTGCTGTACCCGGAGTGGATCCCCGGCGACCATTCGCCGAGCGGTCCGGTGGCCATGCTTGCCGGCCTGAAGCTCAGCGCCAACGGCCGGCCGCTCAAGTGGATGCGCGACGAGTACGACGTGTATGCATTCCACCTGGACGTGCCGGCGGGCGTGTCCACCATCGACGCGGACTTCCAGTACCTCTCCAGCCGCGACGGCGGCTACGAGATGACCGACCGCATGCTGGACCTGGAATGGAACAAGATGGCGCTGTATCCGGCCGGCCATTTCTCGCGCGGTATCACCTTCGCGCCGAGCGTGACGCTGCCGCACGGATGGCAGTTCGGCAGCGCGCTGGAAACCGCGTCGAGCAAGGGCGACACCACCCTCTTCAAGCCGGTGCCCTTCAACACGCTGGTCGATTCGCCGATCTACGCGGGGCAGTACTTCAAGCGCGTCGACCTGACGCCGGCCGGCGGAGCGCCGGTGCACCTGGACGTCGTCGCCGACGCGCCGAAGTACCTGGCGATGACCCCCGGGCAGCTGCAGGCGCATCGCGCGCTGGTGGCCGAGGCGGTGACGCTGTTCGGGTCCCACCACTACGACCACTACGACTTCCTGTTTTCGCTCTCGGACCAGCTGGGCGGCAACGGGCTGGAGCACCACCAGTCGAGCGAGGACGGGCTGGGCGCCGACTACTTCACCGCCTGGAAAGAGGATGCGCCCGGACGCGACCTGCTCGCGCACGAGTTCACCCATTCGTGGAACGGCAAGTTCCGCCGTCCGGCGGACCTGTGGACGCCGAATTTCAACGTGCCCATGGGCGACTCGCTGCTCTGGGTGTACGAAGGACAGACCCAGTACTGGGGCTACGTGCTGACCGCTCGCTCGGGCCTGTGGACCCCGGAGCAGTTCCGCGATGCGCTGGCCATGACGGCCGCCAACTACGATCGCAACCGCGAGGGTTTCCAGTGGCGCACGCTGGAAGACACCACCAACGACCCGACCGCAGCCCATCGCTCGGGCCTGCCTTACCGCAGCTGGCAGATGAGCGAGGAGTACTACAGCGCCGGCCAGATGCTGTGGCTGGAGGTGGACGCCAAGCTGCGTGCCCTCAGCCACGGCAGGAAGTCGCTGGACGACTTCGCCCGTGCCTTCTTCGGCGTCGACAACGGCAGCTTCGTCACCAAAACCTACACCTTCGAGGACGTCGTGACAGCGTTGAACGGCGTGGTGCCCTACGGCTGGGCCGCCTTCCTGCACGCGCACGTCGACACGCTCGATCCGCCGCTGCTCGACGGCCTGCAGGGCACCGGCTGGAAGCTCGTCTACACCGACCAGCCGAGCGCCTACGAAGAGCAGTACGACAGCCGGCCGGAGTCGCCACGGCACATCTTCAATTTCGCCTGGTCGATCGGCCTGACGCTGGACGACCACGGGCAGGTCAACGACGTGCGCTGGGACGGGCCGGCCTTCAAGGCCGGCGTCAGCACCGGTGCCATGCTGGTGGCGGTGAACGGGCAGGACTATTCGACCGACGTGCTGAAGCGCGCGATCACCGCCGCCAAGAACGGCAAGGCGCCGATCGAGCTGCTGCTCAAGTTCCAGGGGGGCTACCGTACCGTGCCGGTGGATTACCACGGCGGCCTGCAATATCCGCACCTCGTCCGGGTCAAGGGCACGCCCGATTACCTGAGCGAGATCATCGCGCCGCACAACCGCTGACTCGTCCGTCGGCTGCTGCCGGGCCCGCCGTGCAATGGCCTGCCGGAGGGCAGGCCCGTGCCCGGCGGCAAACGACTCGGCCGTCCGCCCATCCGTCGACACCGCCCGGCCCGCCTTCAACACGGCATAACCCGCGGCGGCCCATGCTGCGGCCATGCTGGATCGGCGGGCATTCCTCAGGCGATGGAGCCGCATCGCGTTGGGTGCGGTCGGGGGCGTGCTCGTGCACCGCGTGCATGCGGGCAAGGCCCGGGGGCCGCCGCAGGGCGGCCGGCGCGAGCCGGTGACGCTGTTCCTCTGCGGCGCCGGGGTATCGACCAGATCCTGGCGCACCCTTCCGATCCGGTGCTGTACGAAGGCCACGTGCACGATGCGCGCGGCTACGTCGCGCTGGCGGAGCGGGCGCACGGCCCGATACCGCGAAAGGTCGCGGCCGGCTACGTCTGGGGCGAGGCGCTGAAGCAGTGGCAGGCACGCCGGCCGGCGCTTCGCATCGTCAACCTGGAAACCAGCATTACCCGGCATGATCGTCCCTGGCCCAAGGGCATCAACTACCGCATGAACCCGGCCAACGTCGGCGTGCTCACCGACGCCGGCATCGATTGCTGCACGCTGGCCAACAACCACGTGCTCGACTGGGGCTACGAGGGCCTGGCGCAGACCCTGGCGGTGCTGCGGGCGGCGAAGATCGCGGTTTGCGGGGCAGGCGAGCGGCTGGCCGCGGCGCAGGCGCCGTCGGTGCTGTCCTTGCCTGGCGGGCGTCGCCTGCTGGTGTTCGCGGCGGCCACCGGGGACGCCGGGGTGCCGCCGGACTGGGCCGCCGAAGCGACCCGTGCGGGCGTGTGGCGCCTGCCCGATCTGTCGGCGGCCACCGTGGCACTGGTCGCGGCCGAGGTGGCCCGGCACCGGCACACGGGCGACCTGGTGCTGTTCTCGCTGCACTGGGGCGGCAACTGGGGCTATGAGATCGCGCCGGCGCAGCGGGCGTTCGCCCACGCGCTGATCGACGAAGCCGGCGTGCACCTGCTCTGCGGCCATTCCTCCCACCACCCCAGGGCGGCCGAGGTGCACCACGGCCATCTGGTGCTGTACGGCTGCGGCGACTTCCTCAACGACTACGAGGGCATCGGCGGGCACCAGGCGTTCCGCAGCGAGCTGGGGCTCATGTATTTCCCGCAGCTGGATACCTCGCACGGGCGGCTGTGCGAACTCGCCCTGGTGCCGACCTGCGTCCGTGGCTTCCGTGTCGGGCAGCCGGCACCGGAAGACCGACGCTGGCTGCTCGATGTCCTGCGCCGGGAATACGCCCGCATGGGCTGCGATGTGGCGGAGAGGCCCGATGGCAGTTGGGCACTGGTCTGGTGACGGGTCAGCTGCGGTTATGCGAGGCAGCGCACAGTGCCGGTGTAGGAAAAGTCTGATCGAGGCGGCGCTTGGCAGTTCCTTCACAGGGGGCGACACAGGCTTCGTCCCTTTAGGCCGTCGACCTTCTGGACGGCAGTGCAGTGGTGTCCCCGGCCCCGGGTCTCCCTTGGACCTCGCGCCGATACGTACCAGGAAACCATGAATGACCAGCTTCATCGCACGCATAAAAAAAATAAGAAGAGCCATCGTCAAGCGCATGCCCGATCCGGTCTATTACCCCTACCGGTATCTGCAGATCTACGGCAGGGTCGGAAGCCTCGCGCAACCCAGGCGCTACTCGGAAAAGATCTTCCACCGGATGCGCCACCCGCTGCCGGTCTTCACGCGGCTGGCGGACAAGGTGGCGGTTCGCGACTACATCGCGGACGTGGTCGGCGAGAAGTACCTGGTGCCGGCGTTCTTTTCCTGCGATCAGGTCACGCGCGAGACCTTCAGCAGCCTGCCCGATGTCTTCGTGATGAAGGCGAACCACAGTGCGGGGCAGACGCGGATCGTCCTGGACAAGCGCAAGGAGGATCTGGACGCACTCGCGGACCTGGCCAACGGATGGCTGAAGACCGATTTCTCGATCAGGCAGCGGGAAAAGCACTACGGGAAGATCCCGCGCCGGATCATCTTCGAAGAAGCGCTGCTCGGCCCCACGGGGGAGCCGCCCGACGACTACAAGTTCTGCGTGCTCAACCCGGGTGACGGGCAGGAGCCCTTCGTCTTCGTGCAGTATGTCCACGACCGCTTCAAGAACGACATGACGCAGGACTTCTACCTGGCCGACTATTCGCCCGCGCCGTTTCGCTTCCGCGGCCTGAAGCCCAGCGGAAAGCCCTTGCCGCAGGTGGAGGGGTTGGAGGAGATGATGCGCATTGCGAGGAAGCTGGCCGAGCCGTTCGGCTTCCTGCGCGTGGACTGCTACTACTACGGAGGCAGGGTCTACGTTGGCGAACTCACGTTCACGCCGGGCGCCGGCATGTATGCCCTGTCGCCTCCGCACTGGGATGTGATGCTCGGCGCCAAGTTCCGCTGGCCCGAGACCGCCGGGCAGGGCGGGTGATCGCCCGCGGGCGGACAGGGAGGCAACCCGCGAAAAAAAAGGAGGCGGCAGGTGCCGCCTCCCTCGCTCCGGCTCCGTCGCCCGGTCAGCGGCCGTTCCCATGGCCCGTGCCGGACCCGGTCGTGCCGCCGGCGCTGCCGGCCGTGCTGCTCACCGCCGCCCGTACCGCGGCATTGGCATCCAGGATGCCGGCCCCGATCGAGGTCCGCCGCGACGGCTTGATGCTCGGCGCGTAGGCGGTGCTCTGCAGGATGCTCAGCACTGCGCTGGGCGAGAGCAGCGGCTGGCCGGAGGCCAGGCGCGCGCTCTGCATCAGCGCGACCGCACCGGCGACATGCGGTGTGGCCTGCGAGGTGCCGGCATAGCCGCCATAGGTGCTGTCGTTCGGCACCGGCGTGGTGGTGCCGCTGTTGAGCGCCTGCCAGATGAAGCCGTCGTTGGACTGCGTGCCGCTGCTGGCGTCGTTCTCGTAGATGCCGCCACCCGGCGCGGCCAGTTCCACGGCCGAGCCGTAGTTCGAGTAGAACGCACGGCGACTGGTGATGCCGGTCGCGGCGACGGTGATCACGCCCGGGCAGCTCGCCGGCGAGAAGCGGGAGGCGTCGGCGTTGGAGTTGCCCGCCGCCACCACGACCACGGCGCCCAGGCTGTTGGCCTGGGCCACGGCCAGGCCCTCGGGGTCGGTCGCGCTGCAGCTGCCCGAGCCGCCCAGGCTCATGTTGATGACCTGCGCCGGGTGGGTGTTGTCGGGCACACCGTCGACGTGGCCACCCGCCGCCCAGACGATGGCGTCGCTGATGTCACTGTCGTAGCCGCCGCAGTGGCCCAGCACGCGCACCGGCAGGACCTTGGCGCTATAGGCGATGCCCGCCATGCCCTGGCTGTTGTTGGTCAGCTCCGCGCCGGCCGTGCTGGCGACGTGGGTGCCGTGCCAGGAGCTGTCCTCCGGCGGATTGCTCGAGTCGGTGCACGCGGAAAGGTAGGGTTCGGTGGTGGTCAGTCACCCAGGTCCCACCCACCCGGCGCACGACCGTCAGTCGCGCGGCCGGAGACCATCGAGTCGGTGATGAAGTCGTAGCCGGCATCGGCCAGGGACGTGTCCACGTCCACGTGGCGGGTGATACCGGTGTCGAGCACCGCGATCGTGATGCCGGTGCCATCGGCAACGTCCCACGCATTGTCGACATTGCTGCCGCCGTTGTTGGCATCTCCGAACGCGGTGGTCGATCCGTCGGCCGCCTTCAGGTCCCACTGGTAGTTGCCGTAGTAGGTGTCGCTCGGCGTGAAGGTGGCCGGCTGCAGCGCCTTGGGCGCCGAGAAATCACGCACCGGATGGCGCAGCACGTCAGGGGCGACGCCCAGCACGGCCGGATCAGACGCGATCTGCTTGATCAGCGCGGCCGCCTCGGCCTTGTCCAGCTTGCGCGAGGTGCGCACCAGGTCCGAGCCGATGGCGAGCTTGCGCTGGTAGACGGCACGGGGCATCGCGCGTCCGGCGGCGGCCTGTGCCAGGCCGGCGCGGCTGATGGCGGCCTGGATGTTCTGCGCCGCAGCGGCATGGTCCGACCGCTCCGCGGTCCCCTGGCGATAGGTCACGATGAAACGGTCGTAGTGCCCGCCGTCCTTGAGCGAGCTGATGTTGTAGCGGGTCGTTGTCGGCGGCGTGCTGCCCGCGTTGGCCGAAAACGAGAGCGCGAGCGCGATGGAGGCGCCGAGCAGCGCCTTGACTCCGAAACGATGATGCATGCGTGTTCCTCTGACAGTGGCGGCCGTGCGCGGCCCCCGAGTGAGGCGGATGCGTGAACCCAGATGGACGGCAATCCCCCATGGCACCCGGCCCCGGCTTTGGTCGCCGGCCCCTTCCGGGTGTGATTCGACGCTAGGCAGATGAACGTTTCCGGTTTGTGAAGCCTGGCAATTACAAACGCGACACAGTTCACCGAATCACGGAGGCACCGAAGGGCTCGCCGCCAGGGCCCCGCCGGCACCGTCCCCGTGTCAGCAGTCGTGCCCCCCGGCTGCCGGGCGCTTCGCCCGGGCGCGCAGTACGCTCGAACCGTCGGTGCGATGCGTGGAGGCAGACGAGAGATGTTCGATGCAATTCATACCGGAACCCCGGCCCAGGTCTGGCAGGCGCTGGTGAAGGAGGCGGGCGAGCGCAACCGGTGGCCGCTGGACGAGACGCACGAGAGCTACCTGGTGTTCCTGCTGTTGCGCTACCAACGGGAGCCCTGGCTGCTTTCGCATGTGCACGGGGTGGACTGGATGGAGGCGATGCAGCGCGTCGGCAGCGCGCGCGCGGAGGGCCTGCGCGAGGTGGGCGACCGCTGCCTGGTGGTGGCCGGCCTGTTTCCCGAACTCGCGGAGCGCCGCCGCGTGAGCGTGGAGTACTTCATGGACATCGGCCGCAGCGCCTACCAGGGGGTGGCCGACGCCAGCCGCCAGGCCTATGCGGCGCTGTACCGGCAGCTCTCGCAGAGCTACCGCGAACTGGTCGGCACGCTGCGGGCCATGCGGCTGCTGTCCGCGCCCGAACTCATCCGGATACCGGGTCACGGCCAAGGCTAGCCGCGCGCTACCGGTCCGGATGTGCCCGGGGCGCACCACTCGAGGCCGGCATGCCGGCCTTCGAATGGTTGGCCCGCGGGAAGGCTCAGAAGCGCCGGCCGGTGTCGAGGTTGCTGCCGGTGCCGCGGGCCGTGCCCAGGGCGGCACCGGTGCCGGTGGCGATATCCGCGGCGCCATGCCGCTCGAAAATGGCGCGGGCGCGATCGCGTTCGACGATGTCCTCGGTATGCACCGTCACCAGCGCGTTCCCCTCGCGGATGCGCTCGTCATAGTGCTTGGCTTCCAGCTCGGGAATGCCCATGCCGATGAGCGCGCCGACGATGCCGCCGGTGGCCCCGCCGATCGCCGCGCCGCCGAGGGCCGCCATGATCGGCCCGGCGGCGATGAACGGGCCGAGGCCGGGGATGGCCAGTGTGCCGATGCCGACCAGCCAGCCCAGGCCGGCGCCGGCCCCCATGCCGACCACGCCGCCGGTGGTCGCGCCTTCAGGCGCCTTGGTGTGGTGCTCGGTGGCGAACTCGCGGGTGCCGCGACGGTCCTGCATCAGCACGGAAATGTCGGTGCTGGAAAAACCGGCATCCTTGAGGTCGTCGACGATGGCCTCGGCCTTTTCCTGGTCGGGAACGGTGCAATACACGGATGCGTACATGGTCATCTCCTCAATGGGCATCGTTGGCGATGTCGAGCTGGTTGTCGACGCGGGTCACGCCGCGCACGCCGGTGGCATCCCGTTCCACGCGCGCTTTCTCCGCGGCGCTGGCCACCGGCCCGCGCAACGTCACCACGCCGTTGTCGGCCATGACCTTGACGTTGCGGGCGTTGATCGACAGTCCATCGTCGTGGACGATGGCCTGGCGCACTTTCGCGACCAGGTCCACGGCCGGGGAGTTGTTCGGCTGATCTGCCGGGGTGGTGGTGGCGTGGTCGCGGTCCCGCCGGTTCAGGCGGGTGTTGTCGGCGTCCGCGCCGGTGGCGCCGCCGACGGACTGGCCGGCCGCAGGCGATGCCTGCATCGGCGTGGCCTGTTGCGCGAAGGCGCTGGCGCTTGCCGCGAGCGCTGCGAGCAAGCCCACGGCCAGAGGTCTGGGCAATGCGACTTTCATGGGTTCCTCCTTGTAGGGAGCGATGCGGGAACGGCCCGCACTCCGGGTCCGGCGTGGTCTTGGGCCGGAAACGGCACGCTATGGAGGCGGCGGTAAAGCGGCCGTGTCATCCCGGTGAGCGGACTCGACTACTGGAACCCCGGCGCACCCGGGGCGGGGCGTTCACATCCTGCCGGTCGTCTGCTATGAGTCTCCGCTCCACGGCTAGGCACGGACGACCAGGCAGGTGACCAGCAGCTCTCCCGCACATCTGCGCGACCTTGCGCGCCTGCGCCGGGTCCGCGACCGCATCGATCGCGAGTATGCGCAGCCGCTCAACGTCGAGGCGCTCGCCCGCGGCGTGCACATGTCGGCCGGCCACCTCAGCCGCCAGTTCAGGCTCGCCTTCGGCGAGTCGCCCTACAGCTACCTGATGACCCGGCGCATCGAGCGCGCGATGGCGCTGCTGCGACGTGGGGACCTGGCGGTCACCGACGTCTGCTTCGCGGTGGGCTGCGCCTCGCTGGGGACCTTCAGCTCCCGTTTTACCGAACTGGTCGGGGTCCCGCCGAGCATTTACCGGCGCGAGGCGGCCGCTGCGACCGCGGGCATGCCCGCCTGCGTCGCCAGGCAGGTCATGCGACCGGTCAGGAATCGAGAAGCGCCCGACCCCGAGCGGGACCTAGCATGACGGCTCCTCCCACACCGAGCACCGCCGTCATGGACATCAGCATCCACGCCAGTTTCCTCCCGCACACCGATCCGGACGCTTCACTGGCGTTCTATCGCGACACGCTCGGTTTCGAGGTCCGCAACGATGTCGGCTACAACGGCATGCGCTGGATCACCGTCGGCCCGCGCGACCAGCCGGGTACCTCCATCGTGCTTTTCCCGCCGGCGGCGAGCCCGGGCGTCACCGACGAGGAGAAGCGCACCATCGCCGAGATGATGGCCAAGGGCACCTACGCCATCATGCTGCTGGCCACCCCGGACCTCGATGCCGCGTTCGAGCGCATCCAGGCGAGCGGCGCGGAGATTGTCGAGGAGCCGACCCACCAACCCTACGGTGTGCGCGATTGCGCCGTGCGGGATCCCGCGGGCAACCTGCTGCGGGTGCAGGAGCGGCGCTGAGCCGCGTGCCAGGCCCGGCCAGGGCATCACGAAGGAGGCGATGACCGTCATGAAGAGCGGCAACCTGAAGGACGGGCCGGGCGGCCAGACGCCCGCCCGGCTGATCGACGCGAGGATCAGGGACCTGGACGACTGGCGTGGCCCGGTGCTGGCCCGGGTCCGGGCACTCATCCGGCAGGCCGACCCAGGCGTGGTGGAAGAGTGGAAATGGCGAGGGGTGCCGGTGTGGTCGCACGACGGCATCCTCTGCACTGGCGAGACGTACAAGAACGCGGTGAAGCTCACCTTCGCCAAAGGCGCCCGGCTGGAGGACCCGACGGGCCTCTTCAACGCCAGCCTCGAGGGCAACACCCGGCGGGCGATCGATATCCACGAAGGCGACATGCTCGACGAGGAGGCGTTGCAGGCGCTCATCCGTGCCGCGGTCGCGCTGAACACGAGGCAGCCGGCCGGTTGAAGACCGGGCGGGGCGGGGGAGGGGCTCTTCCCCACGCGCCCTGGCCCGCCTGCCCGACTGCTGTCCAGCACGGCTTCACCCACTGCCACGCGGCTGTCACACCCGGCTTACCGCCGACGAGTAGCATCGCCGCCCGGGTGCGGGACCAGCAAGACGAACGACGGCAAGAGCTGGCGAAGAGCGGGCGCAAACAGGCGCACTGCGAACCGGCCGCACCATCGAGTTTTCCCATGTGCGGGGCCGGGAGGGCAGCATCCGCGATCGGCTTCGTGCAGCGCCAGCCGGGCCATGGCTGGCGGCAGGTTGTCGCGTGCCACGCAAAGGGGTGCGCAGCCTGCGAGGCGACGCGGCACCGCCGGATCCTGCCGCACTCTCCCTGGAGGGTTCCCTCATGATTCCACGCAAGCGACTCTTGATCGGCGCGCTCGCGCTCGCCTTCTGCCTGTCCCCGGCACCGCCGGCCATCGCCGCGGAAACCGGCGCATTGCCCAGTACACAAGCCATCGCCAGCCTGGTGCAGACGCACACGGGCTACCCGGTGAAGGTCTCGGTGTACGCCACCGGCCTGAACAACCCGCGAGGCCTCACGTTCGGTCCCGACGGGCATCTCTACGTAGCCGAGGGCGGCCGTGGCGGTACCCACACGACCACCGCCATGGACTGCACACAGGTGCCGGAGGTCGGGCCGTACAGCGGCAGCTACACCGGCGGGCGCATCTCCCGGATCGACCACCACGGCCATCGTGTCACGGTCACCAACAAGTTCCCGTCGAGCCAGACCAACGCCGCCAGTGGTGGCCTGGTGAGCGGCGTGGCGGACGTCGCCTTCCTCGGCCACAAGCTGTATGCGCTGACGGCCGGGGCCGGCTGCTCGCACGGTCTGAAGGGCACCTACAACGGCATCGCGCGGGTCGACCCGGACGGCTCGATCCACTGGATCGCCAACCTGAGCCGCTACCAGAAGCACCACCCGGTGCAGAACCCGGAGGAGGAGGACTTCGAGCCGGACGGCACCTGGTACAGCATGGTGGCGCTGCACGGTTACCTGTACGCGCTCGAGCCCAACCACGGCGAGCTGGTGAGAGTGAGCCTCGACGGCAAGGTCCGGCGCGTGGTCGACGTGTCGGCAAGCCAGGGCCACATCGTGCCGACGGCGCTGGCCCACCACGGCCACTTCTTCATCGGCAACCTCAACACGTTCCCGATCACGCCGGGCTCCTCGAAGGTGCTCAAGCTGACCCGGAACGGGCAGTTGTGGCCGGTGGCCGGCCACCTGACCACGGTGCTCGGCATCGCCTTCCACCATGGACGCATGTACGTGCTCGAGAACACCACCGGCAAGGACAACCTGGCGCCGACGCCAGGTACCGGCAAGGTGGTGCGCATCGACCCGTCCGGCGCGCGCCGCGCGGTGGTCACCGGCCTGGTGCTGCCTTCGGCGCTGACCTTCGGACCGGACGGTGCGCTGTACGTGTCCAACATGGGCTTCGGATTCCCGCCCGGGATGGGTCAGGTGCTGCGCTTCGACTTCGACGCCTGGCGCCACCCGCACTAGCGGGCCGGTGGACGAAGCGGCCCGCGTCGCGGGCCGCTTCGGTTCGAGTGCCGCGGCGGCTTATTTTTCGAGCGTGCGGACCGCGTCGAGCGTCTCCTGCACGTGCCTGTTCGGCTTGAGGTCGGAGTAGACGTGGGCGATCTTGCCCGAGGGGGCGATCACGTAGGAGGTCCGGTCGGACCAGCCCGGGCGCATCGTCAGCAGGGCGTCGTATTCCCTGGCGATCTTCGCCCCCGTGTCCGCGGCGACCGGGAATTTGCCGCTGCAGTGCTCGGTCTCCCTGGAGAAATCGGCCAGCTGGTCAGTGTTGCCGGCGGTCACGCCGATCACCGTGGCGTGCAGCGCCCTGAACTTGTCGATGGCCTGCGAGAACAGATGCGCCTCGAGGTTGCAGCCGGACGTGTGCGCCGCGGGGAAGAAGTAGACCACCACCGGCCCCTTCTTGAGCGCATCGGACAGATGGAACGTGAAAGGCTTGCCGGCCAGGTAGGCGGGTGCGGTGAAATCCGGCGCCTGCGTGCCTTCCTTGAGGGCGGCGAAGGCCGGTGCGGCGAGAAGGGCGCCGGCAAGGGCGAGCGCGGCGAGCTTGAGCGGAGACTTCATGGGATGCTCCTGAGGCGGCGTGGGAGCATCGTTTATACGCCACAAGCGCCCCCGTGGGTGCCCCGGAGGTGGCGGGGCCGGCCGGGAGAGGCGGGCTCGCGCCCGCCCCTCCCGTAGCGCGCTTACTTGCCGTGCGGCTTGAACGCGACCGCCGCTTCGACCGCGGCCGCCGAGTCCACGATGCCTGCGCCGATGGAGTACTTGCCCTTGGGCCGGATCATCGGGTCGTAGGCGGTCTTCTGCAGCACCTTGAGCACCTGCTTCGGCTTCAGCAGCGGCAGGCACAGTTCCTTGCGCGCGCTCTGCATCAGCGCCACGGTACCGGTGACGTGCGGGGCGGCCTGCGAGGTGCCGGCGAAGCCGCCGTAGATGGTGCCTTCGGGCACCGGGGTGGTGTCGCCGTCGTTGAGCGCCTGCCAGATGAAACCGTCGTAGGAGATCGTTCCGGTGTCCGGATCGTCGTCCTGGTAGACGCCGCCGCCGGGCGCGGCGATTTCCACCGCATGGCCGTAGTTGGAGTAGAAGGCGCGCTGGCTGGTGATGCCGGTGGCCGCCACCGTGATCACGCCGGGGCAGCCGGCCGGGGTGTACTTGGCCGCGTCGTCGTCGCTGTTGCCGGCCGAAACCACCACCACCGCACCCAGCGCATTCGCCTTGGCCACCGCCTGGGCGGTCACGTCGTGCCGGTTGCAGCGGCCCTCGCCGCCCAGACTGAGGTTGATCACCTGCGCCGGATGGTGGTTGCGCGGCACGCCGTCCACCTTGCCGCCCGCGGCCCAGACGATCGCGTCGGCGATGTCGCTGGTGTAGCCGCCACAGTGGCCGAGCACGCGCACCGGCAAGACCCGGGCGTGGAAGGCGATGCCGGCCATGCCCAGGGCGTTGTCGGTGATCTCGGCGCCGGTGGTGCTGGCGACGTGGGTGCCGTGCCAGGAGCTGGGCTCGGGCGGGTTGTTCTCGTCGGTGCAGGCGGACAGCCACGGCTCGGTGGTGGTCCAGTCGCCCAGGTCCCAGCCGCCGGGCACGCGGTCGTCGGTGGGGCGCCCGGAGACGAATGCATCGGTGATGAAGTCGTAGCCCTGGTTGGCCAGGCTGGTGTTGACGTCGACGTGGCGGGTGATGCCGGTGTCCAGCACGGCGATCACGATGCCCTTGCCGTCGGCCAGGTCCCAGGCGTCATTGACGCGCGTGCCGCCATGGTTGGCGTCGCCGAAGTAGGTGATGCTGCCGTCGGGCGCCTTCAGGTCCCACTGGTAGTAGGGGTAGTAGGTGTCGCTGGGGGTGAAGGTGGCCGGGGCGAGGTTGTCCGGCGCCGGGATGTCGCGCACGCGGTGCAGCATCACGTCCGGCGTCACGTAGGCCACTGCCGGGTCCGCGGCGATCTGGCGGATCAGGTTGGCCGCCTCGCCGCTGTCGAGCTTGCGCGAGGTGCGCACCAGGTCCGCGCCGGTGGCGAGCTTGCGCTGGTAGGACGCCTGCAGGCTTGCACCGCGACCGCCGGCCACCGTGGCCCGGTCGAGACCCGCCCGGCTGATCGCCGCCCCCACGTTCTGCAGGAGCGCCGCGTGGTTGGTGCGCTCGGTGCTGCCGTCGCGGTAGGTCACGATGAAACGGTCATAGTGGCCACCGGGCGAGAGACTGCTGATATCGAAGCGCGTGTTGGCCGGCCCGGATGCCGTGGCGGCGTGGGCGGACAGGGACAGGGCGAGGGCGATGGATGCGCCCAGCAACGCCTTGATCGCGTAACGGTGTGTCATGCGGTGGTCCTCCATGGTGGCGCCGGGCATCGGCGCGTCGAGCGACGACAGCGCCGGATGGCGCTGCCTTGTCGCGGAAACTGCGCTGCCGGAGCCCCGTCTCCAGCCGCCGCGGGCCTCCCCTGCGGCATCTCGCGCGGACATTAGGCAGGCGCTCGTGGCGCAGTTGTGAAAGTTCGCGCCTGCACCGGGGCGGTGCACGCAGGAGGCAGGCCGGCCATCGCGCATCCCCGCCGGCGCCGGCCGACGAGGCTACCGGACCCGTCCATGGACGTGTGGCAAACCGGCAGGCTCGGGCGTATCGTGGCGCGCGCGCATGCGCCTGCATGCGTACTTGCGTAGACGCTCGTCGGCCTGATCGACGGCGGCGCCTTACAGGGGGACGCGGTCACCTAACCGATTTACGGACGAACAGGAGACCGTTTATGAAGACTCGACTGCTCATCGCCCTGGCGGCGATGGCGTTTGCCACCGGCGCGATGGGGGCAACCCCGGTCACGCTGAAGTTGCAGAAGGGCACCACCACCGTCCCCCACGCCGCGCCCGTGGGCGGCGCGCCGTTCACCAGCCTGGAGCAGGACCCGGCGATGACGGCGGGCGACGCCGGGTCGGGCGACGGCGAGGACGACCTGGGCCAGCAGCCGGTGGTGAACCGCACCATCAGCCATGGCCACCACAACGGCCTCGACGCCATGGGGCATGCCACGCGCGCCAAGTCGCACCCGCAACTGAAGGGCGGGTTCGAGGGCCTCGACTTCCACGACCAGCGCTACGCCAACAACGGCAACCAGTTCTCGGTGGAGCCGCCGGACCAGGGCCTGTGCGCCGGCAACGGCTTCGTCATGGAAAGCGTCAATGACGTGCTGGCGATCTACGACCAGGCCGGCAACGAGCTTGTCGGCCCGGTCGACCTGAACACGTTCTACGGCTACCCGGCAGCGATCGACCGCAACACCGGCGCCTACGGCCCGAGCATCACCGACCCGTCGTGCTACTACGACGCGGACACCCGTCGCTGGTTCCAGGTCGTGCTGACGCTGGACCGCGTCGGTACCAGCTCGGCGCTGTCGGGCAACAATCACCTCGACATCGCGGTCAGTCAGACGGCCGACCCGACCGGTGCCTGGACGATCTACCGGCTGCCGGTGCAGAACAACGGCACGGAAGGCACGCCGGACCACGGCTGCGCGGGCGGCTTCTGTCTGGGCGACTACCCGCACATCGGTGCGGACGCCCATGCGATCTTCCTGACCACCAACGAGTTCGCGCTGTTCGGCTCCGGCTTCTACGGTGCGCAGATCTATGCGATCTCCAAGCACGCGCTGGCGGCCGGCGATCCTTCGCCCAACGTGGTGTTGTTCAATGCCGGCGACCCCAGCGTGCCCGCACCCGCCTTCACCGTCTGGCCGGCGATCTCCACCGGCGGGCAGTACGCCGGGGCGCACGGCGGTACCGAGTACCTGCTGAGTTCGGACGCGGTGTTCTACGACGAGGGCACCTCCGACACGATCTGGCTGTGGGCGGTGTCCCATACCGGCGCCATCGACAGTGCCCCGATGTCACTGGCCCTGGACGTCTCCCCGGTGGGCGTGCAGACCTACGCGGTGCCCACCAGCCTGGTCCAGCAGAAGCCGGGCGATGCCCCACTTAGGGATTGCTTCGCCACGCCCGGCTGCGCACCGACCTACCTGGGTTATCCGACCATCGTGTATCCCACGCCACGGCCGATGGCAGTGAATGACTCGCGCATGCAGCAGGTCAGCTTCGCCAACGGCAAGGTATGGGGCACGCTCGACACCGACGTGTTGCTGGGGGACGGCAGCCACGGTTCGGGCGTCGCCTATTTCGTCATCGACCCGAAGTCCGGCGGCGTCTTCGCCAACGGCACGCTGGCCCTGCCGGATGCCAACCTCACCTACGGCACCTCCGCCGTGACGCAGAGCGGGCGCGGCGTGATCGCGTTCACGGTGGTCGGCCCGAACGACTGGCCCAGCGCGGGCTACGCCAGCCTGGACGCGAAGCTCGGCGCCGGCGAGGTGCATATCGCGGCCGCGGGTGCCGCGCCGTGGGACGGCTTCACGGGCATCCCCTACCTGGCCGGCAACCGGCCGCGCTGGGGCGACTACGGCGCGGCGGCCGCGGAGGGCAACACGATCTGGACCGCCTCGGAGTACATCGCCCACACCTGCAACCTGGCGCAGTACTTGAGCGCGCCGCTGTTCCAGTGCGGTGGGACGCGCGGCGCGCTGGGCAACTGGTCGACGCGCATCTCGAAACTCCAGCTCTGAGGTCCTGACGGTTGGCGGCGGGCGCGGTGGATGGCCTC